>DASYBQ010000244.1:0-28258 GCA_036500625.1 Pseudonocardia sp. | reverse complement strand
CCAGGAGATCAATCCGGCGCGCCGCAACCCACTTCGCGAGATCGATCACACCCCAGGTGAATAGCTACCTCTATAGTCAATGCTACAGTCGATAGCTGGGTTATCGAGGCCTTTGTGATTGGAGAGCACTATGGTCTCAGGCAGCGGGTTCTTAATTATCAAGAGGGGCTCTAGTGATGGCTGCGGCGCTAGTGTTTCTTCTGGCATTGCTGAGCTTCGTAGTGCCATCTCGAGCTTTTGCTGCGTCGAACTGCGGTAGTCATATTCATGTGACGGAAAATGCAAGCCCGAACGCTCTCAGGTTGTCTTTTAGGGTTGCAGGAGTCGATCTTGGTGAATTTTTTGGACCAGGTGGACACGGACTGGCCTCAATTGAGGTGCATGACGCTGGCGAAGGTGGAGAGGGTCTTTATCCGGCGTCGTCCGACACCGGCTTCAACGTGCCGATCACGATCACGCCATACGAAGATCTGACGGGCATGCGAGGCTCCATCTTTGTGTCCATCATGAATGTAGACAGAGCAGTGGTATACTGCACCGGGAGTTATATTCTCTACAGTAGTAGGCCAACTGGCGCATGAGAATTATATGCCGCTGGGCGGGTGTCTCATTAAATAAGGGAAAGTCACATGGCTCAGGAAGTTCAACTGCGATACCCTCCGATTGACTTCACTCCTGTCGGCGTGTCCTCGACGTTGCCTGTCTCGTCTAGATGGCTAACTGAAGGCATGGGCGAGATAGGAGCTCCTGCACGGGGGATCTGGTTGGCACACCTTCTAGGTGCAGATTCCGCACTCGTTGTTGGCACGCTTTCGCGTCGGCACTTCGACGCTTTGTTTGGTGACGCGGTAGCCCGAGAGATCTGCTTCGATGGATTTTTCAAACTGATGAACTTGACCTTTCCTCGTAGTGTCGATAAAGTGGCGAGACTGCGTCTCCGGAGAATTGTTCATCGGTACGCCGAAAATGAGGCCGACCGCTGGATGGAATGGGCGCACTATCAGTTAAGGCTTGACGATGTCGCGCTCTCCGCGAGAGTAAAGGAGTTTTCTTACTGCTGGGTCGCCTGCATCCAGTCCGCAACGGAGAATTACATCGTTGTACTGGGCTCCGGTGTGGAGCCTGGGGAGGTCTGTTTGGTCAGCCTTGAATCAGGAGATGCGTACGGACTCAACTTCGCCGAGGCGCTACCGGTCCACGGTGTGGGGCCGACCGCCTTGAGCGCGGTGTTCTCCTGCGCCGACCCGCCCGACATCAACGACGACTGGCTACGGGTCCTTGACTCTGGATCCGAGACACCATCCTGAGCAGCTGTTACGCCGTGCTGGAGCTGGCGGCTCGTGGTCTAGGCGGCAGGATGGGCAGACGCAGATGCACCCCGTAGGCTCGGGCGTCATGTTGTACGTCCTGGGAATCGTGCTGTTCGCGCTGGGCATCGCATCTGCCGTCGCCTGGCACGAGCTCGGTCATTACTCGACCGCGAAGTACTTCGGCGTCCGCGTGCCGGAGTTCATGGTCGGCTGGGGCCGGACGCTCTTCTCCCGGCGGGTCGGTGAGACCGAGTTCGGCCTCAAGCTCATCCCGATCGGCGGTTACATCCGGATGGTCGGCATGCTGCCGCCCCGGGCGGGTGAGACACACGGTCGCAGCCGCAAGAGCGGCCCGTTCCAGGGGCTGGTCGAGAGCGTGCGCTCAGAGTCCGCGCTGATCTGGCGCCCCGGGGACGAGACGCGCGAGTTCTGGACGAGGGCACCGTGGAAGCGGATCACGGTGATGGCCGCCGGCCCAGTGATGAACTTGATCCTCGCGGTCGTGCTGATCGGCATCTCGCTGATATGTGTAGGCGTTCCGGCCAGCACGATGACAGTCGGTGCGGTGTCGAGATGTGTACTGCCTACGCCAACTGACGGCCGTCCAGCCCCGCTTGATTGCCCACCGGGTGCACCGCTCACCCCAGCGGCTGCTGCCGGCCTGCGGGCGGGAGACATCGTGCTGAGCCTGAACGGTGTGCGATACACCGGCTGGGACGAGTTCCGACGCGCGGTTCGCACTATCACCGGTACGGTGCCGTTGGCCGTGCAGCGGGAAGGGCGACAAGTAACGCTCACAGTTACTCCCGTGCCGAACACGGTAGCTAGATTGGACGGTAAGCCTGGCTACGAGCGGGCCGCGTTCCTGGGATTCTCCACGACAGTCGAGTACCAGGGACAAACCCCGGGATTCGTTGCACAGCAGCTCGGCCAGTACATCTCGCTCACCGGTACTTCGCTTGTCGCGCTGCCCGGACGGGTACCCGAGCTGTTCCGACAGGCATTTCTCGGCGAGAAGCGTCAGCTCGACACTCCGATCAGCGTGGTGGGCGTCTCCCGGATCGGCGGCGAGGTTCTCGGTCAAGACAGCCCTGTCAGGTCGAAACTGGCGTTGCTGCTGAATCTGTTGGCCGGGGTGAACCTGTCCATGTTCCTGATCAACCTGCTGCCGCTGCCACCGTTCGACGGCGGCCACATCATGGCGGCCGTCTGGGAGGGCATCCGCCGCCGGCTGGCCCGGCTGCGCGGCCGCCGCGACCCTGGGCCGGTGGACCTTGCCAAGCTCATGCCGGTGGCCTACGCGGTCGGGCTGGTGTTCATCTGCTACAGCTTGCTGGTCGTGGTTGCCGACGTCGTCAACCCGGTGATCTTGTCCTGACCCGCGCCGCGCGCGAGGTGTATCTGGATCGCCGCGAGCGTCCCGATCACCACCGCGACCGGGACGAGCACGGCCGGCAGCCACGGCGTGGCCGCGCCATCGAGCATCGACCAGACCAGGGCGGCCACGGCGGTCGCCGCATTGCCGAGCCCGAGAGTCCGCAGCGCGCCCGGCCCGGCCCGCCCAGGGAGCCGGAGCAGGACCACCGCGACCACCAGTAGCACCCCGGCGGCGAGCAGCAGCAGGTGCGCGCCGAGCCACGGCGGTCTTGGCCAGCCGCCGGTTCCGAGCAGCCCGAACGCGAGGACGAGGCAGCACAGCGCGAGCAGTGCCTCGAAGCCGGCATCGAGCCGAAGCACCGCGCTGGTGGACGGGGTCATGGCGCGCTCCCTTCGACCCCGCTGAATGTAGCAGTCGCTACGTCTTCTGTGAAGCAGTTGCTACAGTTCGGCCGTGGACCGCCGGGCCGAACTTGCCGAGGGCGCGTTGGCCTATGTGCTGGCCAACGGGCTGATCAGACTGTCGCTGCGGCCGCTGGCGGCGATCCTCGGCACCAGCGACCGAATGCTGATCTACCACTTCGGCGGCAAGGACGAGCTGGTTGCCGAGGTGCTCGCGCTGGCAAACCGGAAGCTTGTCGAGTCGGTCCGGCCGGCCGACCCGCCGCCGCGCGGCGTCGCGGACCTGGTGCGCTACGCGTGGCGGGTCGTCAACGCCGCCGACGCCGAGGGCATGGTGCGGCTCTACCTGGAGCTGTGCGTGCTCTCGGTGGGCGAGCCGGGGCGGTGGAGCGCCGCTCACCGGCGGCTGCGCGAACCCTGGCTGCAACTGCTGCGCTCCGGGTTGACCGAGCTGGGTGTGTCGCCGGCGCGGGTGCCGGCCCTGGCCGACCTGATCCTGGACGCCATCGACGGGTTGCTGCTCGACCGGTTGGTCAGTCAGGATCCGGCCCGCTCGGACGCCGCGCTGGCCGAGTTCGCCGACTTGCTCGACTGACGCCGGGGCTCGCCGCTCTCGGTACCGAGACTGTCGGTGGGTCCGGGTACAACGAACACCATGAGAAATGATCGTGCCGTCGCCGGCCCACCCGGAGATGATCTCATCCGGCCGCCTCCTATCGTCTCCTGACGTGGAGCTGACCGAGAGTTACCTTCGGGTGCTTCCGGCGTCGACGCGGGAGAGATACGAAATCCGTGAGACCCGGAACGCGGCCGCAATCATGGCCGTCACGAACCCGGCGGAGTTCGCCGAGATGGTCGAGGTGCTGGACGATTTCGTGCTGCGCATCGACGACCTCGTACATCCCGGGGGTAACGAGTCACGGCTTGCCGCTCGCCTGAACGAGGGTTTTCGTTCTCGAGGTTGGCGAGAGGGTCGGGTGGACACGAGGGTGAGATCAGAGCTACAAATCTTGCCGCACCGCCCGGCCGGCGAGACGGTGCCAAAATTGTTGCAGAGCGAAGTGCTCAGTCAGGGTTACAAGGTGGACAATGTGAAGAACCGGGTGGCCCTCGATGTCGAGTGGAACGCCAAGGACGGAAACCTCGATCGTGATATCGGCGCCTACCGCGCGCTCTATGACGCCGGCCTGATCGACTGTGGAATTGTTGTCACACGCACGCATAAGGACCTGCGCAAACTTGCCGGCGAGCTGGGGCGGGCGGCGGGTCTTTCCGAGGCTGAGGCGAACAAACGCCTGCAGACGACCACCACCACCAACCTCGAGAAGCTGCAGCCGAGAATGACCCGTGGTGACGCGGGAGGGTGCCCGATACTGGCCGTCGCGGTCAGTGCGCATTGCCTGGAGCGTGGCGGCGCCGGCGGTGCTGGCAGTCGACAACAAGATCCGATATGTTCGAATAACGTTGCTTTGTTCGATATCGAGAACCCGGGGGAGTGATCAAGGGATGAGCACGGCACGCGCCCTGGGCGACACCGACACAGGTGTCGAGATCCATGGCGAGGTCGGTTTGGGTGTGCACGCCGGGGCTCGGGCCGGGCTCGGCGCCGACCGCCCCGGCGGGCCGCCGATTGCGCCGCGCAGCCGCAGGCTGGTGCCGGCCCGCCCGCTGCGCGCCGACGGCCAGCCGATCCCGCTGGCGCCGATCGCCGCGCCGGCCGGTGGGTTTGCCACCATCTACGCCGACCCGCCGTGGCGGTTCACCAACCGGACCGGCAAGGTCGCGCCGGAGCACCGCCGGCTGGACCGGTACGACACGATGACCATCGACGACATCGGGGGCCTGCCCATTGCCGATACGGCCGCCGACAACGCGCATCTCTACCTGTGGGTGCCGAATGCGCTGTTGCCCGAAGGGCTTCGGGTGCTGGAGGCCTGGGGGTTTCGCTATGTGTCCAACCTGGTGTGGGCGAAGCGGCGCAAGGACGGCGGCCCGGACGGTCGCGGTGTCGGGTTCTACTTCCGGAATGTCACCGAGCTGGTGCTATTCGGTGTACGCGGCTCGCTCCGCACGCTCGACCCGGCCCGGCGCCAGGTCAATATGGTCGAGACACGAAAGCGTGAACATTCCCGCAAGCCCGATGAAATGTATGAGCTGATCGAGTCCTGTTCGCCGGGGCCCTACCTCGAATTGTTTGCCCGGTACCCCCGAGAGGGCTGGTCGGCATGGGGTGCGGAGGCAGCGACGGAGGTGACGCCTCGAGGAAAACAGTATCCCGCATACAAGTGACCGGCGGTATGTATGCGCAAGGTCGCGGCGAGTACGGTCCTGGATCTGACGCGATTCAACGTGCAAGATCTGCCTTATGTCCAAGACCCCATCTCTTCGACGAGGCCAACGGCTTCCGGAGAACCAGCGAGGCAAGATCGGAACGGAGCTGCTGCGCCGCTACGAGCAGGGCCGCAGCGTCCGGGAGATCTGTGCCGAGACGGGCTACAGCATCGGGCGGGTACGCAGGTTGCTGCAGGACGCCGGGGTGACGTTCCGGGCCCGGGGTGGCGCCCGGCCTGGCCGGGCGCGCAAGTCGCCCGGCGGCAAGGCGCCTTCGGGCAAAGCCGCTGCCGGCAAGCCTCCCTCGGGTACGGCGCCCGCTGGTAAGGCACCGGCGAGCAAGGCGTCCGCCGGCAAAGCGTCGGCTGGCAAGGTGTCCGCCAGTAAGGCACCGGTCGGCTAGACGTCCGGCACCGGTCGGCTAGCCGACCGCCAGCGCGGGGGAGAAGGCGGTGCAGGGCAGCCGGTCGGCTTCCTGGCCCGGCGCGCCGGGCCGGGCTCGGCCCCGCGGTCAGCCGCCTCGCGGTCAGCCGTCCCGCAGCGAGGCATACAGCGCGCGTTCGAAGTTCGCGTACAGCTCAAGCGCCTCCGGGGTGATGAACGGCAGGAAGTTGCTGTAGATCGACGCGCAGACGCCGCTGGTCCGGTCCACGAAGAAGTGCGTGTTGCACAGCCCCGCCCATGCGCCAGTGCCGGCCCGGCGCATCCCGGGCTGATCGACGGTGTTGAGCAGCAGGCCGAGGCCCCACTTGTAACCGGGGCCCGGGCGGAACGGGCCGCTGGTGGCGGGGTCGGCCGCCTCGATCTCCGAGGGGAAGTCCAGCTCGCCGATCTGGTTGCTGAACGCCTCGTCCACGGTGGACTGTCGCAGGATCCGCGCGCCGTCCAGCTCGCCGCCGCGCAGCAGGGCACGCTCGAACCGGATGTAGTCACGCGGGGTGGAGTACAGGCCGTGGCCGCCGGCCCACCAGTCCGGCGACTGGTTGAGGATTTCCCCGACCGAGGCCCACCGGCCGTCCTCGCCCCTCATGTGCACCGGCGAGGAGTTGGCCCGCTGCGCGTCGTCCATCAGGAACGTGGTGTTGTGCATGCCGAGTGGGCCGGTGATGCCTTCCTTGACCGCCACGTCCAGCGGCGTCGCGCCGGCCGACTCGACGACCTTGCCCAGCCAGTCGGTGTTGATCCCGTAGTTGAAGCGGGTGCCCGGGTCGTGCAGCAGCGGCGCCCGGAAGGCCCCGCGCAGGCCGGAGATCAGCGGCGGGTTGCCGGTGACCGCGTCCCACCGCACCAGGTCCTCGTTCCAGAACCAGTAGCCAAGCCCGGCCGTATGGGTGATCAGCTGCCGGACGGTGGCCCGGCTGGCCGGTGGCCGCAGCTTCGGGGTGTCACCGTCGAATCCAACCAGTACCTGCAGGTCGGCGAACTCGGGGCAGTACTCGGCGACCGGCCCGTCCAACTCCAGCCGGCCCTGCTCGACCAGCCGCAGCGCCGCGACGGTGGCGACCATCTTGGTCATGGACATGATCCGGAAGTGGGTGTCCACACCGACCGGGTCGCCCTCGCCGGCCGCGCGGGGCCCCGAGGCGCCCTGGTAGATCACCCCGTCGGCGTCCGCCGCGATCGCCGCGACATGCGGCACCGCGCCGGCGGCAACCGCGTCTTCCAGCACTTTGTCGATGGGCGAGCTCATCACGACCTCCATCGGTCAGCCGCGGCGCCGGCCGGCGCGGGCTCGGCGTAGCCCGCTCAACTATGCCGCTGCCGGCCCCTGGCGTAGTGTCACCGCTACTTGGTCGGTACGCATCTCGCCGAGATAGCGAGCCAGGGGTTCCACGAGGTCGCCGCTCGTCGGCGAAGTCAGGGTCGACCCGTGATTGAAGACCTAAGCCCTTATCTCCCCGGCCGTGCCCCGGCGAGCAGCCGATGACGCCGCCGAGCCACGCGCTGCGGGCCCAACCCGATCCCACCGCGCACTGGCGCCGGCTGCGGGCGGTGGAGGATTTCGCCCTCGCCGAGCAGAACCGCAAGGCCGTGCAGGTGGTGGCCGGCCAGGCGAGCGACCGCGATGACTGCGTCGAGCTGTTGGCGATGCTCGGCCTGGACGCCCGTGGGTGCCGTTAGGCCGACCGGCGTGCCACGATGCCGGAGATCAGGCATCTCGCCGGCGTCTCGCTTTCGGCGGGAGGTACAGGTGTTGCGATGGGTCTCGCCGGCGCCTTCCCCGCAGCGGTAGCACGTCGGCGACCGGGTAGTCGTCGTCGGAGCCGTGCGGGTAGTCAAGGCACACTCGCTCGTAGTCGTGCAACTGGTCGAGCAGCGTCAGCTGGAGCTGGATGGCTTCAGTGGTCTTTCCGACTCGCAGCAGGCTGACGATGTGCCGCTGGCCGGCGAACATGGTCCACGGCGTATGCAGCCTGCTGTGGGCGATGTACCGTTTGCCGTGATTTATCAGGGCTTGTATCTCCCGCTGGTCCGCGGGTGTCGATCCGGCTTCGTACAGCGCCGCGATCAGCCGGGCCCCGGCGAACAAGGTGTCGCGGTGCGGATTGCGCTCCCGGACAGCCTCGGGCGTGGGTATGAGCGCCTCGATCTTGTCCAGCTGCGCCGGCGTCATCAGCCGGAAGGCGATCGGGATCAGCCCGCGCTCGATCAAGCCGCTGAACTTCTGTGCTTCGGTGAGCTTGTCGGGATCGAGTGGCGCGACGATCGCGGTGTCCCCGCGAATGGTGAGCAGGTGGTCCCGCTCGAGGCCGCGCAGCATCATTGCAAGGGTGTCGACGCGAACCCGGTGCTGGTCGGCCAGCGCGCGTAACGACAGTGCCTGACCGGGCCGCAGGGCAGCACGGTCGATGGCGGCCCGGACCTGGTCGCAGGCGACCTCGGCGGTCAAAGGGGCAGCCAGGTAATGAACCTGGCCAGTTCTCGCGTCGTCGCCCGGTTCGGACGCCAGCTCGGGGAGCGCGGCGCGCTCGCCGGTCCTCCGCCCCATGAACTCACCCCGCCAGAAGGTATCCGGTGCCCCGCGCCGAACTGTCGAGCATACCGAGACGTGATTATGAAGCGACCGGGAGTCGAGTGGCCTCGGCGGACAATCCGCGACCGGTGGTGGTGCCTTACCGGTCGACCGGGGTGAGCGGCAGCAGGCGCCGCAGCTCGACGTTCTCGGCGGGATCGAGCACCGAGTGCTGAACGCATGCCGGCACCAGGGTCCCGTCCTCCGGGTGGGCCATCTCGTAGTGGCAGGCGGCGAGGCGTTCCTGAGTTTCCCGCAGGCATGGGTCGTCACTGGTGATGCCCTGCTGCATGAGCTCCCAGGCGGGGGCCACGTCGGCGGCGTCCATGAACTGGTGCATCACGAAGGTGACCGGGCGCATTCCGTGCCGCAGCAGTTCGGCGGGGCCGACGCGGCGGGCCGCGCGCACCAGCCAGCCCGCCGCGACACCGATCATCTGGGGATGGCGCAGGACCCGGCGGGCCAGCCGGATGGCCAGCAGCGCCGGCGGTACCCCACCCAGCGGCATCGGCCCGAGGTAGCGGAAGTACGCGTCGCGGATAGCCAGGTCACGCGGGTCGCTGCCGTCGAGGAAAGGATGCCAGCGCTCACCGACGTAGAAACCGTAGGCGGTCCGGTTGCACCGAGGGTCGCCGTTCTGCACGACCCGGTAGTCCAGGGTTGCCCCGGCACCGGCCTCGATCCGCTGCCAGACCGCGTCACCGGTGAGCTTCTGGTAGCTCTCCCGCCAGCGGCGCTCGTCCCCCACGAACGCGGCGGGTTGGAAGGAGAACATGCCGTAGCCCATCGCGTGGCAGTCGCGGATCACGTCGCCGATCTGGTCGAGGTTGGCCGGCGTGACAGTCATGTTGTGCGCCAGGTAGAACTCGACGCCGTGCTCGCGGCGCAACTGGCGCAGCATCTCGGCGAAACGGGCCCGGTAGGGGTTGAGCGCCCGTTCGTCCGGTGGACGCTGGATCCCTCGGCGGCCGAACATCATCATGTCGAAGTGCACGGCGAACGACAGCCGCCGCACCCGGCGCCGGCCCTGATCGTCAACGGCTGTCGCGCGCAGGTAGTCGTAGTCGAAGTCCCCGTGGGTGAAACTCATCGGTTCCCGGCCGTGCGCCTGCATGATGCCCAAGGCCTCGGCGTGCGCGTCCGGGGGCAACAGGCTGACCTCGCCGCCGATCAGCTGGGCGTGCGAGTAGGGCCCCCGGCGCTGGCGTAACAGCCGCATCTGGGCGGTGACCTGTGCGGTGGTGTGTGCCCCGTCCACCCGTACCTGGTTGGCATCGCGGGAGTGGTAACAAGGCGTGCACCGCAGGTTGCACCTCGGGAACACCCCGTGGGTTCCTTCGCAGCCGGTTATTCCCCGGCCCACGAACTGCGCCCGGGTCCGGACCGGCTCGGGCAGCCCCTCCCACCGCGCCTTCAGCGCGCCGACGAACTCCGGATCGACCGGGCGGGTGCGGCGTTCCCAGCGCCGCACCCGTTGTCCCGCCGCCGCCGCCCAGCGGTACGCCCGCGCCAACCCGAGCTTGCGCACCGACGGTGTCACCGCGCGAAGGGGCCGGCCAGCGTGGTCACCGCGTACAACACGAGATAGGTCACCACCGCGACGACGACCAGTAGCAGCAGCCGGCGCCAACCAGCCCGCACGCCGCCAAGGCTGCACGACTGGCGGCGGCGCAACGCCCACACCACCAGCCCGACCGTCACGGCGAGCCCGCCCAGCCGGAACCACCACGCATAGCCGCCGTAGAGCTCCTCGGCCCAGGCGTAGGCGGTGCCGGCACCCAGCACACCGGCCAGCGCGAGCACCGTCGGACCGACGCAGCAGAGCATCCCGACGGTGCCGCCCACCAGGCCGATCCGGATGGCGGGCAAGCCGGTGTCCTGACCGGAGCCGCTGGTGCGTGCCGGTGCGGCGGTGCCCCGGTTTCGGTTCTGGCCGGTCGTGTCCATGCGGCGTGTCCTTGCTTGGCCTGCCCCTCGGTCGCGTGCGCCGTGCGACTTGCGAGTATGTCACCGATCACGGCCTAGTACTACAGGGCCTCTTCTCGCGCGAGAACTTCCGATCGGGGACCCTTCGGGCCCGCCTCCGCAAGTTCGCCTTCGGCCGAAAGAGCGCGCTTGTGCTCACCCTGGGGTGCCGCCAGCAGGGGTTCGGCCCTTGGTTGCCGACATTCACAGCGCCGGCCTTCGCCGGAACTCCTCCGGAGCCTCGCAGGGGCGACTCGCCTTACCGGCCCTGCAGTACTACTAGCCGCTCGCGACGGGAGATAGTTCTGGGTGGCACGGTCGGTGCCCGGCCTCGGGAGGCGCGGCCGGGCGTCATCCTGGCGCGGCCGCCGAGGGTTCGGCGAGTGCCTGCAACGGGCGGCCGGTGGCGTCGGCGCCGTCGTCGAGCGCGTAGCCGGCCATCGCGGCGGCGCCGAGCAACCAGCAGCCGACGACCAGCAGGTAGGCCGGGGTCGGGGTCAGCGCGGCGGCGAGCGTCGGCAGCGCGAGGGTCCCGACGACGGCGCCGACCCGCCCGCCGGCCACCGAGGTACCGACCCCGGCACCCCGCGGATGGGTCGGGAACAGCTCGGTGAAGGTCGGGTAGGCGGCGGTCCACGCGGCGGTGCCGAACGCATTGGCCAGCGCGAACGCCGCGGTGACCCAGGCCGCGCTCCCGGTGGCGGTCGCCGAGGTGAGCAGCCCGACAGCGGCCGCTGCGCCCAGATAGCACCCGATGACCGTGCCGCGGTGCCCGACCCGGTCGAACGCCGTGCTCATCGCCAGCCCGCCGACCAGGCCGGCGAGGTTACCGGCGGGGTAGCAGAACGGGACCTGCGCCTGCGAGATGTGCACGCGCTCCAGCACGACAACCGAGAGCAGGGCAAACAGCCCGTAGTAGCCGAACGCCTCGGCCAGGTCGAGGGCGGCGCCACGGGCGAGCCGGCCGCGGTGGTCCCGGACCAGCTCGCGCAGCGCGCCGCGCGAGGTGTTCGCCGAGGCCGAGGCGACGCCGGCGGCCCGCTGCGTGCCGGTGGCCGGCGGTGCGGTCCAGCTAGTACAGGGCCTGTTCTCGCGCGAGAACTTCCGTTCGGGGACCCTTCGGGCCCGCCTCCGCAAGTTCGCCTTCGGCCGAAAGAGCGCGCTTGTGCTCACCCTTGGGTGCCGCCAGCAGGGGTTCGGTCCTTGGTTGCCGACGTTCACAGCGCCGGCCTTCGCCGGAACTCCTCCGGAGCCTCGCGGGGGCGACTCGCCTTACCGGCCCTGCAGTACTAGCGGCCCCGGCCCCGGCTCGCGGCTTCCAGACCGGCGGCGATCCGGTCGGCCTCGGCGTGTCGGCCCCGGCAGGCCAACCAGCGGGGAGACTCCGGGATGCGCCGACGGGAGATCAGTACGATGAGTGCCAGCAGCGCGCCGAGCAGGATTGCGGACAGCCACACCGCCAGCACCGCGTCCCGGGGCGAACACCGAGGCGCCGAAGTGGTCACCGAGCGGGCCCACCGCGCTGGAGAACAGCTGCACCTCGAACGAGTCGAACAGCCAGTCGGCGCCGAGCGCCACCAGGATCGTGGCGTGCCGGCCGCTCCAGTGCAGCCGGTCCAGCCGGGCCCCGACGCTGTCGGTGTGCTCCGCCGTGGTCACGGCGTCCGCCCCGTGGTGCCTGTCCTTCCGGCACCCGGCCGAGCCAACCGAGGCCACAGTGGGCCCCTGGCGTAGCGCTGGGCCAACCGGGTGGGGTCGGCCCCGGCGAAGTAGAGCAGCTTGAGCCACTGCATGAACACCAGCATCCGCAGCGTGCCGTGCTCGGTGAACCGCCGCGCCGAGGCGGTGCAGGTGGCCGGCAACAACGTCGTGCGGCCGACCCGGTGCAGCCGCCGGGAGTGTTCCAGGTCCTCCATGACGGGTAGGTCCGGGAAACCGCCGAGGGCCTCGAGGACCGTGCGGCGCACGAACATCGCCTGGTCACCGAAGAACCAGCCCAGCCGGCGGGCGCGGATGTTCGAGGTGGCCGCGACATAGCTCAGGCTCGGGCTGTGCCGGTCGAAGCGCAGGGTCAGACCGCCGCCGACGACCGAAGGGTCGGCGAGGGCGCCGCGCAGCTGGCCCAGCGCCGCCGGGTCGACGTGCGTGTCGGCATGCTGGATCCAGAGCACCTCGCCGCCGCTGTGTGCCACCCCCGCGTTGAGCTGGCGGCCGCGCCCTGGCGGGCTGCGCACCAGGCGCGCGGGCGGTCCGACCAGCTCGGCGGTCCCGTCGGTCGAGCCGCCGTCGACGACGACCACCTCGCAGCCAGGGAAGTCGCGGTGCAGCCGGTGCAGCACGGCCTCGATGTGCGCAGCCTCGTTCAGCACCGGAACGATGATCGAGACGGTCGGTGCCGCGGATCCGTCGTCGCACCCGGGCGCCACAGTGCCCCCTCCGCAATTAGATTGTGTCAGGCTGGTCGCTGGACGCGTTCAGGTTACGGTTTCGCGCCGGCCGCGGCCCACCGTGCGCGGTGGCGCCGAAGGGAAGGAGCCCGGTGACGAGGCTGGCCATTTGTGGGGGCACCTACTCCAACCCGTACGCGCTGCGGGCCTTCGTCGAGGCGGCCAGGGCCAGTGGGGCGGACCGGCTGTTCTGCCTTGGCGACTTCGGTGCCTACGGTGCCGAGCCGGAGGCGATCTGGCCGCTGCTCGTGGCGAGCGGCGTCGAGTGCATCGCGGGCAACTACGAGGTCGCCATCGGCAGTGGGCAGACCGACTGCGGGTGCGGTTACACCGACGACGCCGACAACACCTTCGCGGCAGTCGCCTACGACTACACGCTGCGCCACACCTCCGCCGAGTTCGCCGCCTGGATGCGCACCCTGAGCACCGAGCACCGGGAGACCGTCGACGGGGTGGACGTGCACCTGGTGCACGGCTCGACGCTGGCCGTCAACGATTTCTGGTGGGAGTCGCTGCCCGACACCCAGCACGAGCTGCGCGTCGCGGAGTCGGGCGCCGACCTGATCTGCTGCACCCATTCCGGCCTGCCATGGACCCGCTGGGTGACCCGCCCGGACGGCCGGCCGGCGTTGGTGGTCAACGTCGGGGTACTGGGCCGCCCGGCCAACGACGGCGGCACCCACGTCTGGTTCGCGATGGTCGACCTCGGGCCGGAAGCCGGTGGCTGGCCGGACGCCGAAGGGCCGGTGTCGGCGGAGCTGGTGGCGCTGGACTACGACTGGCGGGCGCAGGCCCGCTCGATCCGGTCCGCCGGGCTGCCCGAGGCGTTCGCGCAGGCCGTGGAGACCGGGTACTGGACCACCTGCCTGGAGATCGTGCCGCCCGCGGAACGCTCGCGGGGCCGCTACCAGCTCTACAAGTCCGCGCTGCCGGCGTTCTCCGGGGCCGCGGTGTCCTGGGCGGGCGAACCGGACGCGCCGGACGACGGGCTGCCGGTGCTGCCGCTGTTCGGCTCGGCGCTGTTCCCGCCTCGGCTGTGGCTGTACACCAACTTCCACTGCAACCTCGCCTGCGACTACTGCTCGGTGGCTTCCTCGCCGAGAGCACGCCGGCGGGAGATCGACCTCGAGCGGTTCCGCGAGCTGGTCGACGTGGCGGTGGCCTCGGGTTTCACCGAGCTGTACGTGACCGGCGGGGAGCCGTTCCTTCAGCCGGACATCGTGGACAAGCTGCTCTACGCGACCGAGCGCGTCGACGTGGTGTGCCTGACCAACGGCATGCTCTACCGGGGCTATCGGCGCGAGCAGCTGCGGCGGCTGGCCGGGCGCCCTCGGCTGACCCTGCAGACCTCGCTGGACGCCGCGCGACCGGCCGAGCACGACGCGCACCGCGGCGGCGGCTCCTGGGCCCGCGCGATGGCGGGGCTGGACACCGCGCTGGCGCTGCGGCTGCCGGTCAGGGTCGGCATGACCGAGACGCCGGGCAACACCGGCCAGGTCGAGCCGCTGCGCCGGCTGCTCGCCGGCAAGGGCGTGCATGGTCGCGACTTCGCGGTGCGCCCGCTGGTCAGGCGGGGCCATTCCGACGACGGGCTGGCCATCGGCGAGGACAACACGGTGCCGGAGCTGACCGTCACCGCGGACGGGTGGCACTGGCACCCGGCCGCCGCCGATGTCGACACCTCGCCGGACATGCTCGTCGGTGGCCCCGAGGTGCCCCTTGCCGAGGCCAAACGGCGCATCGTGCAGACCTTCCTGCGGTTGCGCCAGTCCGACGGCACTCTGCCGGTGGTCTACAACTGTGCGGTCTGACCGGGTGGGCCCGCGAAACGGATGGCCCGTGAACAGAGGAGGCGCGCGATGACCGCACCGCCGCCGGGCGTGGCGATCCTTGGCGCCGGGCCTGTCGGGCTGGACGCCGCGCTGGCCTGCGCGGACGCCGGCCTGGAGTGCACCGTGTACGAGGCCGGCACCGCGGTGGGCGCGCACGTCGCGCAGTGGGGGCACGTCAGGATGTTCACCCCGTGGTCGATGAACGCCTCGCCGCGGATGCGCGCGCACCTGCCCGGGCTGCCCGACGACGACCGGTGCCCGACCGGTGACGAGCTGACCGAGCGGCTGCTGGTCCCGCTGGCCGGGTCGGCGGCGCTGGCCGGCCGGGTCCGACTGGGCCACCGGGTGCGGGCCGTGGCGCGGCGCGGGCTGCTCAAGCACGAGGAGATCGGCTCCGCCGCGCGTGCCTCGGCGCCGTTCCGGCTGCTGATCGACGGCCCGGACGGCGAGCAGCTGCGGCAGGCCGCCACGGTGCTGGACTGCACCGGCACCTACGGCAACCCGAACCGGCTCGGGGACGGCGGCATCCCGGCCCTCGGCGAGGCCACCGTCGAAGGGCACATCACCCGCACCCTGCCAAGGACCGAGGATCCCGACCGGTGGCAGGGCACGGTCCTGCTGGTGGGGGCCGGTAAGTCGGCCCAGACGGCCGCGCGGCAGCTGGCGCGGCTGCCCCGGACCCGGCTGGACTGGGTGGTGCGCGATCCGGCACCGGACTGGGGCGAGGTCCCTGGCGACGTGCTGCCCGGCCGCCAGGCACTGGTGGACAGTGCCCGCCTGTTCGTGTCCGGCGGGAACCAGCGGGTGGTAGTGCACACCGGTACCACGGTGCAGGCGCTGGATCGTGACGGGCGGCGGGTCCGGGTCCGGTTGGCCTCGCCGGCCGGCGACGCGCGGCTCACCGTGGACCACATTGTCGGTCTCACCGGCTACGTCGGGGACGACGGCCTGTACCGCCAGCTGCAGGTGCACGAGTGCTACGCCACCGCCGCGCCGATGAACCTGTCCGCCGCGCTGCTGGGCGCCGGCGCGGCCGACTGCCTGGCACAGCCCGCCGTCGGGGTGGACACGCTGCGGTCTCCGGAGCCGAACTTCTTCGTGCTCGGCGCCAAGTCCTACGGTCGGTTGGACAACTTCCTGCTGCGTGTCGGATACGAGCAGGTCAGCCAGGTCGGTGCGCTGGTCGCGGAGGCGGCCGGTGCGTGAGCAGGCGGTGCGGATACCGCTGCACGGCATCCGGCTGCCCGAGGTACGCACCGGCGCCGATGTGGCGCTGGGGGAGCTGCCAGGGACCTGGCTGCTGACGCTGATCCGGCACCGGTTTTGACTGCCCTGCCAGCAGCACCTGGTCCAGGTGCGCAACGAGCTGTCGAACACCGGGATCGGGCTGGTCACCGCCGGGTTCAGCCCGCCGGAGGCGATGTCCGCGCTGGCCGGGTACCTCGCGCTGCCCGGTCCGGTGCTGTCCGACGAGCAGCGCGTGCTCTACCAGCTGCTCGGCATCGGCCGGGCACCGCTGTGGCGGGTGTACTCGCCGGGGACAGTCGCGTTCTACCTGGTCGCGGCGCTGCGCGGGCGCCGGCTCAGCGCCCCGGTCGAGGACACCCGCCAGCTCGGCGGGGACGCGCTGGTGGTGGACGGCGTCATCACCCGCCGGTGGGCGCCCCGGACCCCCGGCGACCGGGCCTCGCCGAAGCGGCTGGCAGTGGCGGCGCTGCGTGCGGACATGCGCTGAGGGCGGGCCCGCCGGCCCCGCCGCTGCCGGGAACGACGGCAGCACCGCCGCGGTGGCTGGCCGAGACTTGACGCCGCCCCTCGGCCGAGGGGCGGCGCTACAGCGCGCTCGGGTCGTCCGGAACGTCCACGGCGTGTTGTCGGAGCATGGCGATGGGCACGATCTGCAGGACGGCCTCGTGGGTGGCGGCCAGCACGACCGGTGCCGCGGCGCCGTCGCGGTAGGCACGAGCCCAGTTCACCGCCGTCACGCACCAGCGGTCACCCGGTACCAGGCCCGGGAAGCGGTACCGAGGACGTGCGGTCGTCAAGTCGTTGCCAATGCTGCGCTGGTGGTCGAGGAACTCCGACGTGACGACCGCACAGATGGTGTGACTCCCCAGGTCGTCCGGGCCGGTCTTGCAGCAGCCGTCGCGGAAGAACCCGGTCATCGGGTCGGTACCGCACGGCTGAAGGTCGGCACCGAGGACGTTGCGCTCTGTCACGGGCCCATCATTGCGCAGCCGTGACAGCTGTCCGCTACGCGGTGCGGCTACGCCGAGCGGACCTGCGTGCCGTCGAGCGGCCGGAGGGTGCGATGAGCGTCCGCTTCACCAGATGCGGACGCGTTGCCTCGGCGGGGTGAACAGCGCATCGGACTCGGTCACCTCGAATGCCTCATGGAAGGCGTCGAGGTTGGTGACGACCGCGTTGCAGCGCACGTCCGGCGGGGAGTGCGGGTCGGTGGCCAGCCGTTGCACGGCCTCGGCCTGCCGGGTGACCGCTCGCCACAGCTGTGCCCAGCCGAGCAGCACCCGCTGTAGGCCGGTGAAACCGTCGAGCACCGGGGCCTCGGCGTCGCCCATGGCGATCGTGTAGGCCTTGATTGCGATGGTCAACCCGCCGAGGTCTCCGATGTTCTCCCCGACCGTCAGTGCGCCGTTGACTTTGTGGTCGGGCAGTCCGATGGGGGACAGGGCGCTGTACTGCTCGATCAGTGCCTGGGCGCGCCGGTCGAACTCGGCACGGTCGTCGGCCTCCCACCAGTCGGTCATGTTGCCCTCGCCGTCGTACTTCGAGCCCTGGTCGTCGAACCCGTGGCCGATCTCGTGGCCGATGACGGCGCCGATCCCGCCGTAGTTCGCGGCGTCGTCGGCGTCCGCGTCGAAGTAGGGCGGCCGCAGGATCGCGGCCGGGAAGACGATCTCGTTCATCCGGGGGTGGTAGTAGGCGTTGACCGTCTGCGGGGTCATCAGCCATTCCGCGCGGTCCACCGGCGTGCCGATCTTCGCAAGCTGGTAGTCGGTGGCCCAGACGCCGGCGCGGCGGACGTTGCCGAGCAGGTCGTCGGCGGTGATGTCGAGGGCCGAGTAGTTCTTCCACCTGTCGGGGTAGCCGATCTTCGGGGTGAACTTCGCCAGCTTGGCAAGGGCGCGGTCGCGGGTGGCCGGACTCATCCAGTCCAGCTGGCTGATGCTCTGCCGGTACGCCTCGACGATGTTCGCGACAAGGGTCTGCACATGCTGCTTCGAGGCGGTGGGGAAGTGCCGCTGCACGTAGAGCCGACCCACCGCCTCACCCAGTGCGCCCTCGACGACCGACACGCCGCGCTTCCACCGCTCGCGCAGCCGAGGGGTGCCGGACAGGGTGCGGCCGTAGAAGTCGAAGTCCTCCTCGACGACTGCCGCGTTCAGGTAGTCGGCGAACGCGGAGGCGGTACGGAGGCAAAGCCAGGCCTGCCACTGCCGCAACGGTCGCCGCGCCCACAGCCGTGCGGCCGAGGCCACGAAGCCCGGCTGGTGCACGACGACCTCGTCGAACGAGCCCTCTGGCGCGCCGAGGGCCGCCAACCAGGCGTTCCAGTCGAAGCCGGGTGCGCTCTGCCGCAGCTGCGGCAGCGTCATCAGGGTGTAGGTCTTCTCGGCGTCGCGGTTGGTGACCCGGTCCCAGGAGACCTCGGCCAGCGCTGTCTCCAGCTCCATCACGGTCTCGGCGAGCTGGCC
The DNA here is from genome assembly GCA_036500625.1 of Pseudonocardia sp. Taxonomy (GTDB): domain Bacteria; phylum Actinomycetota; class Actinomycetes; order Mycobacteriales; family Pseudonocardiaceae; genus Pseudonocardia. The sequence continues at coordinate 9,865 of DASYBQ010000244.1, read as the reverse complement.
CGGCTCGGGCAGACCCAGCAGTGTCGCCAACCGGGCCAGGTGCTCGACGTACTTGGCGCGGATCTCGGCGTTGGCCTCGTCGCGGTAGTACGACTCGTCGGGCAGGCCGAGGCCGGACTGCGCCAGGTGCGCAAGGTAGCGGGTGGAGTCCTTGGCGTCGGTGGCCACGTACATGCCGAACAGGGAGGTGTGGCCTTCCCGCTGGCGCCGCCCGAGCACTGCCGCGAGGCCGGACCGGTCATCGGCGTTCGTCACCTCGTCGAGCAGCGGGCGCAACGGCGCGACACCGGCCGCCTCGATGCGCTCCAGGTCCATGAACGAACGGAAAAGGTCGCCGATCTTCTGTGCGTCGCCGCCGGGCTCGGACGCGCCGGCAGCGGCCTCCTCGATGATGGCGCGCACATCCTCCTCGGCGCGGTCGCGCAGCGCGCGGAACGCGCCGTCCTGCGCCCGGTCGTCGGGGATCTCGTGCGTGCGCAACCACCGGCCGTTGACATATCCGAACAGGTCGTCTTGCGGGCGGATGTCTGGATCAACCCACCGCAGGTCGAGTCCGGTCCGGGTCGGTCGCCTCGAGGTGCTGGCCATATCCCCCATACTCCCTCAGCTCGCCCCCGCCGACCGACTACACACCGCTGCCGCTGCCGATCACTTGAACTCGGTCCGGAACGGAGGTCCCAGCCACAACTGGTGACCGTCTGGCAAGCTGAGCCGGGCAGGCCCACCTGACGCTAGTGGCGCGAACCGCCGTGTCCACCCTCGTGCCCGCCCTCGTGTCCGCCGCCGTGTCCACCCTCGTGCCCGCCCTCGTGCCCGCCCTCGTGCCCGCCCTCGTGTCCGTCGCCGTGTCCGCCGTCGTGTCCGCCGTCGCCGTGTCCGCCGTCGTGCCCACCGTCGTCGTGGTCTGGAGGGCTCGAGTGATGATCTCCGTCCGACCAGGGCCCTTGGTAGTCCCAGTCTCCGGAGCTGTCCGACTCCTCGATGGACGGAACCGACTCCACCGCGACCGGCGCCGGCGGCCCGACCGGGGCAGGTGCGGGGGCAGGTGCGGGGGCCACCGCGAGTGGCGGGGCCGGGGGCGCCTCGACCGGGTAATCCGCTGAGCCCAGGGTTCCCACCGGACGAACGAAGGTCTGACCGGTTCCCAGGTCGTAGATGACGAAGTGGTCCACAGGAATCGGCGCCGGGGCGACGACCTCGATGTTCTTCGGGGTGAATCCTGCCCAGCTGGCCCCGGTGTAACGCGGCGCGGCCGACACGTGCAGCGGAGATCCCAATGGGCTCCCGCTCACCGAGCGGACCCGGGGCTGACCGAGCGCATCGACCAGGACGGCGGTACCGGCCTGCAAGACCGATTGCCGAGCGACGGGCTGGCCATTACGCCAGCCATAGTCCGTCACCCGGACGTCCGCGCGCAGCAGCACCGGTGTCAGGCCGGAGATGAAGGACCCGACGGCCGAAGGCGCAATGCCTTGCACCCCCGCCCACCCCGCTGCCTCGGCCGGATCACCCTGCAGCGAGGAGGCGAGTCGAGCCGGGTCAGAACCTGGGTTGTTGCGCGTTCCGGCGTAGAGCGCCTCGGTGTCGCCCGCCGTGCTGGGAGCGGCACCGGTTCCCTCGGCGGGAGCCACACCGGCAACAGAGGGGTTGTCCGCCGCGGCCACACTCTGGGTGAACGGGTCGGAGCCAGGCGTGCCGGCCGGCTCCTGGACGACCTCTGCCTGCACCGGTCCGGCGACAACAGGGCCCGCCTGCTTCTTCAGCAGTGCCGGAACGGCGTAAGCAAGTCCGAGCACCAGCACGATCACCGTGAGCCCACCGAGGACGACCTGAGTTTTCCGGCGGGTCGACCACTCCTGGATTTCCCGCCTCGGCTTGCGTTCCCGGGCAGATTTCGGCGCCTCATCCATCGTCTGCTCCTAGCTCGGGCCCCAAGCTGGTGGTCCGGGCTGGCGGCGCTGTCACCCCGGATGATCCTAAGCGCAAGAAGATACCACCCATATGGGCGCAGAGGCATCGGATGCGGTCACTCGTGCTCCATTCCTCTCAACATCAGGATCCCCATAGCCATCAGAACAAGAAACAGATCATCCCCGAAAACTTGCCCGACATCGCCTCACCCACTGTGTCCCGCTTCCCTCGGGCCATCAACCCACGTTTGCAAGATCAGCGGGCGCCGAGGACGGGTTCGGGGTCTGAGCTGGGCTCGGCGGGGGACGCGGTCTGCCAGATGCCCATCGAGCGGAAGCGGCTGTGGTCGGGCTGCCGACCGGGCGAGGCTGATGATCAGCTGAAGAACAGCGCACGCCACCGCGAATGTTCAGGTTCCTCACAGGCTCGATTACCACAGTGACGACGACGACCCCGGCAACAGGAGGAAAAATGAACGACCAGTCCCAACCAAATCCGCCGTCCCGATCAGGTCGGGGCGGCCGGGTCCGGGCAGTGACGGCGCTGGCGGTGGCGGTACTGGCGACCGGGCTGGTAGCGGCCTGTTCCCCCTCGACCCCGGCGAGGCCGGCAGCCCCGGCGGCCCCCCCGGCCGCGAAGAAGCCGCACCAGGCGACGGTCGGACAGGTCACCGGGGAGAACGGCGGAACCTGGACCATGACCACCGCCAAGGGCGAGACACTGAGCGTCACCCTCACCCCGGCGACCAAGTTCGGCACCCCGAAAGCCCCCGCCACCGCGCAGAGCTTCCCGGTCGGGACCCGGGTCCGGGTGGTGGGCAAACGCACCGACACCACGATCACCGCAAACCGGATCGCGCAGGCCAAGGCCAAGAACGCCACCAGCCCGCCCAGCACGCCACCGAGCGCCCCTCCGACCAACTGACCCCACGGCCGAGACAGGCCTCGTGTCGGTGCACGGCTGAGGCCATATCAGTGGCTATTGGTCACGAGGACAAACACCGTGGCAAACTACCGGCAAGGTCTCCCGATTGCCGAGGCTCCGAGTAGGTCTTCTGGACGATGGAAAGCTGTTGATCTGGCGGCGGGTCGGAAGCACTTTCGCTGGCACCCTCATCCGGGATGCTCGGCGTGTGTTGGTCGAGCACAACGCGACGAGTGGAATGAGGGTGGCGAGACCTATAGTGTGTCAGACCAAGGAGGCTTTGTGTGTTGAAGCAGTCGTTTGACCGCGGCTCCGTCCGTGAGTATGTGGAAGCGGTGCGGGGCGTGTTGGGTTCTGACCGCTTGCGCGACCTGGCCGGGCACGCCGCGGCTCGGATGCCTGGCGGTGGCGCTCCGGCGGACAAACTGCGATCGGCACTGTCCAGCGTTGATGAAAGCCCAACCCCGCGAGCGGGGGGTGCAGGTACGCATCCTTATCTTTCGCGGGATCCGATCATCAGCCTCGTGCAGAGTTCGATCGAGAGCGAGCTCAGGGCAAAGGGCGTGACCGACGACACCCCGGCCCGCCGTGGCCTGTTCGACAAGATAGTCGTGGCGGTCAGAGAACTACTTCATCCGGGGAATTTCTCACCGGGAGATCCCGGCTGGGTCATCAAAATTGCCGAGTCCACACTGGAACGTCTCGCCGACGGTAATCACCCGTTCAATCCCGGTCCCGCCGAGTATGAGATCAGCGACTCCGCGCGGCTCGTCCTGGTTGGGGACTGGGGGACCGGGCTGCCGAGAGCTCGGTCTGTCGCGACACACATGGCCGAGGAGGTAGCGGAAGCACTGGGTAACCAGCGTGAGGTCCACGTCATCCATCTCGGCGACGTCTACTATTCAGGTCTACCCGGCGAGTACAAGAGCCATGTCCTTTCCTGCTGGCCCGTGTCGGCCGACCAGGCAAAGGCGGGTGCGACGTCGTGGTCACTGAACGGCAACCACGACATGTACAGCGGCGGCTTCGGTTACTTCCAAACGCTCCTTACCGACCCACGGTTTGCGCACCAGCATTCGGCTGACGGTCACCCGACGAGCTTCTTCCGACTGTCCTCCCCATCGTGGGACTTCATCGGGCTTGACACCGCCTGGGATTCCAACGTCTTCTCAAAGGGCGAAATAGCGGTTCTGAACAACCCCCAGGCGGACTTCGTCGTGTCGGTCGCCACGGAGAAACCTTCGAAAAAACTGGCACTCCTCAGCCACCATCAATACGTCTCCACCTACTCTCCGGGCGACATCGGTGCGGAATTGGGCGAGAAGCTCGCACCCGTGCTGCGTGACGGGCGCGTCACGGCCTGGTGGTGGGGACACGAACACCGCTGCATCGGCTTTGAGTCCTGCGGCGGGGTCAACTTCCCGCGCTGTCTTGGCCACGGCGGAGTTCCCGAACCCCAGAACAACGCCGCGACTCCCCCGGCCGGCCCCCGGATCGCATGGGAGGAGCGCGATTTCTTCGTGTCCGACGACGAACGGTGGAGGCGCTTCGGGTTCGCGGTGCTCGACTTGGACGGCGGCCGGATCACCGCTCGGTACACAAACGATGCCGGTGCTCCCGTGCATACCGAGGAAATCTCCTGACCCGCCCGGCCCGAACCGCGCGGGTCCCTTGGCACCGGACTGGCCCTTCAACTGCCCGGCAGGATCAGGTTGTCGATCGGGTGACTTCGGTGAGCCCGGCGTTGGAGCGCTTCCTCGCCTCGGCCCCGGGTCCCACTCCGTTCCTGGTGCTGGACCGAGGGGTGATCGACGAGCGGTATATGGCGTTGTCCGGGGAGTTCGGCCGGGCGGCGGTGCGGTATGCGGTCAAAGCGTGCCCGCAGCCGGCGGTGCTGACCCGGCTGGCGGAGTTGGGAAGCGGGTTCGATGTGGCGAGCCCCTCGGAGATGGATCTTGCCCTCCAGGCGGGCGCGTCACCGTCGGTGCTGTGCTACGGCAATCCGGTTCGCGGCTCGAAGGACATCGCCAGGGTCTACGACGCCGGGGTGCGCCTGTTCGTCACCGATAGCGCTGAGGACCTCGCGGCCTTGGTCGTGCACGCTCCGGGGGCACGGGTGTTGGTGCGCTTGCTGGTGTCCGAGTGCGGTTCCGCCACCCCGTTCTCGGGTAAGTTCGGTGCCGCGCCGAGGGAAGCGGTACGACTGCTGCGCGTGGCGTCGCAGCGCGGGCTGCAGGGTGTGGGGGTCGCGTTTCATGTCGGCTCGCAGCAGACCCGGCCATCGGCGTTCGCGCGTGCCGCCGCGCAAGCGCTGGCGGTCGCTGGTGCGGCGGGGTTGCGCCGCCCCGTGCTGGATGCCGGCGGCGGGTTCCCGGTGGCCTATCAGCAGAGGGTTGCGGGTTCGGCGGCTTTCGCGGCGGCGATCGCCAGTGCCGTTGCGGATGCTGTCGAGGCGGGGCTGGTCGAGGGCGCGGAACTGGTGATCGAGCCCGGCCGGGCGCTGGTCGCGGAGGCGGGGGTGTTGCGTGCGAGCGTGCTGCGGGTGTCGCGCCGGCCGGGGGTCGACCACCGACGCTGGGTCTATCTCGATGTGGGGCGCTACTCGGGTTTGGCCGAGACCGAAGGGGAGGCGATCGCCTACCCGCTGCGAGCTCCCGGTCGGGAAGGTCCGCTCGGCCCGGTGGTGCTTGCCGGGCCCACCTGTGACGGTGACGACGTTCTCTACCGCCGCACCCGGTGTTGCCTGCCGCTTGCGCTACGCGGCGGGGACCTGGTCGACCTGCTTGCGGCCGGCGCGTACACCGCCAGCTACGCCTCGGTCGGTTTCAACGGGTTTGCACCGCCCACGGTCCACGTGATCTGACCGACGCGGTTAGCGTCGGGTCGTGCACGATCCCCCGCCGAGGTTCATCCCCACGTCCCCGCCGGCCACCCACCCGGCCGGTCGTCATGTGCTCGCCGAGCTGACCGGCGTCGCGCCCGCGCTGCTCGATGATGCCGCCGCACTGCGCTCCAAGCTGACCGACGCCCTCCGCGCGGCCGGGGCGCACGTGCGGCAGGTCGTCTCCGAGGTGTTCGCCCCTCGGGGGGTCACGGTGCTGGCGGTACTGGCGGAGTCGCATGCCTCCCTGCACACCTGGCCTGACCAGGGTGTGGCCCTTGTCGACGTCTTCACCTGCGGAGATTCCGCCGATCCGGTACTCGCGGTGGACCTGCTCGCCGAATCGCTCGCCGCAAAGCGGCTGCATCGCGAGGTGTTGCGCAGAGGGACTCCCGAGGCAGTCGTCGAGCCGCTGGCGCCAGGCCTGACGCGCCGCTGGGAACTGGGCGTCGTGCACCACGCGGCCCGCACCAGCTGGCAGCGGGTGCTCATCGCCGAGACCGCGCACGGCACCACGCTGTTCTGCGACGAGGAGCGCCAGAGCGCCGAGGCGACGCAGCTGGTCTACCACGAGGCCCTTTTCGTCCCGGCCGCGTTACTGGCCGACCGGTCCGAACGGGTCCTGGTGATCGGGTCGAGCGAGGGCGTGGTGTCCCAACTGGCGCTGGCGGCGGGTGCACGCGTCGTCGACCACGTCGACATCGACCCCGACTGCGTCCGGGCCTGCGCCATCCACCTGCCCTACGGCTACACCCCGGCCGAGCTCGCCACCGCTGAAACACACGAGGGCCCGGTCCGAATGCACTACACCGACGGCAAAGCGTTCGTCCAGGCGTGCACACAACGCTACGACGTTATCGTCATCGATCTTCCCGACGAGCAGCGGGAAGCGCCACAAGCGCACGTCAACACCCTCTACCGGGCAGAGTTCCTGCGCCAATGCGTGGGCCTGCTCACCCCCGGCGGAGTCGTCGTCTCCCAGGCGGGCAGCCCGGCGCTGTGGCGCAACGCGACATTGCGAGCGGCGACGGACCGGTTCCACACCGTCTTCGCCCAGATCATGACCTACGTCAGCGACGAACACGAGTGGGCGTTCCTGATCGGGCGGCAGAATGCGACACCCGATCCCCTCACCAAGATGTTGGCTCGCCTCGACGCGCTACCTACCCCGCCGACCTCCATCGACGCCCGAGCTGTGCAAGCCCGCACGGTGCCGCCCTACGGACTCCGCCACAGCTGACGGAACCAGGCCATGCCCGCTGACTCACCCAATGGGCAGCACCGTGCCACCCGACGTAGGCAATCATGTCCCGGTGGCCCGGAACATCGTGTTCTTGCGTGGGATCAACCTCGGAGCCAGGCGGCGCGTCTCCATGGAGCAGTTGCGCCTGCATCTCGAGGCGGCTGGCTACCAGGATGTGCGCACCTTGCTGCAGAGCGGGAACGTCGTCCTTGGTGCCACCAAGACGCCCGCGTTGCTCGAGCAGGACCTTGCTTCCGGCTTGCGCGGCGCATTCGGGTTCGAGATCGGAGTCGTCGTGCGCACCGGGGACGAGCTCGCCGAGGTCGTCGAACACGACCCCTTCGCCGGGCAGGCCCTGGATCCGGCCCGCTACCAGGTGAGCTTCCTCTCGATGGTGCCGGACCGTGCCCGGGTGCGGGCACTCGAAGCCGCGGATGTTGCACCCGAGCGGGTCGCCGTGCGCGGCCGCGAGGTCTATGCGTGGCACCCGGGCGGTGTCGCCCGCTCCGAGCTGGCGAAGCTGATCACCGCCCGCCGCCTTGGCGTGGAGGTCACCGCCCGCAACTGGCGGACCCTGACCAAGCTGCTCGAGATCGCCGAGACCATCGACGAATAGCACTCCGATCGCCACACGCCGTGGCACTGACCGGCCGTGCCGCCGCAACCGGATCGGTAAGCGTACGCGCGACGATCAAGGTTGCCGGTGCGCGTGGTTACCGTGCGACGCGCGACAACCCCGACAAAAGGGAAGCGGTATCGGGGTTGTCGCGCGTTGACTGATTAACCCTCGTGGGTGGGGAAGGTGCTTATCGACGGTTCCAGCGGTGGCCATCCCAACGGTCGTGGTTCCAGCGGTGCAGATGCGCATCCCAGTTCCACCGGTCCCCATGACAGTGCTTGTCGCCGCGGTGGTTCCAGTCATCGCAGAAGTCCCGGTCCGACAGGTATATCGCCTGACTGGAGCTGGTTGCCGCTACCTGCGGGGCTGGGGTGGGCGTGCTGGCCGATGCCGAGCCTATTCCGAGCGTCAGAGCGCTGGCGGTACACAGCGCCAGGGCGCTGCCTCGACGCGCTGTCCGGCCTAGATGCATGGTGAAACCTCCTGATCGAGTGGGCTGGGTCCCCTCCGGAAGAGATCGGTTGAGCGACGATTTCGTTGCATGCGGTACTGAGTATTTCCTGAGAGCGTCCCCGAGTGATCGGCTCGGGCCGACTCAGCCGCAGGCAAGACGATCTTGGAACGGCCGTGCGTCGTGCGAGGACACTCGAATCACCACACGGCGTAATGGCCACGCTTCCGGAACGTGGCCAACTGGATATTTGGTTAGGAGTCGCCCGCTCTGATCGCTATCTTGTGGAGTCAGAGGAGGTCACCGCGACAGCTGCCTGGTAAACCCGTCGCCGGCCTTGGCGCTACCGGGTCGACCACGAGGGTGGGCATCCACATTTCGAACCGCGTCAGCGTGCAAAGCGTGCAGCTCAGGTGAAGCGCGATCACCGGGGTCACGTGCAGCCCGAAGGTGCGGCCCTGGAGACAACCAGCCGGTGGGTGGCGATTCCACGTGCCGCGTTCCCCGCTGAAGACGCCAGGCATTGACAAGCGGCTGAATGGGCTCATGAGGTGGCGATCGTGAATAGTCGGATTGTTGATTACGCGAGGGCAACGCTCGCGTTGACCGTGCTCGGTTCGATGGTGTTGACCGGGTGTGCGGTATCCGGGAGCATCAACGTCTATCGGACGTGGTCGAAAGCCGTCATGGAACAGACGGCCCGCAACCACATGGCGGAGCAAGGTCTTCCTGAGCCCAGCGTCCAATGCCCTGGTGATATGATGGCTACCTTCGGGACGGTTATGCGCTGCATCGTCACCGTGAACGCCGTCCGGCTCCCGTTGACCATCACGGTCGTCCCCAACCGGGATGGCGAGGCCCAGTTCCAATACCTCCCAGTCTCGACGCCGCTGTCCGTAGACGGGCCCAGCGCGGAACGCTTGCTCCGTGACCAGTTGGGCGCCCAGCTCGGGCGACGGCCCGACAAGGTCGAGTGCCCGCCCGACCTACCGGCAGAGGTAGGCAAAACGGGCCGGTGCATGGTTACCATCAATGGCTATCGAGTCGGGACGACCTACACCGTGAGCTCGGCACACAACGGCAACGTCAACTTCACCTGGCGAGGAGACCTGACTCCGACAGCAATCACCAAAGAGCACGTCGAGGACCTCGCCTCAGGCAAGCTGGCCAGCACGTCGGGCCGGCGCCCAGACAAGATCGAATGCCCCGGTGACCTCATAGTGGCCGAGCACCAGATCCGGTGTGCCCTGATCGACGGACCCGTCAGAACTGGCTTGACCTTCACAGTGCTGTCCGTCTCCTCCGCGACCCCCGAACATGGATCGGACACCGACTACACGGTGGCCGTAGACCCGTACCCCCAGGCAACCGCTAGCCTCGGTTCGAGCACCGCCACCCCCACGGCGTCGCCTGGGCAGCCGGCATGGGCACTTCCGCTGCGACGCCAGCCGCTCGCACCGGACGCGTGGCCCGTAGTGATCGTCGAGCCCGGACCGGCCCGATGACCGTCAACTGCGGTCACGTCTCGCCGTCGCGATCAACCCGCTGAACACAAGGCGGTTCGGACAAGATCGGTTGGCACAAGCGCGGCACCTGACCACCTCCACCGACCCGCTCCGGATTGCTACGCGGCATACCTGGCGGGTGAGTCAGGCTATTGATTACCTGTGAATCGTCACGGCTCTCAGATTTGGTGAAAGTTTGCGCGGTAATCTTGAACTCCGACTTGTGTGGGTGGCCGGACCGCTGCGGCAAAAGGGGTGTGGCGTGATCATTCGCGATCTTGTGACGATCGCATTGCGTGGTTTGCGGTCACACAAAATGCGTTCCTCGTTG
>DASYBQ010000243.1:0-10462 GCA_036500625.1 Pseudonocardia sp. | reverse complement strand
CCCGGCGTACGCGTTCGTCGAGGTGGCCGATGCTGGCGAGGAGCTGCCGCTGGACACCCCCGGCGCACTGCGGCCGCACTGGCTGCACCGGGCAAGCGGCGGCAACGTGGTGGATGCGGTGCGCGCGCTGGACTGGCCGGCGGGGCGGGTGCACGCGTTCGTGCACGGCGAGGCCGGCCAGGTCAAACAGCTGCGCCGGCACCTGCTCGCCGAGCGCGGCCTCTCCCTGGAACAGCTGTCCATCTCCGGCTACTGGCGCCTCGGCCTCGACGATGAGAGCTACCGCGAGGCCAAGCAGGCCGAAAGGGACGCCGAAGAGGCGCTGACCGGTGTGAAGTAGCAGACACGGCGGCTCGGAACAGCGGCGTCCGCGCCCTGGTTGCCAAGTGCGAATACCTCGGCTTCGCACGAGGGCACCCGGTGTACGAGAAAGAGGACCCGCCGTGGCAACTGAACCACTCGCTCCCGACAACATCCTGCTGACCCCGGTTCAGCTCGGTGCCATCACCGCGCCGAACCGCATTCTGATGGCTCCGCTGACCCGCAACCGCGCCGACGACGACGGCACCCCGAACGCGCTGCAGGCCGAGTACTACGCACAGCGCGCCGGCGCCGGGTTGATCATCACCGAGGGCAGCCAGCCGGCGGCGGTCGGCAAGGGCTACCCGAACGTGCCCGGCGTGCACACCGACGCGCAGCAGGCCGGCTGGGCCCGGATCGCGGACGCGGTGCACGGCGCCGGCGGCCGGATCGTGGTGCAGCTGATGCATGGCGGGCGTATCTCACACCCGGACACCCTCGGCGGCGCCACCCCGGTCGCACCGTCCGCGATCCGGCCGGCCGGCAAGATCTTCACACCCCGCGGTGAACAGGAGTTCGTCGAGCCGCGCGAGCTGCGCACCGACGAGCTGCCCGGCGTTGTGGCCGAGTTCGCCGACGCGGCGCGGCGCGCGGTGGCCGCCGGCCTTGACGGCATCGAGCTGCACTCCGCCAACGGCTACCTGCTGCACCAGTTCCTGGCCGACGGGTCCAACCGGCGCACCGACGGCTACGGCGGTTCGGCGCAGAACCGGGCCCGCTTTGTGGTCGAGGTGGCCAAGGCCTGCGCCGAGGCGATCGGCGCGGACCGGGTCGGCATCCGAATCTCGCCAGGGCACCAGTTCAACGACGTCACCGAGTCGGACCTGAGTGCCTACCCGGTGCTCGCCGAGCGGCTGCGCGACCTCGGCCTCGCCTACCTGCACGTGCTGGTCGAGGCGGACGAGAAGATCCTGGTCCAGCTGCGCGAGCTGTGGCCGGACCGGCTGGTGCTCAACACCGGCTTCGGCCAGGAGACCGACCGGGACACCGCCGCCAGGCTGATCGACACCGGGGTGGCCGACGCGGTCGCCGTCGGGCGGCCGTTCCTTGGCAACCCGGACCTGGTCCGCCGCTGGACCGAGGGCGCCGAGCTCAACGAGCTGCGCCCCGAGCTGTTCTACGGCGGCACCGCCGAGGGCTACACCGACTACCCCGCGCTGCCCTGACCGACCCTCCCTCGTGTGAGTGCGTAGAGCCCTCCCGAGGGCACTACGCACTCACGAGGCCGTCAGGCCAGCCAGCGGCGCATGGTGAGGATGGACAGCAGGCTGATCAGGGCGACGGCGGTCAGGTAGCCGCCGGCCGCCCACGGTTGGCCGCCGGCGAGCGCGAGCAGCCCGGTGAGGATCACCGGGGTCAGCCCGGAGGCCCATACTCCGGATCCCTGGAACACCAGCGACATGCCGGTGTAGCGCACCGGCGCGTCGAACAGTTCGGCGAACAGGGTGGCCTCCGCTCCGGCCATCAGCGCGTAGCCGATACCCAGCTGCCCGACCAGCACCAACACCATGAGCACCGTCGAGCCGCTGTGCAGCGCGGCGAACGAAGGCAGCGCGGTCAGCCCGGACGCGACAACCCCGGCACCGAACACGGTGCGCCGCCCGTAGCGGTCGGCCAGCCAGCCGACCACCGGAACCAGGGCGGCCATCAGGAGCGCGCCGCAGGTCACCGCGATCAGCACCGAGTTCTTGCTCAGGTGCACGGTCGTGGTGGCGTAGCTGATCGCGAAGACGCCCCAGGTGTTGAACGCGGCGCCCTCGGCCCAGCGCGCCAGCATGCCCAGCCCGAGGCCGCGCCGGTGCCGCGCGGTGCGGAACAGCTCCACCGCCGGCACCTTGGCCAGCTCACCGGACGCGGCGAGCCGGCGGAACTCCGGCGTCTCCAGCACCCGCAGCCGGATCACCAGCCCGACCGCGACCAACACCAGACTGGCCACGAACGCGATCCGCCAGCCGTAGCCGACGAACGCCTCCTGGCCCATCGCGGAGCCGAGCAGCGCGAACACCCCGGTACCCAACGCGAGCCCGAGGCCGAGGCCGACCTGCGGCACGCTGCCGAACCGGCCGATCCGACCGGGTGGCGCGTTCTCGGTGGCCAGCAGCACCGCGCCGCCCCACTCGCCACCCACCGCGAGGCCCTGCACGATGCGCAGCAGCACCAGCAGCGCCGGCGCGGCCACCCCGATGGTGGCAACCGACGGCAGCAGCCCGATCAACGCGGTGGCCGCGCCCATCGCGACCATGGTGGCGACCAGCGTGCGCTTGCGGCCCAACCGGTCGCCGATGTGCCCGAACAGCAGCCCGCCGATCGGCCGGGCCACGAAACCGACCGCGAACGTGCCGAACGCCAGCATGGTGCCGACGACCTCATCGTGCGCCGGGAAGAACAGCTTCGGGAACACCAGGCTGGCCGCCGTGGCGTAGAGGAAGAAGTCGTACCACTCCACGGTGGTGCCGACCAGGCTGGCCAGCAGGATCGTCCGCCGGGCAGCGGCGCTGCCTGGCGCCCGGTCCTGGGTGAGCGCGGTCATCGGGCTCTGCCGAACGGGACGGCGGCTGTCTCGGCACCGGCGTGTGCCGGCGAGCCGGCCGGCGGCTGCCACAGCCCCCTGGCTCGCAGCACCGGCAGCACGCCTTCCCCCACCCACCACGCTTCCTCCAGGTGCGGATGCCCGGACAGCACGAACTCCTCGATGCCCAGCGCGTGGTACTCGGCGATCCGGTCCGCCACCTCAGTGTGGCTGCCCACCAACGCGGTGCCGGCACCGCCCCGGACCAGGCCGATGCCGGCCCACAGGTTCGGCGACACCTCGAGGCGCTCGACCGAGCCGCCGTGCAGCTCGCGCATCCGCCGCTGCCCCTCCGACTCACTCTGTGCGAGCCCGGCCTGCACCGCCTCGATCGCCGCAGGGTCCAGCGCGTCCAGCAGCCGGCCCGCCTCAGCCCATGCCGCTTCGCCGGTGTCCCTGGCGATCACGTGCAGCCGGATGCCGAAGCGCACCGCCCGGCCCCGGTCGGCGGCCAGCTTGCGCACCCAGCCAATCTTCTCGGCGACCTGGGCCGGCGGTTCGCCCCAGGTCAGGTAGACATCCGCGTGCTCGGCGGCCACGTCGCCCGCGGCCGGCGAGGATCCACCGAAGTAGATCGGCGGCACCGGCTCGGGCACCCGCTCCAGCGCGGCGCCCGCCACCCGCAGGTGCGCACCGGTGAAGTCCACCGTCTCGCCGCGCCACAGCGACCGCACCACGTGCAGGAACTCCGCCCCCCGGGCGTAGCGCTCGTCCTTGGACAGGAAGTCGCCGTAGCCGCGCTGCTCGGTCGGCTCGCCGCCGGTGACGATGTTGAGCAGCAGCCGGCCGCCGGAGTGCCGCTGGTAGGTGGCGGCCATCTGCGCGGCCAGCGTCGCGGTCAGCATGCCTGGCCGGAACGCGACCAGGAACTTCAACCGCTCGGTCTCCCGCGAGAGCATCGCGGTGGTCAGCCAGGCGTCCTCGCACCACATCCCGGTCGGGGTCAGCGCCGCCTCGAACCCCAGCCCCTCGGCGGCCCGCGCGATCTGGGTCAGGTAGCCCAGCGTGGCCGGGCGCACCCCGCCGGCCGAGCCGACCGGCACCCCGTGCCCGCCGCCGACCAACTGGCGGCCGTCGCCGTAGGTGGGCAGGAACCAGTGGACCTTGATCGGCGCGTTCATGAGTACCAGGTCGGCTCGGGCAGCTCGTCGCGCAACAGGAACGCGCCTACTTCGCGGCGTTTGTAGGCCACCGGGTCGTGCAGCGTGTGGGTGCGCACATTGCGCCAGAACCGGTCCAGCGCGAGCTCGGCGACCGTCGAGCGGGCTCCGGTGACCTCGAAGATCCGGCTGGTCACCTCAAGTGCCACCTCGGTGGCCCGCGCCTTGACCGCCGCCACCCGCACCTCGTGCTCCCCTCGGGCCTGCGGCGTCACCGCGTCCGGGTCGCGGTGGATCGGCAGCGCCTCCTGCGCCACCTGGTCGGCCAGCGCCTCGACCGCCCACAGCTTGGCGGCCAGGTCGCCGTAGGTGTCCAGGATGTACGGCTCGTCCACCGCGCGCTGCTGGCCGCCGTGCAGCCACGGCCGGGTTTTCGAGCGGGTGTAGCTGCGCGCCTGGTTCAGCGCGCCCCGGGCGATGCCCAGATAGAAGTTGACGAACACCAACTGGATCGTCGGCACGTTGAGCGTGTTGTAGACCCGGGGCTGGAACTTCTTGTCCACGAAGCCCGCCGCGTCCGACCACGGCACCCGGACCTCGGCGATGCTGACGCTGCCGCTCTCGGTGAGCCGCTGGCCGATGTTGTCCCAGTCGTCGTGGAAGGTCAGCCCCGGCTGGTCGGAGGGCACGATCGCGAACACGTGGGTGTCCGGCGGGGCCTCTGGGCCCTCCAGCACCCCCTCCAGCACGGTCACATCGGAGACCTTGCTGCCGGTGGAGAACGTCTTGCCGCCGTTGAACACCAGGTGCTCGCCCTCGTCGCGGACCGTCACGTCCGCGTCCCTCGGGTTGACCGCGCCGCCGAAGAACCACCGGTGCCGGGCCGCCTCGGCCTCCACGTGGGCGATCTGCTCGCGGGTGCCGACCAGTCGGGCCGCCCAGTTCCACAGGTAGTGGTAGCCGAGCAGCTGGCCGATCGAGCCGTCACCTTCGGCCACCGCGCGGGTGACCAGGTAGGCGGTGGGCCACTCCAGCCCGGCGCCGCCGTGCTCGACCGGCCCGAGCAGGGTGACCAGCCCGGCGTCGCGCAGCAGCTGTACCTCCCGGTACGGGGTGGCGGCCGCCCGGTCCCGCTCGGCCGCGTCCACGGCCAGGATCTCGGCGACCTCGCGGGCCCTGCGCACCCAGGCTTCCGGACTGTCCGGGGTGGGCCGGGCGGCCCAGTCGGGGTGCGCGGTGTCGATCGGTCGGTTCTCGGTGGTGGTCATGCCGCCTCCTCAAGGCGCGCGCCATCGCCCGACCGGATCACGGCCGAGTACGGCGACAAAGGGTCAGGATCGGTTACCGAACGGGTCGGGCAGTTCCCCGCGAGTCGGGCGCCTCAGCACACCGAGTCGGGACTCTCAGCACATCCCGGGGTCAGACCGAGAGGGGCTGGCGAGCCGGCTGGCCGGCCTCCATTTCACGCACGATCGGCAGCACCCTGCTGCCGAAGTACTCGACCTCCTCGTGGTAGTGCAGGAAGCCGAGCAGCATCAGGTCCACGCCGAGCGCCTTGTACTTCACGATCCGCTCGGCGATCTGCTCCGGTGTGCCGATGAGCTGCGTCTTGAACCCGTCGTTGTACTGGACGAGGTCCTCGAACGAGGAGTCCGCCCACATGCCCTTGCTGTCGCCGGTGGACTGCCCGGCCTGGGTGACCGCGTCCCGGAAGCCCTCCACCGACGGCGTGTGCGCCTTGGCGACGATCTCCCGCAGTGTCTCCCGCGCTTCCTTCTCGGTGTCCCTGGCGATGATGAAGCCGTTCAGCCCGAAGTTCACCGTCCGGCCGTTCTCCGCCGCCGAGGCGTTCACGTCGCGCAGTTGCTCGGCGGCACCGTCGTAGTCCTTGCCGTTGCTGAAGTACCAGTCCGACACCCGGCCGGCCATCCGCCGCGCGGCGGTGGAGTTGCCGCCCTGGAAGATGTCCGGGTTCGGCCGCTGCGGGGTGTTGAGCGGCTTGGGCTTGAGTGAGAAGTCCCGGATCCGGTAGAAGTCGCCGGCCAGCTCGAAGTTGTCCTGCGTCCAGATACCGCGCAGCGCCCGGATGAACTCCTCGGTGCGCCGGTAGCGCTCGTCGTGCTCCAGCCAGTGCTCGCCGAGCGCGGTGAACTCAGCCTTGAACCAGCCGCTGACCACGTTGACCGCGAACCGGCCGTGCGAAAGGTGGTCGGCGGTGGCACCCATCTTGGCCAGCACGCCGGGATGCCACAGCCCGGGGTGCACGGCCGCGATCACCTTGAGCCGCTGGGTGGCCAGCAGCAGGGCGAGCGAGAAGCTGGTCGACTCGTGCTGGTACTCCGCGCCGTAGCTGGCCATGTAGCGGACCTGGGACAACGCGTACTCGAAGCCGTTGTTCTCCGCGAGCACCGCCAGCTCCCGGTTGTAGTCGTAGCCCCAGTCGGTGCGCTGCTCGATGGTGCTGGTGACCAGGCCGCCGCTGACGTTGGGCACCCAGTAGGCGAACTTGATCGGATCCGTGCTCGGCTGAGCAGACATATGCTGGCAAACCCCCAGGGTTTGGTTGGCTGGGCAGGCCGGATGGGCCGGGCGATCGTGCGCACGAGGGCGCCGAGGCGCCACACGTGGAGTCAGATACGACAGCCCTGCGAGCTGACCAGAGCGAAGTCGACGTGACGCCGCTGGGTGAGCCGGGCCGGAAACATGGTTCTAATCCACCAGAATTGTCAAGAAGTGTCAACGCCTGGGTGAGCTGATACTCAGCCCTGACCGGTTCAGCCGGCGGCCACTGCCCGGTACCGCCAGAACGCCGGCAGCAATGCCACCACGGCGATCACACCGATCAGCACCCCCGCGCCGCCCCACGCCGAGGCCGGGCCGGTGCCGATCGCGTCGGCCGCCGGACCGTGCCACATGTCGGCCAACCGGGGCCCGCCGGCAACCACCACCATGAACACGCCCTGCATCCGGCCGCGCATCTCGTCGGTGGCCACCACCTGCAGCATGGTGGACCGGAACACCGCGCTGACCAGGTCCGCCGCACCGGCCACCGCAAGCGCCAGCACCGCGAGCCAGAGCAGGTGGCTCAGCCCGAACACCAGCACCCCGAGACCCCACACGCAGATCGCCAGCACCACCGCGACACCCTGGCGCCGGACCCTGTGCAGCCAGCCGGAGAACAGCCCGCCGGCCACTGCCCCGACCGCGATGGAGGCGTAGAGCAGACCCATCGCGAGGCCGCCGCCGGGTGGGTCGTGGAAGGTCCGCTCGGCCATCTCGGGGAACACCGCGCGCGGCATGCCCAGCGCCATCGCGATGATGTCCACCAGGAACGAGACCAGCAGAATCTTCTGGGTGGCCACGTAGCGGAAACCGGCGATCACATCGCGCAGCCCGGCGGTGCGCCGCAGCCCGTCCTCGCCGGCCAGCGGTGGCAGCTTTGGCAGCCGCCAGGTGGCCCACAGGCCGGCCAGCAGTGCGATCGAGTCGGCAAGGTACAGCGTGGACAGCCCGATCACCGGGATCAGCGCGCCGGCCAGCACCGGCCCGACGATCGCGCCGAACTGCATGACGGTCATGTTCAGCGCGTTGGCCGCCGGCAGCTGGGCGGTCGGCAGGATGCGCGGCAGCACCGCCGTGCGGGTCGGCTGGTTGACCGCGAGCATCGCCTGCTGCACCGCGAACGTCACCAGTACCAGCCAGACCGAGCCGAAGCCGGTCGCCGCGACCACCCACAATGCCAGCGACATCAGCGAGATGCCCGCGCCGCTGATCAACAGCAGCAGCCGCCGGTCCACCGCGTCCGCGATCGCGCCGCCCCACAGCCCGAACACCACCAGCGGCACCAGGCCGAACAAGCCGGTCAGCCCGACGTAGCTGGAGGACTGGGTGAGGTTGTAGATCTGCACCGGCACCGCGACGACGGTCAGCTGCGCGCCGATGGTGGTGACCACGCCGGCACCCCAGAGCCGCCGGAACTCCAGGGTGCGCAACGGCCGGGTGTCGGCGAACGCACCCCGCACCCGTGACGCCATCCCGCCTCGGCCCTTCGGTGCGGCCGGCACGGTGGGTGGGTCAGGCTCACTGTTGCGCTCCGAGTCAGCCTTGGTCACTTCGCCAGCCTAAGCATCCCCAGCCACCTAGTTTTCCTCCCGGGCGCTTACCGGCGCCGCCACCCGCGCCAGCACCGCCGCCGGTTCGGCACCGGACGCATCATGGCGGCCGAGCACCACGCGGAACTGTCCACAGAGGCAGGCCTGGTAGCGCACCCAACCGAGCGACGTCGGGTGCGCCGAGACAGTCCGGTACCGGCAGCCCACTGCGTCCATGGACCAACCGTGCGCCATGACCTAACTACAAGACAACCCTTACAGAGTGTGTGTGAAACTCTGGCCAGTGGTTGGCGGTCCTGGCCGGGCGGCGCAGTGTGGGCGGCGTCGCGATCCCGGCACTCCCGGCCCTGCGGGTAGCGGCTGGCCTTGGCAACGGCCCGTCTGCCGTGAGTTCAGCCGTGATCAGCCCGGGCGCGCCGGTTCGGGGTTTGTGCTGGGTCAACCGGTTGCCGCGGGGTGGGTGCCGCTGATCGCCGAGCGCTGGAAAATGTCGGCACTCGAACGTATGATCTAATCATGACAGCGGCGGTCCAGCCACTTCCCCCAGGCCTCGCGGGCATGCCGCCCGGCCCGGGCACTGGTCGCCGCGCTGGGCGGGGTCGACCCGGCACGGCTGTGCCACGACGACTGCCTGACTTTCCTTGAGGCCCGGGAACGGCAGGAAAGCCAAGACTTCGGGTTGAAACTGGGCGCGCTGTTCGAGGCAGGGCGCCGCGCCCCCGGCCCAGGCGGTGAACTGCGCCGGCTACCACACCTGAGCCAGTGGGCCGGCGGGGAAGTCTCGGCCCTGTTGAACTGGGGCGAGCGTAAGGCCGCCCGGGAACTGTGCTTGGCCGAGTGGGTGGTCAACGACCTGCCCCAGGTGCATGCCGAGCTGTTGGCGGGGCGCCTGGACCGGGCGAAGGCGTGGGTGTTCGCCGACTACCTCAACGACCTACCCAGCGAGCTGCAAACCACCATCTGCACCGCCTTGGTTGGCCCGGCGGCGGGGTGGACCGCCGGGCGGCTGGCCAACCGGCTACGGCGGATGATCCTGGAAGCCGACCCGGAATGGGCGGCGCGGCGCTACCACAAGGCAGTGCGCGAACGCGGTGTCACGGCCTACCCCGATCAAGACGGCACCATGACCATCAGCGGCCGCGGCCTCGCGCCGGATGAGGCGGCCGCGGCGATGGCCCGCATTGATGAGTTGGCCGCGGAGATCCGGCGTGCCGGGCATCCGAGCCTGTTGCCCCAGATTCGCGCCGACCTGTATGTGGGCCTCTTGGATGGCTCGCTGCCACACCGCGATCGCGGCGAGATCCTCACCGCCATGCTCGCCCGGGCCCGCCCCGACGACACCGAACCCACCCCACCAGACACCACCGAGGACCAGGCCAGCGGATATCAGACCAGTGCGGCTGCCGGCGAGGATGCCGGCGCGACTGCAGGCGCGACTGGTGGTGTCACTGCCGCGGGCTGCGCCACCGACGCCGACGCCGGGCCTGGCGAGCACGCCGGCTCACCCGCCGATCAGGCCACCCCGGGCGGCGAGGCCACCGCCGACCCCCTCACCGGGGCCGACCCGCACGACACCGACCCCGGCACCAGCCCCGACCCTGACCGCAATCCCGAGGTTGAGGTCGAGGCCGACCCCGAGGTCGGGGTTGAGCCGGTCACTGGGGTGTGTTGCCACCCGGCAAGCCACCCGGGAGATGCCGGGGCGGGATCGTCGAGCTCCACATCTCCGCTGAGCTGCTGGCCGCCCTCACCGGCGGGTTACCGGCCGGGCTGAACAGGTGGGCACCGGTGTTGGCCGACATCGCCGCGCAGTACACCGACCGCGAGCGGCTACTCGCCCAGTTGGATGCCCGGCCCGGTGACCGGTTCCCGCACGCCGGGCTCGACCGGTTCCTGCGCATCCGTGACCGCACCTGCGTCGCGCCCGGCTGCCGACGCTCCGCGGTCACCTGCCAAATCGACCACACCGAGGACCACGCCGACGGTGGGCCCACCACCCAGGCCAACACCGCGCCACTCTGCGCCCGCCACCACTTCTACAAAACCGCCGGCGCCTGGAAACTGCGCCAAACCCAACCCAGGTTGGTAACAACACTTACACAAACTTGTTCGTGCAGCTTAGAGTCCGGCTCATGGGCAACACTGAGCAGCCGTTGCGGGCACTGTTGGCGGTACGGTTGTCGAACCTGACCGACGAAACCACCTCACCCGAGCGGCAAAGAGCGGTGACCGCCGGCCACGCCGCCCGGCAGGACTGGACCGTGGTCACCACCGTCGAAGACCTGGACGTGTCCGCCTCGACGGTACCGCCGTTTGACCGG
>DASYBQ010000242.1:0-6018 GCA_036500625.1 Pseudonocardia sp. | reverse complement strand
ATCCCGCAGCGCCGGGACGCTGGCGCGGCCGTGGCGGTAGTCAAGGTCGATGCGCTGCAGCAGCACCGCGTCTGCAGCCTCGGTGTCGGTCACTTGCTCACCGCCTGCTGGTAGGCCGCCACGTCGGTGTCAAGGTCACGGGTCACCGCGTCCCAGTCCGGGCGCCAGATGGACACACCGCGCAGCATGTCGTTGATCTTTGCGGTGTTCGGGTCGGTGGGGTGCACGTCCGGGCGGACCGGCACGCCGATCGCCTCGGCACCGACGGTGTTCTGCACCGGGACCGAGAGCAGGAAGTCGATCAGCTTGCGGCCCGCGTCGGCGTGCGGGGCGCCGATGGCAAGGCCCACCTCGTAGGGCAGCGCGAACGTCGAGCGGTTGCCGGCGGCGTCGGCGGGGAAGAACAGCTGGAAGTTCGAGTGGTCGTCCACGATGGACCGCAGGTTCATCTGCACGTCGCCGTTGGCCACCGCGAGCTCGCCGTTGCTGACCTTGGGCTGCAGCTTTCCGGTGGACGAGGACGGTCCGACGTTGTTGGCCTGCAGCTTGTGCAGGTAGTCCAGCGCGCCCTGTTTGCCGAGCGCGTGCTGCAGCTGCAGCAGGACCGCGGTGCCGTCGCCGGCCTGGCCGGGGGTGGAGTACTGCACCTTGCCTGCGAAGCGGGGCGAGAGCAGGTCCTGCCAGTTGGTCGGCGCCGGCGCGGCGACGCTCGGGTTCGTGATGAACACCGGGTAGTTGTTCACCAGCGCCGCGTAGCGGCCCGCCGGGTCCTTGTCCGGCACGGCCTCGGCGTTGCCGGTGCCGATCCCGCCGGGCTGCAGCAGGCCCCGACCGGCGGCCTGCTGGATGAACGGCGGCAAGGTGACCAGCACGTCGGCCTGCGGGTTGGCCCGCTCCTTGTCCACCCGGGAGACCACCTCACCGGAGCCGGCCTCCACGTAGTTGACCGGGATCCCGGTCTGCTGGGTGAACTCGGCGAACCGCGTCTTGTACCAGGAGCCGAGCCCGTCGGCGCTGTACACGGTGACCGCGTTGCCACCGGATCCGGTGGCGCCGGTACCGCCGCAACCGGCAAGTAGCACGGCGAGCGCGGCCAGTAGGGCCGCGCCGAACAAGGGTCGAAAGGGCATGGCGTTCTCCACGGTGAGTGGCGGCTAGGTCAGAGCCGGCGTGAGCAGGGCCGGCAGGTCGGCGATCGAGGGCAGCACGTGGGTGGCACCGGCGGCGCGCAGCGTCGGACCGTCGTGCGCGCCGGTCAGCACCCCGACCAGGACGGATGCGCCGGCCCGGGCTCCGGTGCGGATGTCGCTGGCGGTGTCGCCCACCACCGCCACCCTGGCCACGTCGTCCACCCGCAGCCGCAGCAGCGCGGTGAGCACCATGTCCGGGTAGGGCCGGCCCCTGCCGCCGGCGTCCTCGGGGCACAGCACCAGGTCTGCGATGTCGCGCCAGCCCAGCGCGGCGACAAGGCGGTGCTGGGTGTCCCGGCTGAACCCGGTGGTCAGCGCTACCTTGATGCCGGCACCGCGCAAGGCCGTGATCGCCTCAGGCGCACCGGGTACCGGCGCCACCCGGCCGGTGTCGATCTGGCCGGCGTAGCACTGCTCGAAGGCGCGATTCGCCCGCTGTGCGGTGTTCTCGTCGAACACCGCACGGAACACCTCGATCTTGGACTGGCCCATGGTGTCCCGGATGTGCCGCCGCAGCTCGGGTTCAGCCGGTGAGTCGGTGCCGATGCCGGCGGCGTCCAGTGCGGCGTCGAACGCGGCCTGCACCAGGCCGTCGTCGGTCACCGTGGTGCCGGCCATGTCCAGCACGGCCAGCGCGAGACCGGGCTGTTCAGGATTGGTCATCGGTCATGCTCCTTTCGCCGACCTAGAGGCCGGCTTGGTCGGCGGTGTCCTCTGCGATCGCGGGGGCGAGCGTCATGCCACGCCCGCCGGGGCCGGTGACCAGCCACAGCGCTGGGTCCACCTGCTGGCGGTGCAGCACGGCGGACGGGTCGAGGCACTGCGCGTATACCCCGGACCAGCGCCGGGCCACCGGCGGCAGCGGGCGGCCGAGCAGCGCCTCGACCACGCCGGTGAGGTGTCGGTAGGGGGCTTCGTCCAGGTCGAAAGGGAACGGCTCGGCGTAGGCGTGCGTGTCACCGATGGTCAGGCCGCCGTGCGCGCGCTGCACGCAGAGCAGCTGCATGTGCCGCTCGGCGGCGACGGCGGGCTGCGGTTCGGCGGCGCGCAGCTCCTGCAGCGCCGGGCCGGCGAACGCCGGGTAGTAGCGCATCGAGTCGCCGTCCGCGATCGCGGTGGGCAGCGGCTCGCCCAGCGGCTCGGTCTGCATCATCTGCAGCCATACCCTGCGCACCGGCAGCTCACCGGCCAGCTCGCCGGCCAGCCCGGTGAGGGTGGCGCCGGGACACAGCAGCACGAGGTCGGCGCCGTACCGGGTTCCGGTGTGGTCGTGCACCGTGGCGCCATGTGCCCCGGTGTCCACCCGGCGGGCCTCCCTGCCGGGCAGGAACCGGTATCGGCCGGTCGGTCCGAGGTGCGCGCGGATGGCCGGCAGCGCGTGGCGCGACTCCACAGCGGCGTCCCGTTCGCAGTACAGCGCGACGAGGAACTGGCCGCGCAGCGCCGGGTTGTGCCGCCGGGCCCGCGCCGCATCGAGCAGGACCACACCGCGCTCGGCGGCCTCCGGCGCGGCGGCCAGCTGCTTGGCCACCGCGACCTCGGCCTCGGTGCGCAGCACGGTCAGCGAACCGCATGCCCGGAACCCGATGCCCGGCACATCCGCGCCGAACCGCTCCCACAGCCGGCGGGCACGCAGTGAGATCGGCAGCTCGGCGGCGGAACGGCCGGACACCCAGATCAACCCGAAGTTCCGCACCGTGGCACCCCTTGCCTCGGGCTCTCGCTCCAGCTGGGTCACCTGGTGCCCCCGGCGGACCAACTCGACGGCGTGCATGGTGCCCAGCACCCCGCCACCGATCACCACGATTCGCATGGCCACAGCCTGGCAGAATGGTCTAGACCAATCCCCTCGCAAGGGTGAACTGCGGGTGAACTTTGGTCTAGACCAATCTCCGGTAGAGTCCGGACTACGCGCGGGTTACGCGCTGTTGAGGAGGGAAGCAATGCCAGCGGCACCGCACGGCTTCCCGACGCCCAAGTACCGCACGGTCACCGCGTACCTCTCGGAGCTGCTCGACGAGCTCGCCGAAGGCACCCCGATCCCCGCCGAGCGCGAGCTGGCCGTCCGGTTCACCGTGGCGCGGGAGACCGTCCGGCAGGCCATCCGCGAACTGGTGGTGGCCGGCCGGCTGCGCCGCGAAGGCCGCGCCACCGTGGTCGCCGGACCCAAGCTGGTGCAGCCGCTGGCGCTGGCTTCCTACACGGAGGGGATCCGCGAGGCCGGCCGGCGACCGGGGCGCACCGCGGTCACCCTCGGCCGGCTCTACGCAGATGCCCCGCTCGCCGAAGCGCTGGACATCGGTCCCGGCGAGCCGGTGGCACACCTCGAGCGGGTGCTGCTGTGCGACGACCAGCCGGTGGGGCTGGAGAACACCTACCTGCCGTTGCGCCGGTTCCCCCGGGTGCTCGACGAGTTCGACCCGAGCACCTCGCTGTACGCCTACATCGAGGCGTGCGGTGTGCGGTTCGCCACCGCCTCCGAGCGGATCGAGACCACGCTCGCGTCGCCGAGGGAGGCCCGGCTGCTGCGCACCAACCCGGCTCTGCCGATGCTGCACCTCAACCGGCTCTCCCGGGACGCGGCGGGCCGGCCCATCGAGCGGGTCCGCTCGCTGTTCCGAGGCGACCGCTTCAGCTTCACCACCACCCTGCACGCCCCGTGATCACACCAACTGGATGCGCTGCCCGTCAGGCGTGACGGTCACAATCCAGTCGGCCACCGACGGTTCTCCGGCTGTCCGCCACCAGTGGTATGCCTCGGCGACCTCGTCGAACAGTTGACGCGACCCGGCCTGCCGCACGATGTACGGCGGTTCTTCAGCCAGTTCCACGCAGGCCCAAGACCCGGTGTGGGGCTCCAGCAGCCACAGTGTTCCGGCGGTATCGCTGGTCGGGGCATAGTGAGGGTGTACCCGGTCGCCGATCCGCTGCCCAATGGCCATCGCGGCGTCGCGGTTTCCGGCCCACCGGGCCGGATGCAGCTCGGTGTACGAGACCGAACCGGGCAGGTTGCCGACCCAGTCGATGTCCGGTCGAGCCACCCGCTGTGAGCGCAGCCCCATGAAAAGCACGGGAACCCCGATCCGCCCGGCCACCACAACACCACAACACCACAACCAGGATCGCCGCCCACGCCGGCACGACCTGGAGCCGCTGCGCCCCCGGCGAGCACACACGGCTACCACCACGACGAACTCGCGACAGTTGAACACGCGACCTCACCAGTCACCCCGAGATGGACCGATGAGCTCCGGTGTTGCTCCCGCGAAAGCGTCGGGTTTCTAGCCGCGAATTCTTTGACACGGAGTCCTCGCGGTCAGTTCACGGCCAAGGCGCGTTCGAGCGCAACTCGGCCTGCCGGTTCCCAAGTCGGTTTGCCCCCGGGGAGACCGAGCCTGCCGTTGCGTCCGATGCTGATCATGTGCAGGGCGCGCAGGACGGCCCAGCCGCGAGCCCGCGCGATGGTGGCCTCGTCCGCGTCCTCGTAGATGCCGAAGAACCGGCTCGCTGTGCCCGCGGGCAGCAGGATCCAGGCAGCTGACAGGTCGGTCGCGGGATCGCCTGCGCACATCTCGCCGAAGTCGATCACTCCGGAGACCGTCCCTTCCTGCACGACCACGTTCGCGGGATGCAGATCGCCGTGCAGCCAAGTCAGCGCCCCGTGCCAGGCGGGCGCCGCGATGGCCTTCTCCCAGGTCTCTCGGGCGGCAGCAGCGCTCGCGTCATCGGCTATGACCTCCAACGAGCTGCTGAACTCGTCCTGCATCCCGGCCAGCGGGATGCCGCGCGTGGGATTGGCTGGGGCTTCCGCGGGTGCGTGCTGATTCAGGGCCTTGAGAAAACCCGCGAGGGTCTCGGCCGCGTCAGCGCGAGTGATCGGCGCGTAGTCGGCCGGCTCGCCCTCAACCCAGCGCGTGATTGTCCAGGTGTGCTCGAACAGGGCCGAAGGTTCGCCGATGCGCACCGGGGTGGGCGTCGGCAGCGGCAGGCGCTCAGCCAGAACGGGCAGCCACTTCTGCTCGGTGCGCAGCAGGGCCGGGGCGCGCTCGGTGCGCGGCAAGCGCACGGCTAGCTCCGCGCCGAGGCGCCACTGCTGATTGTCCCAGCCACCGGCGACATCTCGGAGTTCGAGGTCTGCGAGATCCGGATGCTGTTCTCGCAGCAGCGCTCGTACCAGGTCCTGCTCGAACCTGAACTCGTCCACGGATGAGCCTCCAACCGCCAGCGTTCGCTGGCAAGCTAGCACCGGCCGAACTTAGCGGGCGGCGTTGTGCACGTGCATGGTTCCATCGCTCTGGGCGCTGGGAGTGCAGGACGAGATGCCGGTACGTCGGCTGCAGCTGACGCACACCATCGGCAATAACGCGTCCTGCCGCGTCTCGATCAGATGCCGATACGCCCTCCGCTCACTGATGCCGCCGCAACCACCTGGCTTCCCGAGAGAAGCGCCCACGCGCGCGCGGTGAGGTCTACTCCTTCCACCGCGCGGTCGGTATCGCCGAGGAATCCTTCGCCGAGCGCAAACCGGACGCCGTTGAGCCGGACTGGTTGGCCGGTCTGGACGCCGCGGAGCTGGCCGGGGTCGTTGCTGCCCGGTTCCGAGACCTGGCTTTCCATGAGCCCCCCAGGATCAGGTGCACGCACTGGCGCCGCGACATGACCGGCTCACCACCCGAAGACGACCACAGGGAGTATCGACGTGCGTATCGGCGTCACCGGCCATTCCAACCTCTCTCCGGACACCGTGCCGCTGGTGGCCGCCGCGCTGCGCGCCCTACTCACCGATATCCCGGCCCCGATCGTCGGAGTCAGCTGCCTGGCCCGAGGC
>DASYBQ010000241.1:0-16299 GCA_036500625.1 Pseudonocardia sp. | reverse complement strand
CGACGGCGCTCACCGCCAGAATGGAGAAACGCAGCGTCAAGGTCGTCGCTTTGTCCGTTTGGCAGCGTGGTGGTGCGTGCGGGTCGTTCATCAGCGCCGCGAGCTGGTCTCGGACCTGTTTGGTTGTGGCGACCGGTGCGCAGGCAGTTTGAGAAATCCAGTGGTGCACCGAACGCCGGATCATTTAGGTCTGCCAGAAATAGCGTGCTTCGTTCGCGGCCCGCCCGAGCGTGGCGCAATCACAGTGCAGGGCGGCGTGGGTGATCCCGTAGGCGGGCCAGTGGGCGATCAGGCTGATTTTGCCGGCCGGGGGAGCGGGCTGAGCCAGACTGGCTGGTGGTAGATCAGCCGGGAGCCGTCTTTGTCGGCGGTGCCTCGGCCTTCGACGCAGGTGAATACGACATCATCGGACACGGTGCTTCCGGGGGCGGGGTCAAGGCTCGTTACGGTCGTCCCGTCGGGGTATTCGACAGAGAACCGCAACCGTTCGTCGTCGTAGCCGGATACGCGCGCGAAGATTCGAATCCCCTGGTCAGGGTCTCCCCACGGTGGCGGGGCGTCAGTGCCCGGGCGTATGGCCGCGCCGACGAAATGGAATACGCAACCTGTGGAGTAGGCATGAATCTCAGTGAGTCCCGCGATCGCATGCTCAGCGCGGCCGAAGATTTGACCCATTGGCAGAATCCCGGGCATCTGGTCAATCGGCGGCGCCAACTGTGGGGACCGTGCACCCGGTGACGGCCTGGTAATATCGGACTCCTTGTACTACCGGTGTTGTCCCACTGTGGGCGGGCGAGGAATCTCGGCTCAGCGTAGCAGTGAGTGCCTGGCGCGTGCGCTGGGCTAATGTTCGGAGGCGATGTCGCTGCCACTAGATGAGTAACCGCAGCATTCGATGTTGTGGGTCCATCGCCTTCGCGACTCGCGGAGGTATCCCGAAGAAGCCGGCGTCGAACATGTCGACCGAGTCGATCGTGCCGGCGTGCTGTACCGGTTGGTTCAGGTGTTCCTGGGTACCGTGCGGTGTCAAGTACAGTTCGGTTGGACCGTCGCGCGCGGCGGTTGGTACATGGCGTCAGGCGGCGCCGGCGTCGTCGGCCGCGAGCTCGAGGGAAGGTCTGGGCGAACGATGGCGATGGGACCCAAGACGGCGGTAGGTCGGGCGTGGCTGGGCGGACTGGCCGCGCTGGTGTTGCTGGCGGTGCTCGCCGTGCTGAGCCTGACCGAGGGCTCCGATCCCGCCCCGAAGGCGGCTCCGGGCACTGCTCAGGCCGCCGCGCCCGGTGCCGAGGGGGCTCCGGCCGCGCGGGTCGCTCGGCGGGCGCCGCAGGACCCGCTGGCCGTCGGACGGGTCGACGCGCCGGTGGTCATCGCCGAGTGGGCGGACTTCCAGTGCCCGTTCTGCCGGGCATACACGCTGGACACTGAACCCGCTCTGATGAGCCAGTACGTCGATTCCGGCCGGGTCCGCGTCGAGTGGCACGACTTCGCCTATCTCGGCCCGGAATCGGTCCTCGGTGCCCGCGCGGCCCGGGCGGCCGGGCGACAAGGCAAGTTCTGGGCGTTCCATGACGCGCTCTACCGCAACCAGCCCCCGGAGAACAGCGGCGCCGTCACCGATGCCAGCCTCGCGGCCACCGCGAAGGCTCTCGGGCTCGACATGGCCCGGTTCGAGCGCGACTACGCCGACCCCGCCATCGCCGCGGCGGTCAAGGCCGACCAGGAGCAGGGCACCCGCCTCGGGTTGAGCGGGGTGCCGAGCTTCGTCATCGGCGGGCGGATCCTGGTCGGTGCCCAGCCACTGCAGACATTTCAGCAAGCCATCGACACCGCACTGACCCAGAACCGTTGAGCATGCCCGGCATCGGGTACCTTGCCGCGTTCGCCGGTGGGATACTCGCGCTGCTGTCCCCGTGCAGTGCATTGCTGTTGCCCTCGTTCTTCGCCTACGCATTCTCCGGGCGCACCGCGCTACTGGCCCGCACCACGGTGTTCTTCCTCGGGCTCGCGGCCGTGCTGGTCCCACTCGGCGCCGGAACCGGCGCACTGGGCTCGGTGATCACCCTGCACCGCGAGGTGCTGGTCCTCGCGGCCGGCTGGGTGATCATCACGCTCGGCGTCGTGCAGCTGCTCGGCGGCGGATGGAGCCTGCGCCCGGCAGCGCGGCTGCAACAACGGATGGCCTCCCGAGGCACCTGGGCCTCGACCCTCTGGCTTGGCGCCGCCTACGGCCTGGCGGGCTTCTGCTCCGGACCGATCCTCGGGGCGGTGCTGACCGTGGCAGCCGCCAGTGACTCACCGCTGCGAGGGGTGGTGCTGCTGGCGGTCTACGCGCTGGGGATGGCCGCCCCGATGTTCGCCCTCGCCGCTCTGTGGCAACGTTTCGACCTCGGTCGGCGGGCCTGGCTGCGCGGCCGCGGATATCGCATCGGCCCCCTGCAACTGCACACCACCTCGACCCTCTCCGGGCTCATGTTCATTGCTATCGGGGTGGTGTTCCTGCTCTTCGACGGCACCGGCGGGCTGCTGCCCAGCGGCACCGACACCGCGCTCGCGGCCCAGAACGCCGTCCTCACCTTTGGCGCCCACGTCTCCGACCTGGCCTTTCTCGCGGTGATCGCGGGCCTCGTGCTCGCCGCGGTGGTGTACCGCGCCCGCCGACCGCGCCGCCAACCGCACGACAGCGCCACCCCGCCTCCGGGGGATGACAAACTTGTCAGTTGATTCCGGGGGCCGTCAGCGATCGGGTGGCGTCACGGGCTGTGGCCGCGAAAGTCTCGATGCACAGCCGAATGAATTATCAGATGCACATTCGGGCAAAAGAATTGGCCCACTCTATTGACGGTTCGAAAAAGTCTGGCAGCGCCATTGGGGTGAATCTCCTTGACGTTGCAACCACCGTATTTGGTACGTTCATTCACGGCACTACGTGACCTCGATCTTGATGCCATTACTTCTTCAGTGGCTCAATCGGGGTGTGCGGGGCTGACATGCAGTACGTGAAGAGCGTCTGGACGAGGTCAGGGGCCCATTCCTTCTTAGTTGTTCCTGACGCCCACGGGATTCGACTGTCAAACGTGGGATCGGCAACGTAAAGCTGAGTGGCAACGACGGCCACGAAGACAGAAGACTCCAGGTTCCGCCGGCGGTCGTGCCATGTCGGGATGACCTTGGTGTTCGCTCGCCGAACCGAGTTGTGTCATTTACGCCATGGAACGGGCTGTCGGGCAAAAGCAGCGCTTGATCCGGTTCAGAATGATAACTGATGATTAGGGAGGATCTGTCACATGAACGACCAGCAGAACGAGCAGCAGATTTCCGCCGCCTTGCGAGCCGCTCAACCCGTGGTGCTCGCGGCGGGGCCGCGCGAGGCTCCTACCCAGGTTCTACCGGTTCCGCACGACGTGTGGGAGCTGCCTGGCGGCATCGCCTGGGTGTACCTCGGGGAGGGAAACAGCCAGTTGACCCGGCCGGTGATCCTGGCCGATGGCTTCAACTCCGGGCCCAGTAGCCTTGACCTCCTCTGGGCCGGTCTGGAATTCGGCGACTACGGATTCCTCAGCGCGCTGCGCGCTCAGGGCAGAGACGTCATTCTGCTCGGTTTCCACGAGCGCAGCGCGTCGATCCTGGACAACGCCCAAACCGCCAGGGAAGCGATTGGGCGAGCCATCTATCAGCGCGCGGGTGATGCCACTCTCGCGGTCGGTGGGTTCAGCATGGGCGGTCTGGTGACGCGGTACGCGCTGGCCAAGATGGAAAGTGAGCGCATCGATCACCAGACCGCGCTCTACTGGTCCTACGACAGTCCGCACCGGGGTGCATGGGTTCCCATCGCCTTGCAGGCGTTCGCCCACTACACCCGCAAGCTCGACCCACGGTTCTCCGACCAGATGAACAGTCCAGCCTCCCGTCAACTCCTGTGGCGCCATATCGCCGAGTGGGACGCCAAACCTGATGTCAGCACGGAGCGCACAGATTTTCTGGACGCGCTGGAAAGCGTCGGCAACTGGCCGCGACGGCCCCGGACGATCGGCGTTGCCAACGGTGTCGCCAACGGCGTCGGGAACGGCATCGAAGCCGGTGCACTCGCATTCGAAGGTCAAGGCCTCGCGGTTGTCGGGTCCAAACTCAACACCCAGTCGGCCGGCGACAACCAACTCGTCGCGCAACTGCGGGTGGTGACGATTCCCCAGCACGAGGTCCGCACCTCCGGAATCCCCGCCATCGACGGTGCTCCCGGCGGCACCCTCGATGGCTTCGGCATCCTCGCGGACACACTCAACGCACAGCCGTCCTACCTGGGTCTGCGTTCGGAAGCACCCATCCGCTCACACTGTTTCGTGCCCGCCATCAGCGCCGTGGCGATACGCGATATCGGCCCCGACACGCTCTACGCCGACATCGACAATATTGACCCGAACGAGAGTGAGCTGGACGAGTTCTGCCTCGCCTCGCAGAACGAGGGGCACACGCGGATCACCGAGGAACTATGCTCCTGGATCATCGAACGCCTGAGGTAGGCGCGTGAGGTAATGCCTGGTCAACACTCCAAACGGCTGGGCCGTGGCCGGCGGAGGCGCGAGCACCGTGTGGTGCCCGCGCCCCCACGGTCGCTCCGAGATCGTCTTGGTGGCTGGCTGAGTGCCAGGCACGCACAGCGTGCCGAGGACTTGATTCCAGTCCGTAACGCGGTCGACTCCCCAGCACCTGGCTGGTGGTGTCCCAGACCAGAAGTCAAGCCGCGCGAAGAGCCGGGAGCAAACCGGCAAGTACTCTGATGAACAAACTGACGCCAAGGGCGGTCGCGACCGCGGATCCAAGCGGCAGCTCAAACGTGCCGAACTGAGGCGCGACACTCGTCAGAACCGACTGGGCAACCCGGGCTGCAATCATACCCAGGACACCGCTTGGAGCAGGTACAGTCAATTAGGACATCTGCGCGCCGCCGCGTTCACCGAACTCGCTCTTCGGCGCCGCCAAGCCAGCTGATCCGCCGGTTCCGGACCGATGGATACTTCCGCACTGATAGCGTGCGCCGGCACCCGGCGTTGCTACCACAAGGGAGAACAGCGGTGCGCATGTCATCAATCGTTTCATCAGTCGTGTCACCGAAGGCGTTGGTGGTGGCCGCATTCGCGGCGTCTCTGGTCGCACTGCCCGCGAGTGGGCTGCAAGCGAGCCGGCCCGTCGCATACCTGACCAACGTCCCGCCCGAGGTCTGCGGCTCGCAAGGCGCCTACCCTGGCGGCACCCCGTGCACGCAGGCGGAGCACAAGGTGACGAGCTCCGCCCGCGACACCGCCAAGGCGCAGCGCCAGGCCGGCCTCGCCTGCCCGTCCGGTGCCGGGTGCGGCACCGCCCGGAGCAACGCGCAGGATGCCTTCAACCGCCAACAGCAGGCGATCTTCCAGCGCCAACAGCTGCAGGCGGAGGACGCCCGGCGGCTCAAGAACAAGTAGGACGCCGCCGCCCCACCCGAACCCAGCTCAGCTGATAGGCGTACAGGGGCGTTCTCCCCGGTGGGAGACCGTGGTTGCTTTTCGAGGGCAACGATGCGGCGCCCACCGTGTCCAGCAGCGGCTGACCGCGAGTCCCGACGGTTATCTGGGCTGCCGAGGTGGCGAATCGGTCTCGGGTGGGGCGCGAGATACCACTGTTGGTTGCGTGGCAGGCTGGCGGGGTGACGAGCGCCCATAACGACAGGATTCGCGAGCAGTTCCGGCTGCAGGCCCCCACTTTCAACGACAGCGGTTTCGCCACGAGCGGGCTGGATTGGATCCTGGCGCAGCTTGCCCCGCGTGTCGGCGAGCAGGCACTGGATGTCGCCGCGGGCGCCGGGCATCTGGGACGTGCCCTGGCACCGCATGTGGCCCATGTCTCCGCGCTGGATCTCACCCCGGAGATGCTTGGGCAAGGTGACCGCCTGGCCCGCGCGGCAGGGCTGCGCAACATCACCTTCGCGGTCGGTGACGCAACAGGCCTCCCGTGGCTGGGCGCGCAGTTCGATCTTGTGGTGTGCCGCCTCACCCTGCACCAGGTCGTCGACCCGGCCGCGGTTGTCCGCGAAATGGGGCGAGTGACCCGCCCTGACGGGCGCATCGGAATCATCGACATTCTCCTGGACGGCCCAGGGGTGGCCGAGGAGAACTCCCGGCTCGAGCGGCTGCGTGATCCCAGCCACAACCGCTCCTTGACCCGTGCGGAGATATGCGACCTCCTCGGTGACGCTGGGGCGACGGTGACGTCGAAGGTCGAGAGAGACAATCCGGTCGAGCTGGAGGATTGGATGCAACGCAGCCAGACCCCTGAACTGGACCGCGCCGAGATCCGGCGGCGTCTCGACGCCGAGCTGGCCGGGGGCCGGCCGACCGGTCTGCGTCCTGTCCGGACCGGAGATTCGGTGACCTTCACCCACGTGTGGGGCACCATCGTTGCTGTGCCCGCCGGCTGAACGATCCACCAGACACTCCCTGAACCATTCGCAGGGTTCCGCCATCGTCGGCGACCTGCCTGGCCGGCATCGGCTCGGTGGCGGGGCCGAGCACCACGGAGCCATCGGTGATGTTGAACTTGCTGCCGTGGCATGGGCAGTAGATCGTGCCGTCGGAGACCTTGCTGACCAGGCAGGTTTTCAGAACGGTGGAACGCTTGCCGCGTTGTACGTCAACGTCGGCGACACAGTGAAACGCGGGCAGGTGCTGGCCAAGGAAGATACTTTCGAGGCGGACCAGGCGTTGACCGGGGCGCAGACTCAGCTGGCCACGAATCAATCGCAGCTGGAGCAGGTGCTCCACGACGTGACGATCACCCAGAGCCGGCGAATCCTGGCCAGGGATCGCGACATTCAGGGCAACACGAAGCGAGTCGAGGCGACCCGCCACTCGGCCGATGAATACGCCGTGCGCCAAGCTCAGAAGCAGTTGGACACCGAGGAGCGCGCATTGCAACAGGCGATAGCGGCTTGTGAGCTCAATCCCCCGCGACGGCCACTACCGCCCCGGCAGCGCCCTCGTCCGCCGGCGGGTTGACCGGCACGCTGGCCAATGCGACCTCGACGACGGCATGTAGCAGCGACCCGACCGCTCAGGCTGATCGCACGGCGGTGCGCAACGCGCAGTACACCGAGCGGCTGGACTACCTGAACGACCAGGCTTCGATCAAGAGCGCTGGAGTGACGGTCGCCTATGACGAGGCGGCGGTTGCTGTGGAGGTGGCTCATCGTCCGGCGGATATCGCGAACGCGCGGGGGGCGGTGACCAACCAGGAGGCCGCGGTGGCCAAGGCGCAGGGAGACGTGGACGACACGACATTGCGCGCTCCGGTAGACAGCCAGGTTGCGTCAACCATCGGTACTCTCCTGGCGAGGGTTTCATGGTACTGAAACCCGCGCACGCCTTTCAGATGGTCGTGGCGGTCAAACAGGCCGACGTCACCGAGTGAAGCCCGGCTGGTCGCTCGCCGATCACATGGGCACCGAGCTGGTCACCGACTTCAAGTGCCAGTTTCTCGCCGCTGGTGGCGATCAGCGCGGATCGCCGGCGGGGGCCTCGACGGTTCCTGGGCGGGCCGAGCGCAGGCCGGTGAGCAGTTGCGGGAGCAGGGTGCTCAGCAGCACCGCCAGCGGGACACGCCACCCGCCGCTGGCCTGGTGCAGCACCCCGACCAGCAGCGGGCCGGCCACCGCGAGCAGGTAGCCGCCGCTCTGCACGAGCCCCGAGACCGCGGCGGTCGTCTCGGCCCGGCTGGTGCGCATCCCTATCAGTGTGACCGACAGTGGGAACGCCCCGTTGCCGGCGCCGAGCAGCACCGCCGCGAGCCAGCCCAGCACGCCCACCCGCCCCCCGTCGGCCGGCCCGCACAGTGTCATGGCCAGCAGCGCGAGGTAACCGGCCAGGTAACAGGCGGCGGTCACGACGACGAGGGCGCGCTGGTCCGGACGCCGTCCCGCCAGTGCCGGAAGGGCGATGGACATCGGTACCGACATCGCAGCGAACAGCGCCAGTGGCAGCCCGGCGGCGTGGCTGTCCACCCCGGCGTCGGCCAGCATCGAAGGCAGCCAGCCCAGCACCACGTAGGCGTTGAGCGACTGGCAGCCGAAGAACAGCGTGAGCGCCCGGACCAGCGGCGATCGCACCAGCCCAGCCGCCGCCGGGATCCCGAGGCCGGCAGCGGTCCCGGCGAGGCGCCGAGCCCCGGCGGAGCCGCCCGGTGGACGGACCGACAGCAGGATCCAGGGCGGCGCCGCGACCAGCGCGAGCGCGGCCCAGACGCCAAGGCCGACACGCCAGTCGCCACCGAACGCCCGCTCGACCGGCCCGGTCAGCGCCGCGCCGCCGGTCATGCCGACCGCAAGGGCGGTGGTGTAGAGCGCGGTCACCGGTCCGGTCCGGTCCGGGAAGTACCGTTTCACCAGCACCGGCATCAGTACGTTGCCGACGGCCGCCCCGGCGAGGGCGAGCGCGTTGCCGGCCAGGAACACGGTGGCCGTCCCGGTGAGCGCGCGCACGAGCAGGCCCGCCGAGGCGGCCAGCATGGCGGTGGCCGCAAGCCGTTCGGGCCCCATCCGACGGGCCAGCGCGGGGGT
Organism: Pseudonocardia sp.; assembly: GCA_036500625.1. Classification (GTDB taxonomy): domain Bacteria; phylum Actinomycetota; class Actinomycetes; order Mycobacteriales; family Pseudonocardiaceae; genus Pseudonocardia. The sequence continues at coordinate 7,715 of DASYBQ010000241.1, read as the reverse complement.
GACGGACCCGACGAGGGCGAACACCGCCACCGGCAACGAGGTGAGCAGCCCGGCCAACAGCCCCGAGAACCCCCAGGCGCGGGTGACCTCGCCGAGGACGGCGCCGAGGCTGGTCACCGAGCAGCGCAGGTTGAGCGCGACCGCGACGATGCCGAGCACGACCAGGCCCCGGCGCACCTGCGGGGCGGGTCTGCGGTGCCGACCGAGGGCCGCGGCGCTGGGCCGCCCGGGGCCCGGGGTCGGCTGGTGGGCCGGATCCCAGACCGCGCGGAAGTCCCCGATGCGACGCGGCGGCGCCGGAACGCCGGCGAGGTCGGGGGCCGGCCACCGGGACGGCACGTCGGAGGGCATCCGGACATCCGACCTGGCCCGCGCGGCCGGGACAGGTTCGCCGGGCGGGGGCGGATCGTTCGGGCGCGCCGGTCCGGGAGCGGTACGGCTGGTCGGGCGGCCGTTCACGGCTCCGATGTGCCCTTCCCCGATCGAAGTAGTCCGCTATGCGCAGGCGCGGGCCTCAGCTGAAGCGGACTACGCCGTGCGTGCCGCGGTGGAGTTGGCCATGGTCGGCGGAGGCGCACCGCAACGCGGGGTCGATCGCGTAGGTCCAGGACGTCCCTCAGAAGTCCTCCGAACGACCCTCTGCGAAGGGCCGGCATCGTGGCCGGCCTGCGGGGCGTGGAGGGCGAGTGCCGCCCCGGCATGCCGGCTAGGGACATCAGCGTGGCGGACGTGCTGCGCGCTATGGACACGCCGCCGGCACGGTGCGCGGGGAACGACCGCAGGACCTCGGCTACCAGGGGGCGGCCGAGGCCCCGCGGCCACTCTGGGTGGCGATGCGGGCTAGTGCCGAGGGCGTGCTCGAGACCGTCACGCTCGCCGAGCTGCCTCCCGCAAGCCACCCGCGCGGGTGCGCCGCATCGCGGAGAGTGACGACGCCTGGCGCAACCACTGACTACGCTCCCCGGCGGGCTCCGGTCGCCGGGGAACCGGTCATCGATCATCAGCCGCCGGCGGGGTTGGTGGCGTTGTACACCGGCGGCAGCAACGTGCTCTCGCCCAGCGTCGGGTCTTGCAGCGGCACGGCCGCGCCCCGGAGAACCTGGGCCTTGGTGGGCCCGCCGGACAGCCCGTTGCCGGTGCCCGTGTGCTGGCCCGGGGACTGGCTGCCGTTGTCATCCGAGTCGGCGTAGGCGAGGCCCGCGCCGGTGACCAGCACCGCGGCCGCGGTGACGGTCACCGTGAGGGTGCGGCGAACGTGGAACGGCATGGAAACTCCTTCGTCGTGAGTGGTGGGTGATATCCGCTCCGGGCGCACGCCATGGCCGGTCAGCAGATCGAGTCGACGGGCTTGGGGTTGGTCAGGCCGAACAGCGGCCGCAGCCGCAGCCCCACGAAGGTGCCGGCCAGCGCCATCAGGCCCCACACCCAGCCGTGCAGGCTGAACGAGGCGATGCCGGAGAAATAGGCACCGATGTTGCAACCGCCGGCCAGCCGGGCGCCGTAACCCATCGCGATGCCGCCGAGCACGGAGCCCAGCGCCAGCCGCCACGGCACCCGCCGGTGCAGCACGAACGCCCCGCCGGCTGCCGACGCGATCAGCGCGCCGATCATGATCCCGAAGTCGAGCACCGAGATGCGGTCCGCGAACACCGAGCCGGCCAGCGACTTCGCGTTCACCGGCACCTGCCAGAACGCCCAGTGCGAGACGTCGACGCCCAGCCCGCCGAGGATCTTCGACCCCCACAGGCCGAACGCCGAGGTGATCCCCCACGGCTGACCGGAGACGACCAGCACGGCGGCGTTCAGCACCCCGAGCACGATCGCGCCGACCCACATCGGCCAGGACCCACGCAGCAGCCGGGCGACGCCGAGGGCGGTCGGCGGGTCGGCCACCGGCGGCGGGTTGCGCCGCCGGGCCGCCGCGTAGGAGCCGGCCACGACCAGTGCCATCACGGCCAGCGAGAGCAGCAGCGCCCCCGGGTAGCCGAACGTCGCGGCCAGCGAGATCGTCGGTCCGCTGGGCAGGGTGAGGAACCAGAACGGGTAGTTCAGCGCGGCGATCACCGAGCCGACGATGAAACCGAACAGGGTGAGCACGATTGCGGACTGCCCGCTGCCCACCGAGAACAGCGTGCCGGACGCGCACGAGCCGCCGACCTGCATGCCCATCCCGAACAGGAACGCCCCGACCACCAGCGCGATGCCGACCGGGTTGCTGAACCCCTTCGGGGTGCCGCTGAGGCTCACGCCGCTGGAGAGCACCACCGAGAACAGCACGCAGGCCACCGCGAGCATCAGCATGTGCGCCCGCAGCGCCGCACCCTGGCCGGCCGACACCAGCTGCCGCCAGGCCGAGGTGAAGCCGAACCGGGAGTGGAACAGGGTGAACCCCAGTGCAAGGCCGAGCCCCGAGGCGCCGACCATGATGCCGCCGGCGCTGCGGGCCACCGCCAGGGCCAGCAGCACGGCGAGCACGAGGCCGACCGCGACCACCGGCCAGTTGGTCGGCGGGGCCGGCTTCGCCGCCGGGCGATGCGCCGCCCTTTCCAGCTGCCCCACCACGCGGCCGAAACCGCGACGCCAGGGCTCACCGACTGGCTCACCAACTATGGACATCGGAACTCCTCTGGTGGGTGGTCACTGCTTCGCTCCTGTCGGGCGCACCGGCGGGTTGATCGGGACGATCGTGCCGGTCGGGTACCAGTCGCCTGGGTTGCCGCCCATGTCCATGTCGGCCATCCCCATCGGCACGTCGACCGGGGCCGCGCCGTAGAAGGTGGCTCGCGTGTCGAGCGGGCCGCCCGCGCCTCCGGCCCGCAGCCAGGCCAGGTAGCCAGCCGTGCAGGGCCCGTCGCCGGGGAACACGGCCGCGACCGTGGCGCCGTACTGGCGGGCCGAGGAGTCGCCCGGGTTGAACAGCAGCGGCAGCACCTCCGACGGCGCGGCCGAGACCACCGTGCCGGTGGCCAGCCAGGGTGCCAGCACGATGCCGCCGGAGGGCTCGTCGTCCGAGCGCGCCACCGCCGCCTTGAGTGCGGGCAGCGCCTCCGACCAGCCGGACACCACCAGCAGCGTGTCGGTCACCGCCCCGACCCCGCGCACCGGCAGGTTCAGCGCGGCGGCCTTGGCGCGGACCAGCTCGGCGGCGGCCACACCCCGAGGTGAGCCGTCGGAGACCAGGTTCAGGCCGGTGACCTTGCGCCCGGCCAGGAACGTCACCGTGTCCCGCAGCGCGACACCGTCGGCGGCGTTCAACCGCTGCGACGGGCACTGCGCCGTGACCTGGGACGCCGTGGCCGGGGACGGCGCGTGCCGGGCCGGGTTGCTCCCCTCGGTCGAGGCGGCCACCAGGCCGCCCAGCAGCGCGCTGGCGCACTCCGGTCCGTCCGGGCCGGCCAGCGCCTGTTGCACCGCCGGGTCGGCCGGGGTGTCACCGACGTCCACCGGTACGGTGGCCGGCGACCCGTCGTCGGTGAGGGTGATCCGGTCGACCCCGGAAGGGATGTCCAGCACGGCCCAGCCGCCGGGCGCGCCGGGGCGGGCCGTGACCGGCACGGCCGCCCCTGCGGCGCTGACCGTCATGGTGCCGGCCGGGCCGGCGGGTGCCGGGGAGCCGTGGTGGTGCCCGGACAGCTGGCTGCCCGCCACCGCCGGGGTGGCCGCGATGTGCACCAGGTTCGGCCCAGGGCGCATCGGCGCGACCAGCACGGCCAGGTGCTGGAAGGGCAGCTCCACCGGGCGGGCCAGCGGGTGGCCCGGCACCGGTGCGGCCGCCGGGTGCGGCAGCGTGGCCAGCACCGCCGAGGCGGCGAAGGCCACCGTGACCGCGCCGGCGCTCAGCCGGGCGAGCTCGCCCGCCCTGGCCCGCCCGGCCGGGCGCCCGATCACCAACCAGGCGGCGGTGACCAGGATCGGCACCGTCGCCTGGGCGAGCGCGGCGATGCCGTAGCCGGTGTGGGTCATGTCGTACCCGGCCGGCGGGCCGGTCAGCGCGAGCTGGGCGACGGCCGCGGCCGCGCTGACTAGCCCGGCCGGCACCGCGATCCGCGCGGCCACCCGCCGCGCCGCGCCGGCGTCGCGGGTGTGCGAGCCGATCCCCAGCACGCCGGCCCCGAGGAGCACCGCGCCGGACACCGCGAACACCACGTCCAGCACCAGGGGCAGCCCGGTGCGCACGGTGCCCAGCTCGACACCCAGCAGCCCGGCCAGCCCGAGCGCCACCGGCACCGCGGTGACCGGCCGGGTGGTGCCCAGCAACAACGGCACCAGCAACGACACGACCACCTGCGCCACCGCCGGCAACCGGCCCGCCCCGCCGGTGAGCACCTCGACCGCGCAGGCGGCCGAGGCGAGCAGCCCACCGGACCAGGCCGCGACCAGCAGGCCGCGGCCCACCGCCCGACCCCGGCCGGCCCACCATCCGGCGACCAGGCCGACACCCGCGGCGGCCGCGGTGGCCGCCATCAGCACGGCCCGCAGACCGGCCGCCGACCCACTGGGGCCGGGATCGACCAGCGCCAGCACCGGGTCAGCGGCCCGGCCGAGGCCGCCCGCCCCGGCCAGCGCGACCACGGTCGCGCTGGCCAGGACGAGCAACCCGACGGGCAGCAGTGGCACCTTCACCTCGGCGTTCACCTCGGTGCCACCCGCCGAGGTGACGCGGCTGCTACTTGGTGTCGTCATCGGCGGCGACGAACAACATGGAGTGCGGCTTGGCAAAGCCGAAGGCTCCGTGCGGCCAGTTCTTGCGGTTGAAGCTGATGCACGACTGGCCGGTGACCTCGTCCTTGAAGTCCTTGTCAAGGCTCAGGGATCCGTCCTTGTTGATGTCGGTCATGCACACCCTGTGGTCGCCGTCGAGACCGGTGCGGGCCACGAAGTAGTTGGCCGTGGCCAACCGCTGCGGGCGCTCGGTCTCGCGGTAGTAGCCGTCGTCGCCCTTGAGCAGGTTGTCCAGTGCGCCCCAGTGCGGGCCGCCGGCCTTCGCGGTACCGATGGTCACCACGCCCTGCACCGACGGGCAGTCCCCGCCACCACCGTTGATCGCGTCGTCACGGGTGGTGACGTCGCACGTGTAGTGGTCACCCGCCGCCACCAGCTTGGAGATGTCGAGGGCGAACACCCCGCCGGTGGTACCCGGGTCCGAAGGACCCAGCGTGCCGGCCGCGCGACCGATGATCGCGTGGTAGAGCGTCTTGTCGTCCGGGCTGGTCTGGACCCACCCGGCGTTGTCACCCGGACCCGAGCCGCCGCCGGTGAACTTCTTGTCCGCGGTCCAGTCGTCGAACACCTCCCGCCACACCGGGTGCGGCGAGGTGATGTCCGGGGTGTAGAAGATCGCGCCACCCTGCATGGACTCGGCGAACGCGCCCTTGTGCCCTGGCTGGTTGGTCACCGTGGTCTCCATGACCGCCCGGTCTTCCCAGTGCAGCGGGTCCGACGGAACCGCGCGGGGCCCGACCGGCAGGTAGGCCACCGACTTGACCTTGGGATGGTTGCGGTCGCTGATGTCCCAGGTCCGGACCGTCGGCCGCCGCAGGTAGGGCGAGGGGTTCTTCAGCGGGTCAAGGATGATGTTGCGAGGTTCGGCGTAGTCACTGGTGACCATCGCGTTGAGATCCTCGCGGACCTGGATGCCGTGCGGGTTGGCGCAACTGGGCACCTGCAGCGACGGCGTGTCCAGGCACAGCTTGGGATCCTCGGGCTTGGCCACCGCGGCGGGTGACTCGGAGAGGTTCTGCCCCTGCGGGCCGAAGTGCACCACCTCGCCGGGGGTACCGGCGAAACCGTTGCCGGTGCGCACCTCGCCGTGGGTGTAGCGGCACGGACCGGGTGCCACCGGGCCACCCATGTACGTCCCGTACGCGGTGCCGTCCTTGAGCACCCAGTAGGCGTCGGGCACCGACCCGCACAACGTCTGGGACGGCAGGCTGATCCCGGACAGGCTCAGCGCGGGCAGCTTGGAGACGTCGAAGACGTAGGTCGCGGCCGAGAACAGTCCGCCGGCGTAGACCTTCTCGCCCTTGTGCCACACGTACTGCATGTGGTGCGGCTCGTTCTCCACCAGCGGTCCGACGGTGCCGGTGTTGAGCACCTTGCCGTAGGTGGGCGAGCCCTTGGTGGCGTCGATCACGGCCAGGAAGTCCGGGCCCGGCAGCGCGTTCTTCACCTTCTGCACCGGGTCGGCCAGCGAGCCGGGCAGGTTCTTGATGTCCGGCACCACGGTGTCGGCGATGTTGGCGTCACCGGCCCACACGATCAGGTACTCGGGTCGTTTGCCGGCGCCGGACAGCGCCTCGTGCTGGGTGGAGATGGCGTCGGACACCAGGTGGTTGTCGACCCAGTAGTTCTTGCCGTCCGCCGCCTTGAGGGTCGAGCGGGAGGGCTTCACGTCGGCGTAGGCGTCGCCCCCGTGGGGCAGCACCGTGAGCCCGACGGCCACGGCCAGCACAGCCAGGCTGGCCAGCGCCGTCCTACGGCGCCGGATGCGAGACAACAGGCCCGTCATCAGTATCCCGACCCACCCTGGCCGGGCAGGACCTTCGGCGGCGCGCTCTTGGCCGAGTCCAACAGGCCGAAGACCGGCACACCGCCCGGGGTCACGTCATTGGCTGGCGAGGGACCGGCGCCGTCGGTGAAACCCGAACCCGAGCCCCCGGCACCCTTCGGCCCGTCCGAGCTGTCGTTGGCCATGGCCGGGCCGGCCGCCAGCAATAGCCCACCGGCGGCCAGCACCAGGCCACCGATGACCACGCGCACTAACTTCTTTCCAGACACAGTCCTGCACCTCGTGTGAGTTCGTTGGGGAGCGAACACATGACCTCGGCTGGTGAGAGCAGCACTCGGGGGCATTTCCGGTCATTTCCGAAAATGCAGTGCTTTCGTCATCAGAGGTCGTGGAAAAGCCGGGTACCCCGATTCGGGACGACGACTGGAGGAGACAGCCTCCGTGGCGCGTGGCTACTCGTTGAGCCCGGTATCCCATATCGCCGCGGCGACTCCTGGATCGAATTCAGCCGTAGGCCTCGGCGCCTCTGTCATGGCACCCGAGCGGCGATCCGAAAACGGAGTCAGCTCACCGGCGACATACAGAGCGCGCTGGCTTGCCGACGCAGATCCACATGGATCCGGTAGGCGGCGAATAGCTTCCAACTGCGCATGGCCAGATCGTGTCATCGCCGTGCGGAAACGGTCAAACCACCTCATCGGGTCCGGATCGACGAGGAGGGCGGCACGGGCCGGCGGAGGTACCGACCGGGTGAACGACCGTGACGTGTGGAGGGCTCCAGCCGTGCTAAATATGACCAAATCAGTAGATTTAACCCAGTTAGGGCCCGAAATCCGGACGCTCCGCAGGGTTGCCCGCAGCCCTCGGACTGCACTCCATCGTGTAACCACGGGCAGCATCCGACACGTGGCGCTGTCGCACCGCGCACGTCGTGGCCGGCGCCTCACCTGTTCGAGGGCAAAGATGGGGTCCTGCCGCCCTCCGGCGCGCCATCTGCAACGCTCCGCAGTTGCCCGTTACGCTCCGCTACTGTAAATGGGGCCGCGCCGGGCCCCCGGACACCCGCTCCGGCGCACCGAGGGCCGCCGGGGGTGCCCGAAGATCCTCCAGATCACCCTCCCGACCACGCCCCTGCCGACCGCACGCTCCGGACGGCGGCACCCGGGCCGGGGGAGGGCACTCTCCCTGGCGGCCGGACGCGGTCGCG
>DASYBQ010000240.1:0-8108 GCA_036500625.1 Pseudonocardia sp. | reverse complement strand
TGAGCGTGTGGACGGTGCACGCCACCTTAGCCGCGGGGGTCCGGCCAACCGAAGCCGTGTTCAGCACCTGGCCCGCGGCGCTCGATCACGCCACGGCGCTGTCGAGAGACCCCGGGGTCCTCGCGGCCAGCGTCGTGCGGTTCGCCCTCGACGAGTTGGGCACCCGCACCGGTGTAGCGATGTTCGTGCACGGCCGCCGAGAACAAGTCCCCTACGTATCAGACTGCCGGGCGCTCTACGCGAACGGCCGCAAGATATAGGCGATCCGGTGCTCAAACCCAGGTGACTTGCCCCCTTGTCTCCCCGCTTCGACCCCGAGAGACAGGGACACCCAGAGCGCGAACCCCCCGACGGTCCCAGCAGCCCGGGCAGCGGATTCGCCTCGCCGCCGTTCCCTCAGCCCCCCACGGGGAACGGCACGGAGTGGAATCCCGGTCGTTATGGAGTTCGGCCGGGATTCCACTCTCCCCAAGACCCGCCACAACCGCCAGGAGTATCCTCCGTGCCCGAACCAGGCCCCACCAGCCGTGGACCCCTCGACGTGATGCCTGTCCGGCGAGGAGATCGCCAACGCTTGGACCGTCGAGGAGCTAGCCCCACACCGCCCGGTCCGCACCCTCCCGGACAAGTGGTGAGCGGGGCTGTGTTCGAGTGCGGGCATCACCGGCAGGTCAAGCCCCGCCGCGACGGACTCTACGAACTGAGTGCGTGCGCGGTCTGCGCCGCCCCGTGCCCACACCAGCCGTGCGGGGCGCGGCCCGGTCACGTCTGTCACACCCCTTCCGGCACCTTCTCCAGGACCCACCGCGAGCGGATAGACGCAGCCGGGGTCACCCGCCGCCCCATCACCGACACGGAGATCAGCCCGGAAATCGCCAGAGCGGTGGAGCTGTTCCACGACGCCATGCACGCCTGGCGCGGCGCCGCGACCGACGATTCGACGGCACGCAAGCTCAGCCATCGCCGAGCCTGGGTGCTTGATGACCGCGCGGTGGTTGAGGCGCTGCTACAGGCCGGCTGGACACCGCCCCGGGGTGATTCGTGACCAATTTCGTGACCAGCGGCGAAATGTGGCGCGGGAACTTGCGCCGCTGTGTCCGGGCTGGACGCTCGCACCCCACGACTCCGCTCGTGGTCGAGGTGGGGCAGTCGAGTACGCGCGGGGACCCGGCGGCGGTGTTGTGCGCGGTGACACCGGTCGGCTACGGCTGATTGGACGGGCGGTACCCGGCGTGGACGGCAGCCCGGTACAGGCATGGCTGGTTCTCGAATGTGGCACGCTCGCCGCCGATCCGGACGCCGGCACGCTGGGTTTCGGCGTGCTCGAACACGACGCCACCGTGACCACCGCCTACCCCATACGGATCGGCGCGGACGGATCGTTCACCTTCCACCGGACCCCAGCCCGGAGTACGCAGCACACGCCGCGGCGGGTCGACCCCGGCCAGGGCGGCGAACAGCACCAGGCCTGGCGGCATGTCCGCCACACCTGGGGGAGTGTCCGGATCGCCACTGTCATGATTAGATCATACGTTCGAGTACCGACAGTTTATTACACTAGTCGATCAACGGCACCCATCCCGCGGCAACCGGTCTGACTCGCGCAAAGCGGGTCACCCCGCCAGCCGTCCCCGACAGACAACGCAACCCGGGCACACAACAGCAGGCTGCGGATCGTCCCCCGGTCAAGACAGTTCCAGACCCGGGTACCAAGGCAGCACAGCGCCGATGCCTAACCAGTCGAACCGTTCTTGGGAGAACGCACGCTGGCCATCAGTAACAGCAGGCCAACCACCCCCGCACCGCCGGCAAACAGCCACCGAGGGTCGAACACTGGCACCGGCGGCATCCAACCGACCAGCGCCAGTACCGCCACAGCCAAGCTGAGCAGGCCGACCAGCAGGGTGAACAGTTCCGGGGCGGAACGGGCTCGCCGGCTCGCAGACCCGGACTCGTGTCGGGTGCTCAGGTCTCGGTCAGCCACGGTGCACGCTCACAGATCCGGCTCCTACGGTGATGTCCAGCGAGAGTGGTCGACCGCCCGGCTTTCCGCCCGCGCCCAGGTCGGTGGTGTGCGCGTCGGCCATCGGTCCGCCTTCGGTCTCCGGGCCAAGGCAGCTCACCGCGCCCACGTCGGCATGGCAGTGCACGGTCACGTCCGCGTCGGCGGGCAGCCAGACCGTGACGTCACCGGCCTGCATGCTGATCCGCGTCGCTATCGGCGCCGGCGCGGGCACGGCCGGCGGGGCTGGCAGCCCGGGGGCGGGGGGTGGTCCCGAGGGAGGCGGCACCGGCGGCACCGGTGCCGCGAGGTCGAGCTTGCGCAGGTCCAACTCGACGGTGCCGAAGCCGCGGGCGTAGCTGGGTGCCAGCTGGCTCGCCGAGGTCGGTGCGATGCGCAGGTCCCCGGAGTCGCGCCAGTCGGTCCCGGTCAGCTGCACCCGGGTCGAGCCGTAGGCCAGCAGCATCAGCGGCACGGCCAGCAGGATGAGCCCCCGACCCCGGTGCAGGAACGAGCCGACCACCAGGCCGAGGCCGACCACCGCGAGCATCACGCCGGCCACCAGCCGAACCCCTGGTCCGTCGGCGACCATGCTGACCGCGCCGGCGATCGCACCGCCAAGCAGGGCCAGCGCAATGGTCACCATGGTCAGTCTCGAGCGGCGTCGCCGCGGCGGGTCGACAGGGTCCGGGGGCAGGGCCCGGGGCTCGGGCAGGTCCCAGGCGAATGGGGCGACGCCGAGCGGGTCCCAGGCTGGCGGCCTCGGTTGCGGCTCGGTTGTCCTCTCGGCCTGCCCCGAGCCGGCCTCCGGCGCCTGCGCGGTGTGCGGCTCGCCGGCGTGACCCTCAGCGGTACGGCCCTCGCCGGGATCGCCCGTGTGCTCCTCGGCCGCACCGGCCGTCACTGCGCCGGCCGTCACTGCGCCGTGCGTTGGCGCGTCCACGGCGCGGGCGCCCCGGCTCTGATGCAGCAGGTAGGCCAATCCGCCGATCACCGCGAAACCGACCAGCACACCTGGGTCACCGCGCAGTAGCGACCCGATCGCCCCGAGGCCGGCCAGCCCCGCCGCGACGAGCACGATCGGGTGCACCGAGGTGCCGCCGTTCTTGCCGCGCAACGGTCCGGTCGGCGGGTCGGCCGGGTCGACGGGCAGGGTCGCCCAGGCCGCCAGGTAGAGCACGATGCCCACCCCGTACACGGCGGCCACCACGAAGCCGATCCGCACCAGGACCGGGTCCAGTTCGTAGCGGCGGCCGATCGCGGCGGCCACCCCGGCGACCTTCCGGTCCGCCTGCCGCCGGCTCGGGCGGGTCTGCCAGATGGCCTGCAGCGTGGCGCGAGGCTCGGTTGTCGGGCTCATGGCTCTCACTCTGCGCCTCGGCGCGGCGCCCTCCATCCGGGACGACCCCGGAGCTGCCCCTGATCCAAGCAGGCCCACCCCGGACATGGAACGGGTCGCACCTCCGGGTCTACCCCGATGAGCCGGCCGCCGGTCCGTGTGACCATGGGTGACATGAGCGCGCTGCAGGCGGCCGTCGGGCCGACCCGGGACCGGGTGCCGCTGCGCCGCCACCGGTCCGGTCGGATGGTCGCCGGGGTGGCTGGGGGCATCGCCGACCACCTCGGTGTGCCGGTCGGCTGGGTGCGCGCCGGGTTCACCGTGCTCGCCGCGCTGTCCGGCGCAGGGGTGCTCGGCTACGGGCTGTGCTGGATGTTCATCCGGCAGGAGAGCGGTGAGCGGGTACGCGAGGTACCCCGCAGGGAACGCCGCCAGGCGCTGGGCATGGCCGCGCTCGGATTGGCAGTGGCGATCGCTGCCTCCGCGGCAGGGGACAGTGTGATCGGGTGGGTGGCCGGCCCGCTCGGTGTGGTGGCCGTCGGTGTCGCGCTGGTGTGGCGGGAGGCCGACGAGGGCCGCCGTCGGCGTTGGGCGGCGGCCGGTCGGTCCGGCCTGCTGGGCGCCGGGGGCAAGGCTGCCGGCCTGCGGATGATGCTGGGTGGCCTGTTCGTTGCCGGCGGGCTGGTGATGTTCCTGGTAGGGCGGGTCACGCTGAGCCAGGTACCGTCCGCGCTGATCGCGGTACTGGCCACGCTGGTCGGCGCGGCGGTGCTCACGGTGCCGTTCTGGCTGCGCCTCTCGGTGGAGCTGGGGGAGGAGCGCCGGGAGCGGATCCGGACCGCGGAACGCGCGGAGATCGCCGCGCACCTGCACGACTCGGTACTGCAGACCCTCGCGTTGATCCAGCGGCAGGCCGAGCGCCCGCGCGAGGTGCGCCGGCTGGCCCGTGGCCAGGAGCGTGAGCTGCGTACCTGGCTGTACGGCCCAACCGGGTACGGCCACCCCGGTTCACCGCCGGGCGAACCGGGAACCCCGGAAGCGACCACGGTGGCCGAGGTGATCACCTCGGCGGCCGCCGAGGTGGAGGACACCTACTCGCTGGCGGTGCGCCCGGTGGTGGTCGGAGACTGTGTACTGAACGACCAGCTGGCCGCGTTGGTGCAAGCGGCCCGGGAGGCGATGGTGAACGCGGCCAAGCATGCCGAGGTGGGCGAGGTGAGCGTGTACGCCGAGGTGGAGCCGCACGCGGTACACGTGTTCGTGCGGGACCGGGGCGTCGGCTTCGACCCCGACTCGGTATCCGGTGACCGGCACGGCCTTGTCGACTCGGTGCACGGCAGAATGCGCAGGCACGGGGGTTCCGCTGTGCTGCGCAGCACGCCGGGGGAGGGCACCGAGGTACATCTGGAGATGTCCCGGACAACCCACGCCGGCGACAGCGCGGGCAACGGCACGGTCGACAGCACGACTGACAGCGCTGACAGCGCGGCTGACGGCACCGGCGACGCGGTCGCCGAGTCGGCGCGAGCGGAGGGAAGGTCATGACCGAGCCAATCCGGGTGTACCTGGTGGACGACCACGCGTTGTTCCGGGCCGGGGTGCGCGCCGAACTGGACACCGTGGCCGACGACGTGCAGGTGGTCGGCGAGGCGGGTTCGGTGGCCGAGGCGGTGGCCGGCGCCCGGCACTACCGGCCCGACGTCGTGCTGCTGGACGTGCACATGCCCGACGGTGGCGGTGCCGAGGTGCTGCGTCAGGTGCGGGCCGAGCTGCCGAACATGGTGTTCCTGGCGCTGAGCGTCTCGGACGCGGCGGACGACGTCATCGCGGTGATCAGGGCCGGCGCGCGGGGCTACGTGACCAAGACGATCTCCGGTCGGGAGCTGGCCGACGCGGTGCGCCGGGTGAAGGCCGGCGACGCGGTGTTCTCGCCGCGGCTGGCCGGTTTCGTGCTGGACGCGTTCTCCGACCGCCCTGGCGCGGCGCCGCCGGTGGACCCGGAGCTGGACCTGCTCACCCCCCGGGAGCGGGACGTGCTGCGGCTGCTGGCGCGGGGCTACGCCTACAAGGAGATCGCCGCCGAGCTGTACATCTCGATCAAGACGGTGGAGACGCACGTGTCCTCGGTGCTGCGCAAGACCCAGCTGTCCAACCGGCACGAGCTGTCCCGCTGGGCCTCCGACCGACGCCTGGTCTGACACGCCCGCCAGTCGGGGCTCTCAGCCCACTGAGTCAGGGATTTCGGCACACATGCTCTTTGGGGGACGCGATGGCTGAGACGATGCGGGCCGCGGTGGCGGACGGTCCAGGTGGGCCCGAGGTGCTGAGCGTGCGCGAGGTGGCCCGTCCCTCGGTGCGCGGCGGCTGGGCCCTGGTGCGGGTGAAGGGCTGCGGGCTGAACCGCTCCGAGCTGATGACAAGGCAGGGGCATTCGCCCAACGTGCGGTTCCCCCGGGTGCTGGGTATCGAGTGCGTCGGGGTGCTCGAGGATCCCTCCGACTCCGGGCTGGCCGCCGGTACCTCGGTCGCGGCGATCATGGGCGAGATGGGCCGGGAGTTCGACGGCGGGTACGCCGAGTACGCGCTGCTGCCCAACGAGCTGTTGATGCAAGTGCCGGACACGCTGGAGTGGGCGGTACTGGCGGCGTTGCCGGAGACCTACCTGACCGCGCACGGTTCGCTGTCGGCGCTCGGCGTGCCGGACCGCGACGGCTCGGGCGTGCTGCTGGTGCGCGGCGGCACCTCATCGGTCGGCATGGCGGCGTTGTCGCTGGCCAAGGGCCGTGGCCTGCAGACCGTCGCCACCACCCGCGACCCGGCAAAATCACGGATGCTGCAGGCGGCCGGTGCGGACCACGTCGTGCTGGACCGCGGCGAGGACGAGCTCACCGCCCAGGTCCGGGCGATCTGCCCGGACGGCCCGGGCTACCTGTTGGAACTGGTCGGCGCGACCAGCACGCCGCACTCGCTGCAGCTGGTCGCCAAGGGCGGCACGGTGTGCGTGAGCGGCATGCTCAGCGGCTCCTGGGCGATCCGCGAGTTCGAGCCGGTGGCACACATCCCGTCCGGCACCAAGCTGACCGCGTTCCAGAGCAACGACCTGCGCGGCAAGGCCGGCGCGGCGGCGCTGACCGAGATCGTCGAGGGCGTCGCCGCCGGCCGCTACCGGGCCAACGTCGACCGGGTGTTCCGGCTGGACGACATCGTCGAGGCACACCGCTACATGGAGGACAACCGTGCGATCGGCAAGGTCGTGGTGTTGCCCTAACCGCAGCGAGCCCTTCTCCGGTGATCAACAGGACGCTAGCGCTGCCTAAGGGGGGCCTCCGACAGCGGTGGCGTCCTGGTGATCATGGATATGAGCTGACCAGTGGCGCGATGACCTATCCGACTCCGCCGAACAAGGCGAGACCGCGAACAACCAGATGGCTGGCCTCGCGGTCCCATCGCCTGACCCGACCGAGACAGTGCAGCGACTCACTCCCCGAGGTGTCCTCGGTGAGGGTGTCGCCCGAAACACACTCGATCCGAACCCTCTCCGAAGCGGTCCCGGTGGACACGAAGGTCCGACCGCTCAGGTCCGTCCGCCCAAACGGTCCGTAGATCAGGACGTAGCCCTTGATATTCGGCAGCGACACCGTGGACCGAGCTCCGCGGCCCAGCCTGTTCTGCTTTCGGGACAGCGACTTGCTCAAGATGACCTCTGACTCGGCGAGGTCCAGATAGGTGAGTTCGCCCCGTTGGCGCAGGCCCTCCTGCACCTGCCTGGCCACAGTGATGAGGGCTCTGCTGGCTGGTTCCTCCCGGTTGCTTGCGGGGGCAAGATGATGTTCGACCGACTCGGACGACTGTTCGCTGGTGAAGTGCGCGTTGATCGGCAGTCCTGAGGAAGCAGGACCTTGCTTCCTGGTTCTGGACTTCGTGAGCACGACTTTCTGGGGCATGGCGAGTCGAGGGCCCTCAGCCCAATCCACGGCCGCGTCGAGCAGTCCATCCCGGTCCAGGTAGATTCTGTCGCCGCGCATTGGCGTCCCGACTGTCGGGTCGTAGCGGCGCCAGCACTGCAGCGTGATCGCGCCGGCGGTGACCGCGGCCAGCGCACCGACCATCCACACGGTGAGCCAGGGCCACTGGACCGCCCACCAGGCGAGTTCGGTGATGGCCACGATCATTGCCCCTCGACCGGGCAGTCGCCCACAATTGAGATCATTTTTTCCAGCTCGGGTACCTCCGGGAGTATCGCTTTCGTGGTGTGCGAGGCGTTGGCCGGCACCGGCACCGACTGGGCGGCCAGGAAGTCGGACAGCCGGTAGCTGGAGTTGGTTCCGGAGGGGTCGAGCAGCCGGTAGCCCAGCTCCATCTCGCGTCTGCGCAGCTCCGGGTCGTTCTGCAGGAGCTGACCGAGCTGATCACCTTTCGGGTTCAGCGCGATCAGCTCGGGCTGGGTCTGGAAAGCGGCGTGCGGGTAGAGCAGCACCCTGTTCGTGTCCAGCTCGCCGTGCTGCTCCTGGAACTGCAGCTGGTATGCCAGATACTGATGTTCGTAGATCGCTGATATTGGTGCGTTGTTGTGGCCATCTGGAGAGAGGTACACGTCGGCGGGTGCGGTTGATGAGAGACCCTGTTCGCGCAGCAGCGGCTTGAGTTGCTTGGCAACCGCTTCGGCCTGACTCTCGGAAGCCGGCGCGGAGCCCAGCGTCTGATAGGCGACCATGCCCATGTAGGTGGCCGCGCTGTTCGAGGCGCAGACGCTCGAGGTCTGGGCGA
>DASYBQ010000239.1:0-8588 GCA_036500625.1 Pseudonocardia sp. | reverse complement strand
GAGACCGAGTTCGGCCAGCCCACATTCTGCATCGAGTTGGTGGTGCTCATCTCGGTACCTTAACGCTTTCTCAATGTCGGGTCGGCAGGTCAGTGATCATGGCGGGTAGGATTACGTCTCGTGACTCTCTCCTCGGTATCGGCGTGGAAAGCGTCCAACTGATCACTCAGAGGTGGCGTTTTGGCCGAGGGTGACGGATTTTACCGTCTCATGATTCATCCCTGTCAGTGAGGCTCGTGTCCGGCCTTGACGTGCGGGACGGAGGCAACGGCACCAACCGAGCGAATCGCACCGCGGCGACTCGGTCCACCGATCGGCCGACCTGTTTGCGGCAAACCACCGCTGACCGGGGCACTTCGTCGGGCCACGCCGCGTCTCGGGGTGCACCCGTCAGCCGGCTGTGATCGCCACCACTGTTGCGTTCGTCGCCCTGGCCAGGTCGGCCGGCGTCAGCTCGATCTCCAGCCCACGCCGCCCGCCGCTGCAGAACACGGTGTCGAACTCGGTGGCGCTGACATCGAGCACGATCGGCAGAGTCCGCTTCTGGCCAAGCGGCGAGATGCCGCCGGCCACATAGCCGGTGGCCCGCCGCGCGGCGGTCACCTCAGCCATCTTGGCCCGCTTGCCACCGACGGCCGCCGCCAGCGCCTTCAGGTCCAGCGAGTCGGCCACCGGTAGCACGCCGACCGTCAGCGCGCCGTCCACCTCGGTGACGAGTGTCTTGAACACCCTGGCCGGATCCAGACCGAGCGCGAAGGCGGCTTCCGGGCCGTAGGCGGCGCCGGCCCGGTGCGGATAGCTGTGCAGCTGATAGCGCACCTGCATTGCGTCCAACACCGCGGTTGCCGGCGTCTTCATGCCGGCAGTTTAGGCCCGGTCCGAGCCAGGTCGGGAATGGGTGAGCGGGCCGTGCGCACCGGCCGGCGGGAATGTCGGTGCGGGTGCCGGCGTTGGACCCGGTGTGCCACACGCTGTACTGACCAACACGACGGGAGCGTCGTTGCCCGAGCTCGATGTGCCGCTCCCCACTACCGCACCCCTGAGTCGGGAGCGGCGGCGGGGCGTATCCTTTCCCCTGATTGATATCAGTTCCGCCGTCGACGTGGCGGAAGGCATGGGGAGGCCGCGACCGCGGCGCAGAGGGGGCTGGGTGCCGACTGAGCGCGACAGCTCGTTGGAGCAGACTGCCCCGGAGCAGGCGCCAGGCGGGCGGGCCGCTGAGCAGGCCGCCGACACCACACCGGAGCCGGCGGCAACCGACAGTGAGCCGGAGAGCGCCCAGCAACTCGCGGCGCGCTTCGAGCGGGACGCGATGCCGCTGCTCGACCAACTCTACGGTGCCGCACTGCGGATGACCCGAAACCCCGCGGACGCCGAGGACCTGGTCCAGGAGACGTACCTGAAGGCTTACGCGGCGTTCGGCTCGTTCCGCGCCGGCACCAACCTGAAGGCCTGGCTGTACCGGATCCTGACCAACACCTACATCAACGGGTACCGCAAGCGGCAGCGACAACCCGCCCAGCACCCGACCGATGAGATCACCGACTGGCAGCTGGCTCAAGCCAGCGAGCACACTTCGACCGGCCTGCGCTCGGCCGAGGTCGAGGCGCTGGACCGGCTGCCGGACAGCGATGTGAAGGCGGCGCTGCAGGAGCTCCCGGAGGACTTCCGGATGGCGGTGTACCTGGCCGACGTCGAAGGCTTCGCCTACAAGGAGATCGCCGACATCATGGCGACCCCGATCGGTACTGTGATGTCCCGGTTGCACCGGGGTCGGCGTCAGCTGCGTGACCTGTTGACCGACACCGCCCGCGACCGCGGGTTCTTGCGTGGTCAGGAGGTGCCCCAGTGAGCGACTGCCCAGATGAGCTGAAGACGCATTGCGACGAAGTGCTCGCCGAGGTCTGGTTGTTCCTCGACCACGAGTGTGACCAGTCCCGCAGGGAACTGTTGCGCCAGCACCTGGACGAGTGCCACCCGTGCCTCGCGGCTTACGGCATCGAGGAGAAGCTCAAGGAGTTGCTGGCCCGCAAGTGCGGCGGGGAGCAGGCACCGAACGGGCTGCGGGCCCGGTTGCGCGACCAGATTCGCACCGCGGTGCTCGAACACTCCGAGGTGACGGTGGAGCGCGGCCCCGGGGGGACCAGCGTAGAGGTCCGCCGTACCCGGATCGAGCGGCGCGGCTGAGCGGTACGACCAGTTCGCGACACGGGGCCGGGGCGGCTGCACCCCGGCCCTGTGTCATGTTCGGGCAACACCTCAGGCGTTGGGCCGCTTGCCGTGGTTGGCGCCGCCCTTCTTGCGGTCGCGCCTCTTGCGGGCTCGTCGTGACATCCTCTCGCCCCCTTCCTCGGTCGGTGTCGTGCGCTGGTCTGGCTGTCTCGCCTGCGTCCGAGTCTGTCACGCGTGGTTGGATGGCTGCCGATCGCAGGTGACCCAGTTGTGCGGGAGGTGGCGTGGCCGAGGAAATCCGGGCCGACATGGTGGCCAACGTGCTGAGCGTGGTCGTGTCCGAAGGTGTCCGGGTCTCCGACGGTGACACCTTGGTCATCCTGGAGTCGATGAAGATGGAGATACCAGTCATCACGGAGGTGCCGGGCACGGTGACCACGATGGCGGTGACCGTGGGTGACGTGGTGCAGAGCGGCGACCTGATCGCCGTGGTGGAATGAGCTTGCCAAGCCTGGGCCACCACCGGCTCGGCGTGGTTCGACTCGGCGTGGTTCGACCGGGCGCTCCGCCATGTCCACGCTGACCGAGCTGGCCGCCGAGCACACCCGGTTGTCCGGGCAGGCGGTCGACCACCTGCAACGGGTTGTCGCCGAGTGGCAGCTGATCGCAGACCTTTCGTTCGCCGACTTCATGCTCTGGATCCCGCTGCCCCCGCAAGACGCGGGCGGTGCCGAGGAGCCGGCGGGGTCCGGCAGTCGTTTCGTCTGTGTGGCACAGGCCCGCCCGACCACCGCGCCGACCGCGCACCCGGAGGATGCGGTGGGCAGCATCGTCACCGAGCCGGAGCACGCCCCGCTGCGACGAGCGGTCGTCGACCAGCGGATCTGCCGGGAGGAGGACCCGCGCTGGCACCAGGGCGTGCCGGTGCGGCGGGAGACCATCCCGGTGTACCGCGACGGTGTGGTGCTCGCGGTGCTGTCCCGCGACACCAACCTCGCGGTGGCCAGGGTGCCCAGCCCGCTCGAGATCGCCTACCTCGGTGGGGCGGCCGACCTGTGCCAGATGATCGCCGACGGCACGTTCCCCTCGGCGGATGTTGCGGTGGACACCCAGACCAACCCCAGGGCCGGTGACGGCCTGATCCGGCTGGACACCGGTGGTCGGGTCGTCTTCGCCAGCCCCAACGCGCTGTCCGCCTATCACCGGATGGGCTACGCGTCGGATCTTGTCGGCGCGGTGCTCAGCAGCGTGACCCGGCCGCTGGTGCGGGACCCGTTCGACGCCAGCGAGGTGGTGAAACGGATCCGGGCCGCGCTGGAGGGTCGTCCTTCGATGCGCATGGAGTTGGAGGCCGGCGGCGCCGCGATGTTGCTCCGCGCCTTGCCTTTGCGTCCGCGTGGCGCCCCGGCCGGCGCGCTGGTGCTGGTCAGGGACGTGACCGAGGTGAAGCGACGGGACCGTGCGCTGCTCACCAAGGACGCCACCATCCGGGAGATCCACCACCGGGTGAAGAACAACCTGCAGACCGTGGCCGCGTTGCTGCGTCTGCAGTCGCGGCGTACCGCGATACCGGAGGCCCGACAGGCGTTGGACGAGTCGGTGCGCCGGGTCACCTCGATTGCGTTGGTGCACGAGACGCTGTCGATGTCCGTCGACGAGCGGTTGAACATGGACGAGGTGGTCGACCGAGTCATCCCCATCATGGCGGACGTGGCCACCGCCGAGTCCCGGATCGCGCTGCGCCGCGAGGGGAGCTTCGGTGTGGTGGGCAGCGCGTTGGCCACGCCGCTGGTGATGGTGCTCACCGAACTGGTGCACAACGCGATGGCGCACGCCTACGTGCCGGGATCCCGAGGTGAGGTAATCATCACGGTGCGCCGAACGGCCGGGTGGCTGGATGTGGTGGTCAGCGACGACGGCCGAGGTCTGCCGCGCGGGTTCTCCCTGGAACGGTCCCAAGGCCTCGGCCTGCAGATCGTGCGCACCCTGGTCGACTCCGAGTTGGATGCCTCACTGAGCATGCGCCCCAGGGAACCGAAGGGCACCGAGGCGGTGCTGCGGGTGCCGCTGTTGCGGGCCTGAGCCTGGTCCGGACGGACCACGAGCCCGGTACCGACGCTTGTCAGTACCGGGCTCGAGGACAGGGAGCGATGAGTCAGGTCGAAATAGGCCGTCAGGCTCCGCTACGGGCGGCCCTGGTGCGAGCGTTACGGCGCTTCAGGGCGCGACGCTCGTCTTCGCTCATGCCGCCCCAGACACCGGCGTCCTGTCCGCTTTCCAGCGCCCAGGTCAGACAATCAGTGTTCACGGGGCAACGCCGACATACGGTCTTGGCCTCGGCGATCTGCAGTAGCGCAGGACCGGAGGTTCCTACCGGGAAGAACAGCTCCGGATCCTCGTCACGGCAGCTCGCGCGGTGGCGCCAGTCCATGATTGTTTTGCTCCTTGTTCTTGCGCGCTGTAGGACGCGCACCAGTTCATGTCAACGGTTGTGCCGCTTGTGAATTCTTTCACGAGCGGCCGGTCGCTTCAAGGGATTCACATCGTTCGGGTGAGACCTTGCTCACCTTCACAGCGCGGTCGGACCCGCGAGGGGTTACCTCGCGTGACCGACTAGGCTGCTCGACTGACGGAACCCGCCGGCCCTGCTCGGTTCGCTTCGTGCTTCCGAGCCCGGGCCGACCGTGCCAGAGGATGTTTCCTCAGCGGTCGTGCTGGCTTCGACAACAACGTTGAACGATCACGGCCAAAGGTGCGAGTCCCAACGGGATCGACGGTGCCGCTCGGTCGGTGAATGGCCGAAATGGGCCTGGACTTCGCCGCCCGTCACCCTGGTAACCACGACGAGCCGCGGTTCTCACACGACGACCCGCAACGCCGAACGCACCGCGGTGAACTCCACGTCACTGCGTTCTCCCAGGTAGTCACCGTCCACTTGCAGCGCGACGGGCACCGGACTGCTCACTCGAATGAGTGGTAGTTCGTCTCGCCGCACTACGCTCCGTCCACTGGGATCGCCTTCTTTGCGCAACATCTCCCGCATTGTCGGCAGTACCGTGCCCAGCCCGAGGCTGAGAAGGCCGAACAGCGCAAGGCCGTCGGTCAGGTTGCAACCGGGGTTGGTCCGGACCGGCCGCGAACCCAGGTAGGTCCAGGGATCGGTGTTGCAGACCACCGCGAGGCGCAGCCCCGAGATGGGCTCCTCGCCGGGCAGCGCCACGGTCAGGTCGGTCGGGTGGCGGCGCTGCGCGAGGTAGTGCCGCAGCGCGGTGCGGGCGTAGCGGACCGGGCTCGCCTCGTGGCCCCGGGCCCGGGCGCGCTCTACCGAGGCGACCACGTCGGCGTCCCAACCGAGGCCCGCGTTGAAGGTGAACCAGCGGTCGTCCGCCCGGCCGAGGCCCACGGTCCGGTAGCGCCGCTCGTCCAGTGCGTGCAGCACCTCCGCCGCGGCCTCCAGGGGGTCCCGAGGCAGGCCGAGCGCCCTGGCGAACACGTTGGCGGAGCCACCGGGCAGCACGGCAAGCAGCGGTGGCTCCGGTGTGCTGGCCGGTGGGGCGGCCTCCAGGATGCCGTTGACCACCTCGTTGATGGTGCCGTCACCGCCGTGCGCGATGACCAGCTCGACACCCGCGCGAACGGCGGACGCGGTGGCTTCGGCGGCATGGCCCCGGTATTGGGTCTGTAGGACGTCCAGCTTCACCGCGCTGGCCAAGGCGTGCGCGAGCACATCTCGGCCGGCGGCGGTGGTGGAGGTCGCCTGCGGGTTCACCACGAGCAGGGCGCGCACGCAGGAAGGGTAACTTCCCTCGCCGGAATCGGAGTCGGCACTGTTGCGCACTAGTCTGGCCGCCGTGAGCCCGACCCCACCCTCCCCTCCCGCGCCGCCGTCCACGGTGCGGGCCGCCGGCACGCTGGTCTGCGTGCAAGGCCTCGCCGCGATCGGCTTCGCGACGTTCCTGGTCGTGGTGGTCGGCGCGGGCGCGCTGGGCCTGAACGTGGTGCTCGCCGAGGCGGCGTTCTACGCCCTGGTGGGGGCGGCTGTTGTCGCGCTCGGCGTGGGCCTGCTGCGCGGCCGGCTCTGGGCCCGCACCCCGGCGGTCGTGGTGCAGATCCTGTTGCTGGCGGTGGCCTACTCGCTGGTGGCCTCCGGTGCCGCGCTGCTGGGCGTTGCGGTCGGTGTGGCGGTGCTGGTCGTGCTGGGTCTGCTGCTCAGCCCGCCGACGCGGCGCTGGTCCGAGGACCTGGACCAGGCGCGCCGCCGCTGACACATCGGGCCGGGCCTCAGACCTTGCCTACCTCGATGAGGTTCACGTGGTCGAGGCGGGGCTCGCCGCGTTCGTCGCCGAGCACGTTCAGCCCGCCGGCGTCCAGTTTGAACCCGATGCCGGCCGATGCGGGCAGGCCCAACCACCGTGCGGTGATCACCCGGCTGAAGTGCCCGTGCCCGATGAGTACTACGTCGCCCTTGTCCAGCTCTGCTCGGCAGTCGGCGAGCACGCCGTCGGCACGGGCTGCGACCTGTTCAGCGGTCTCGCCGCCGGGGGTGGGATCGTTCCAGAGCAGCCAGCCCGGCACGGTCTTTCGAATCTCGGGCGTGGTCAGGCCCTCGTACTCACCGTAGTTCCATTCCACCAGCCGCTCGTCGATGGTGGGGGAGAGCCCGGCCAGCTCGGCTGTCTCGGTCGCGCGGCGCCTCGGGCTGCACAGTGCGAGCACGAAAGGCGGCGCGTCCGGACCGCGCACATCGGTCAGCAGCTCGCCGGCGGAGGCGGCCCCCCGACGTCCTTGCTCGATCAGGGAGAGGTCGGTGTAGCTGGTGTGCCGACCGGTGAGAGACCATTCGGTCTCGCCGTGGCGCAACAGGTAGATACGGCCTTGGGTCATGTCGGTGTACCGCACGCGGTTGACCTTAGTCAGCTGCGTCGCTCGGGTCACCAATCCGCTGTGCGCAAACGTGGCGGCGCGGGCGTCAGCTGACCCGGCGTACCGAGGTCCAGATCTCGGCCCAGCTGGCCTGCCGGCCGTGACACAGCCACACCGCTCTGCCCTGCTCCTGGTTGTCGAGGCCGATGCCGTTGTCGATCCGGGCGACCGGTGTCACCGAGCTGAACCAGCGCCGCAACGACGACTCGGCCATCCCGACCGCCAGTACGGTGTCTGCGGACTCTGGTGGCGGACCCCAGTCGACGTAGCCGTTCTGGCCGCTGTAGGCGGGCGGCAGCGGCATCCGGTCGCGGAACAGCTCGACCGCGCCGGCCTCGCCGTAGTTGCCCGCCAGCAGGACCGTCGACGGGCGCCACGCGGCCGGCAGCGCCTGGTAGGCCCGCGAGACGGTGGCGGCGAACTCGGGCCAGCCGACCGACTCGGCGGACAGCGGTTGCACCGCCACCATCGGCGAACCCGGCAGCAGCCGGGCGGGCAGCAGCGGCAGCATCAGCACGGCGGTGGCCACCGCGTTGAGCAGCAGGGCGACACCCAGTAGCGCACCGCGCACCCTGGCCCGGCCGAGGCGCACCCAGCGCAGCGTCGGCTCGGCGCCGGCCGCCAGCAGTACCGGGTACATGCCGACCAGGTAGTACGGCTTGCCGCCCACGGCCAACAGCCCGGCCAGCAGCACCAGATAGGCGACCGCGAAGCCGCGATAGCGCCGCCGGGCCGGGTCGCGGGCCAGCGACCACCAGCCGGCCAGCCAGACCGGCACCAGCAGCGGCCCGACCAGCACCAGCTGGAACGGGATGAACTGCCACCACGGCGCGCTGCCGCCGTTGCCGACGGTGGCGATCGCCGAGGCCATGGTGAGCTGTGGCCAGCCGCGCGCGGCCTGCCACAGCAGGTTGGGTACCCACAGCAGCACCGCGAGCAGGGCCCCTAACCACGGCCAGCGACCGCGCAGCGCGGTGCGCGGGCCGGCGAGCAAGACCCCGAGCCCGACGGCGGCCGGCAGCGCCACCAGCAGCGTCTTGTTCTCCAGGCCGAGCCCGGCGACCGCGCCGGCGGCCAGCCACACCGGACCGCCGTCGCGCAGCGCACGCACCAGCAGCCAGCTCAGCACTGTCCAGGCGAGCAGGTCGAACGTACTGGTGGACAACACATGGCCGGTGGCGATCGGGAAGGCCGCCACGGCAATGGAGGCCGCGGCAAGCGACGTGGCGCCCCGGCCGCCGCCCAGCGCCGAGGCGATCATTCCGGTGAACAGCACGGTGAGGCCGGTGGCCAGCGCGGGAGTCAGCCGCAGACCGACTAGCGAGTCGCCGAACAGCAGCCGCGCCGCGTGGGCGATCAGCGGGGTGAGCGGCGGCTGGTCCACGTAGCCGAACGCCGGGTGCGCGCCGGCGGCGAGGTAGTAGAACTCGTCGCGGTGGTAGCCGTAGCGGTCCGCGACCGCGACCAGCACGGCGACCACAACCAGCGCGATG
>DASYBQ010000238.1:0-3831 GCA_036500625.1 Pseudonocardia sp. | reverse complement strand
CGATGGTGATCCAGAATGGGCCCAGCACGGAGCGGCGGTAGCGCTGCTTGATGTCCTGCCAGCCCAGATACCCCCACAGGGAGCGGCGGCGCCAACCCTGACGCAGGTCGTTCAGGGCGCGTTGCCAGCTCCGCGAACCGGCCGGCGGCGGCGCCCCGGAGCCGGTGGCGGCCGCGTCGGTGCTCATCGCGCTGGACATAGCTGACAACGGTACCTGCCGGCCGTCAAGCCCCCGTCACCTGCCGCTGCGCGGGAGCCTTAGAGGTACTGGCCGGTGCGTCCGCTCATGCCGCCCATGCCTTCCGGCATCTGGTCGGAGATGCCCGGCGGCAGGCCGCGACGCATCTGCTCCAACTGCTGGCGCGCGGCCATCTGCTGGGCGAACAGCGCGGTCTGGATGCCGTGGAACAGTCCCTCCAGCCAGCCGACCAGCTGGGCCTGCGCAATGCGCAGCTCGCCGTCCGACGGGGTGGTGTCCTCGGTGAACGGCAGGCTCAGCCGGTGCAGCTCGTCGCGCAGGTCCGGCGCGAGGCCCTGCTCCAGCTCTTTGATGGAGTTCTCGTGTATCTCGCGCAGCCGGACCCGGGAGGCCTCGTCCAGCGGCGCCGCGCGGACCTCCTCGAGCAGCTGCTTGATCATCGTGCCGATCCGCATCACCTTGGCCGGCTGCTCGACCATGTCCGTCACGCCGCCCGACTCGCCGGACTCCCCGGAGTCGTCACCGGTGGGGACCCGCGCCATGCCGACCGGCGAGCCGTCCGGGCCGATCACCATGACCTGCTGTTCGGTACCGTCGGTGTTCGAGGATTCCTGACTCATGCCAACCATCTTGGCCGCATCCGGGCGTGCCGTCGAACGCGGGTTGGTCAAGCCGACTGGCCGGTTAGTTTCCGACCGCCTTGTCGCGGCGGTTACCTTGTAACGATGCCCTTCGATGTTGCCCGGGTCCGTGGGCTCACTCCCGCGATAGGTGACGGTTGGGTGCATCTCGACGCGCCGGGCGGTGCCCAGTGCCCGGAACAGGTGGCGTTGACGATGGGCACGGCCGTCCGGGCGCCCATCTCGCCGCCGGGCAGCGCGTTCCCCGCCTCGCAGCGCGCCGAGGTGATCGAGGACGCGGCCCGCCAAGCCATCGCGGACCTGGTCGGCGCCGACCCGCGCGGTGTGGTGCTCGGTCCCGGCCGCGAGGTGATGATCGGTCGGCTGGCCGATGCGCTGGCCCAGTCGTGGCAGCTCGGCGACGCGATCGTGCTGTCCCGGCTGGACGACGTGGCCAACATCGAGCCCTGGCGCCGGGCCGCCGACGCCCGAGGCGCCGAGGTGCGCTGGGCGGAGATCGAGATAGAGACCTGTGAACTGCCGGAATGGCAGTACGACGAGCTGCTGGACGGGCGGGTGCGGGTGGTCGCGGTGACCGCCGGGTCGGAGCACGTCGGCACCCGTCCCTCGGTGGACCGGATCGCCGAGCGGGCCCACCGGGCGGACGCGTTGGTCGTGGTGGACGGCTTCGCGGCGGCGGCCTGCGGGCCGCTGCGGATGGACGACCTCGGCGCGGACGTGCTGGTGGCATCCCCGGCGGCGTGGGGTGGGCCGCAGTGCGCCGCGCTGGTGTTCGCCGACCCGTCACTGCTGGACCAGCTGCCGTCCTGCTCGCTGGACCCGCTCGCGGTCGGCCCCGGGCGGCTGGAGGTCGGCGCACACAGCTACCCGCTGCTGGCCGGCCTGGTGGCCTCGATCGACTACCTGTCCACCCTTGACGACGACGCGCGCGGGGACCGCCCGGAGCGGTTGGCCACTTCGATGCGCTCGGTCGGGGAGTATCAGTCCGACCTGCTCGGGCGGCTGATCTACGAGCTGGGTTTCGTGCCCCGGGTGCAGATCGTCGGCCAGCCGCACGAGGGGGGTGTGCCGTCCATCGCGTTCACCCACGAGACGCGCAAGGCCCAGGACGTGGCCGCCTTCCTGGCCGACCGGGGGCTGTGCACGGTGGCCGACCTCGGTGACCACGGTGTGCTGGAGCACCTGGGCAGCGGCGAGGTGGGCGGGGTCGTCCGGGTGGGTCTGGCGCACTACAGCACCGCGTCCGAGATCGACCAGCTCGCCCAGGCACTGAACGAGATCATCTAACTGGTCTGCCTCGTGAGTGATTAGTCGCGCTATAGCGGCCCTAATCACTCACGAGGGCCGTAGGCCCAGTTGGTCAGGAGGAGTTTGCCGATCACGCCGCCGGCTTCCAGCATTCGGTGCGCTTCGGCGGCCTGGTCCATGGGGAGCTCGGCGTGCACCACCGGCTTGACCCGGCCGGACTCGATCAGCGGCCACAGCTCGGCGCGCACCTCGGCCACGATCGCCGCCTTGCCGTCCGGACCGTCGGTCGGGCGGCCGCGCAGGTTGGTCGCGGCCACGCTGGCCCGCTTGCGCAGCATCGCGGCGAGGTTGATCTCCGCCTTGGTGCCGCCCTGCATCCCGATGATCACCAGTCGGCCGCCGGGGGCGAGGCGGTCCAGGTTGTCGGCCAGCGCGGCGGCACCCATGTTGTCCAGGATGACGTCCGCGCCGCGCCCATCAGAGGCGTCCCGCAACTGGTCGGCAACGTCCTCGTCGTGGTAGTCGATGGCCAGCTCGGCGCCGAGGTCGCGACACAGCCGCAGCCGCTCCGGGCTGCCCGCGGTGGCGGCCACCCTGGCGCCGAGCGCGGAGGCCACCTGGATCGCGTGCGTGCCGATGCCGCCGCTGCCGCCCTGGATCAGCACCAGATCGCCGGCCCGCAGGCCGGCCACCCCGACCAGGTTGGACCACACCGTGCAGGCCACCTCGGGCAGCCCAGCGGACTCGGTCAGCGACACCCCGGCCGGCACCGGCAGCAGGTGACCGGCCGGCACCACGACCTTCGTCGCGTAGCCACCGCCGGCCAGCAGCGCGCAGACCTCGTCGCCGGGCTGCCATGCGGACACTCCGCTGCCCACCTCGGCGACCCGACCGGAGCACTCCATGCCGATGATCTCGGACGCGCCGGGCGGGGGTGGGTAGAAGCCTTGGCGCTGCAGCAGGTCTGCCCGGTTGACCGCCGCGGCCGCCACCTCGATCAGCACCTCGCCAGGGCCCGGTGTCGGGTCCGGGACCTCGGTCCACTCGAGTACCTCGGGGCCGCCGGAGTCCCGGAGGGTGATCGCATGCATGGGGCGGACGTTATCTGGATCGAGACTTTCCCGCCGCTCGGGCACGCTGGCCGGATGAACGATCCAGATCGTCCGGATCCGCCGCTGGACACCGGCGTTGCCGAGCCGGGTGTGGCCGCGCCGGTCGATCCGTGGCCGTTGGCGGGTTTGGCGTTGCGCACGCCCCGGCTGGAGCTGTGCCCGGACGACGACGCCGGGTTGCGCGAGCTGGTCGACGTGGCCTACCAGGGGATTCATCCGCCCGAAGAGATGCCGTTCGGGCAGCCGTGGACCGACGCCGACCCGCGCTATCTCGGCCGGGGCGTGCTGCAGCACCATTGGGGCCACCGCGCGTCGCTGACCCCGCAAGACTGGACGGTTCAGTTTTTGGTGCGACTCGGTGGCCGGGTGATCGGTGTCCAGTCGCTGATGGCGGTGGACTTCGCGGTGCGCCGCGAGGTCTGCAGCGGCTCGTGGCTGGGGCTGCGCTGGCAGGGCGCGGGGTATGGCACGGAGATGCGCGCGGCGGTGCTGATGTTCGCGTTCGACCACCTGGGCGCGCGGGCCGCGCGGTCCGGCGCGTTCACCGACAATCCGACGTCACTGGCGGTGTCCCGCCGGCTCGGCTACCGGGAGGACGGCATCGAGATCTGGGCCCGCCGCGGCCGCCTGG
>DASYBQ010000237.1:0-14514 GCA_036500625.1 Pseudonocardia sp. | reverse complement strand
GGCGTGCTGGAAGATCGGCTCGAACGGGGCGATCGGGTCCTCAACCGCCACCACCAGCCGCTGGCCTCGGCGCGGCGTCACCCGGGCGGCCTTGGTCACCGCGAGCGCGTGCGCGATGTTGACCAGGCAGTACGGCCGCGGGTCTTCGGTCGGGCGGCTACCCACACGGGTGACGGAACCGTCCGTTCCATGCAGGTACACGACGAGAAGCATCTAAGGTCCCCCAAGTATGCAAGCAGCCCTGCAAGTGCTGGCTCATGTAAATTATCATGACAGGTGGGAAGATGCCATGGCTGTCCCTTCGCACCACCATCCGGCGCCGCTGCGCTGGCTGATCGGCACCGAGCTGACCCGGATTCGCAAGGAGGCCCGGCTCTCGGTGGCCAAGGCCGCCGCGCTGACCGACATCGGCGCGCCCAAGATCGGGCACATGGAGAACGGCCGGCAGGCGCAGACCGAGCAGGACATCGCCACGCTGCTCTCCGCGTACGGCGCGGACCCGCGCAGCATCACCCGGCTCTCCGAGCTGAACGCGCGCACCGAGGAGGCCAACTGGTGGAAGCCGTGGACCGACACGGTGCCGCCGTGGTTCTCGCTGTACGTCGGGCTGGAACGGGTGGCGGACCGGTCGTTCCAGTTCGAGCTGGACACCATCCCCGGACTACTTCAGTCGCCGGACTACGCCTCCGCGATGACCAACAAGTCCATGCTGGTGCGTGCCGACCGGACGCAGCGGGTGGTCGACTTCCGAATGGCCCGCCAGGCCCGGTTGATTGACGCCGATAACCCGCTGTGGTTACACGCGGTGGTCACTACCTGGGGCCTGGAGGCTGCGGTCGGTTCGTCTGAAGTCCACGAAGCTCAGCTGTTGCACCTGCTCAAGATGGCCGAGCTGCCCAGCGTCACGCTCCAGGTACTTCGTCCACAGGATGGGCCGCTCGGCGTGCACGCCGGCAAATTCACGCTGCTTAGCTTCGGCGCGGCCCATCAACTGTGCTACGTGGAGCTGGTCGACGACGCGATCTACTACTACGATCAGCCGAAGCTTCGGACGTACCAGTTGTGTGCCGATGACCTGCAACGAATCGCGCTCAGCCCGGAGCGCTCGCTGACGTTGATCCGCAAGATGGTGATGTAGGAGGTACCCGGTTGCCGGACCTGCGGTGGCGTACCAGCAGCTTCAGCACGGGTGAGGGTAATTGCGTCGAAGTGGCGGTGTTCGCGGACGGCACCATCGGGGTGCGGGACAGTAAGGACCCGGCCGGCGGCACATTGCGGTTCACCTGGTCTGAGATGGATGCCTGGGTCAAGGGCTGCAAGGCCGGTGAGTTCGACGACCTCCTCGGCTGACCACCTATTGCGGGGTGTCTTCGTTGGTGAGGACGGCGGGGACGATGTCGTCGGTGATGTCGATGTGGAACGGGTCGTCGCTGGGTAGGTAGATGTTGTTGCGGTGTTCGCGGTCCTTGCCGCCGGCACCCATGCCGCCCATGGCTCCCATCGGCATGCCGCCCGGTATCGACCGGCCCGCGCCGCCGCCGGCTCCACCTGGTCCGGTTGGGCTGTTCGGTGTGCCGCCGGCGCGTTCGGGGAGTGGGGTGCCGCCGCGTGGGCCGGGTGGGGTCGCCGGGGAGCCGTGGTAGCCGCTTCCGCCGTAGCGGGTGCCGCCGGCGGACATCGGCGGCAGCGCCGGCATTGCGGGCATGCCGGCTCTGCCCAGCCCGCCGTCCGCCCCGCCGAGTCCGCCGCCGCCGAGTCCGGCGGGCATGCCACCGGGTCCGCCGCCCGTGCCGGGCTGTGGCGTCAACGGGGTAAAGCTGCTGGGTGTGGTGGCGGTGGACGGGGGTGGCATGGCACTCGGTAAGGCGCCGCCCGCCCCGACTCCACCGGCTCCGGCCCCTGCCACGCCGGCACCGCTCGCCTCACCCGCGCCGCCGCCCGCACCTGCGCCAGCTGCTCCGGCTCGGCCGGTACCTGCCCCGGCCGCTCCGGGAACGGCGCCGCCGGCCGGGCCGCCCGCGCCGTGCGGTCCGGCGGCCGGGGTGCCTGGCTGGGCACCGCCCGCGCCGGCGGTCATCGGGGGAGCGTTGCCGATGGTTGGGAACGCGTCGAGGACCCGGCGGGTGGTGTTCTCGTGCGCGAGCAACGCGTCATTGGCCTGCCGGTCGGCGGCCTGAAAGGCGGCCCGGTGCCTGGCCCAGTCGGACTGGGCACCGAACGGGCCACCCGACCAGTCCATGAATCTGTCCGTCAAGGACGGTTCGCCGACCGGTGCCAGCGTCCTCGGATCCGGAATCTTCGCCTTGGTCGCGTCGTAGGAGCTGGCATAGCTGTGCACCTGACCGCCACCGGACTGGCTGGTCTGGCTGCCCTGCCGCTGCGCCCACTGCCCGGCCTGCCGCATCGCGCCGGTGAACGCGGTCGCCGCCTGCCCTTCCCAGTTCACGCCGATAGAGCCCAGCGCCCGCTGGACGGCGT
The DNA here is from genome assembly GCA_036500625.1 of Pseudonocardia sp. Classification (GTDB taxonomy): domain Bacteria; phylum Actinomycetota; class Actinomycetes; order Mycobacteriales; family Pseudonocardiaceae; genus Pseudonocardia. The sequence continues at coordinate 12,036 of DASYBQ010000237.1, read as the reverse complement.
CCGCCGAGGCGTTGAAGTCCGGAGCCAGCTTGCCGAGCGTGTCCGCGGCGGGCACTGCCGCCGCGCCACCCGGGCCACTGTGCATCATGTCGTACTTGTGCTGCAGCGGCATAGTCTGGTAGCTGGGTGACGGAAACGACGCGGTCATGGCTCCCCCGGGTGTAGCTGACTGGCTCAGTGCGCGAGCGCGCGCAGGTTCTGGATGGCGTACTGCGACACCTTGCTGGTCATCTGACACGCCACCTGGTAGTTCATGCCTGCGATGGGATAGTCGAAGGTGTCATAGCTGACCTGCATAAACTGGCCCTGCGCGATGTCGATGAACTGGCTGCAGGACCCGTTCACCGACCCGTGGGCAAGGCGCTGGATGGCGCCGAAGTTCTCGACCTGCACTATCTGGGTGGGCCCGGGGCTGTTGACCGTGCCGGGCGCTCCTCTGTTGACCGCGGTCCGGATGCTCCAAGCTCGACTTGGCGACTCGTCGGTTATCCAGGAGCAGGACGCGGTGCCGGAGCCCGGGGTTTGCTCATCTCTTGGCGTTCTTTCAACTCCCAGCGCTTCCTGCTCGGCGGGGGTGAGCAGAGAACAGGGGTCGACGTCGTTGATGCGCAGCTCGGCCGGTCGGGGCGGGAACGGTGAGCTGGTTGGCGCGGGCGCCTCGGGAGCAGGCGGTGCCGGTGGGGCGCTGGCGGACGGGTTGACCAACGGCCGCAAGTCCTCTGGTGCACGCTCTGGTTCAAGGTGTGGCGCATATTGCTGGGCGAGATTGGCAATCGGGTCGACATTAGGTGAAGCGGTTCCCAATGCCATGGGCGCCAGGTGGGTTTCTTGGTATCTGAGCCTTTCGGCCGCGGCTTGCACAGGTGCTTGCTTGGCCTGCAGGTCGGTGGCGCCGTAGTCGGCGGCTTGTTTGCGCAGGGTGTCCGCCGCGGTCCCCAGGTTGGTGGCGTAGGCGCTGGCTTGCTCCAAGATCGCGTCAATTTTCGCCTGGAACCCGCTCGCCGCCGGCCCGGAGACCGGATCCTGCCCACGAGGCTCCATAAAACCCTGTTGAAGGCTGGAATCCTCAGATAGAAGCTCCCGAGATTCCATGCGGAGGATGTTGCTGGCGCGCAGCAGTGCTACGGGGTCGACGGACAGGCTACCGCTGGCGCCGGCGGCTGTTACCGCGTCGTTGACCGAGGTGGGGACACCGTGCACATCGTTCATGGTCGATAACGATAGAGGTAGGTCTCACCCGCCGTGGGCGTTCCCCGATATTCGTGATCAGCCCCGTCTGCCAGGAGCGGGTCACGCGGTGCGCGCCGTGGCCGGGCCGCTGACCGGCCATTGTTCGCTGGCGGTCTGCGCGTTGGCTGGCGATTGGCCGATACCCCACTGGTTGCTGCTGGGCAGTGGCTGGGCCTGGGACGCCGCGCTGCCAAGGACGGCGAGCACGGCGGCGGCACTTGCGACCGCCAACACCGCGGTGAGCTTCATGAACAAGCAGCGTAGCGGCAGTTTCTCGAAGTGGGGCGCTGTTTGCCGCGCCGTCGGAGGTGGGGTGTGGGTTGGTCGGGACCCCGGTTGGCGAGGAGGGCCGAATCGATCATCTAGACTGGTTCGCCGTGCCTACTTCTGTCCTGCCGACTCTGCCGACGTCCGTGACCCGCGCGCGAGAGAATGCGGTCGTGGAGTTGCTGCGCGTCTCGCCGCTGGCCGATGAGCTGGCGTCGCGGTTCGCCGACGGCGGCCACCGGCTCTACCTCGTCGGGGGCAGCGTGCGGGACGCGCTGCTCGGGCGGCTCGGCAAGCCGGGCGAGCACGACCTGGACTTCACCACCGACGCCCGCCCGGCGGACGTGCAACGGCTGCTGTCCGGCTGGGCGGACCGGCAGTGGGACACCGGCATCGCGTACGGCACCATCGGCGCGGTCCGGCGCGGCCAGACCGTGGAGATCACCACGTTCCGCGCGGACAGCTACGACCGGCAGACCCGCAACCCCGAGGTCAGCTTCGGCGACACCGTCGAAGGGGACCTGCTGCGCCGCGACTTCACCGTCAACGCCATGGCCGTCCAACTGCCGTCCAAGCGGTTCGTCGACCCGCACGACGGGCTGGCCGCGCTGGCCGCCCGGCTGCTGGACACCCCGGCCACCCCGCAGGAGTCGTTCGCCGACGACCCGCTGCGGATGCTGCGCGCCGCCCGGTTCGTCGCCCAGCTCGGCTTCGCCGTGGCCCCCCGGGTCCGCGAAGCGATGACCGAGATGGCAGAGCAGATCAGCCGGATCACCGCCGAGCGGGTGCAGGCGGAGCTGTCCAAGCTGGTCATGGGCGCGTACCCGAGGGCAGGCATCGAGCTGCTGGTGGACACCGGGCTGGCCGAGTACGTGCTGCCCGAGGTGCCGGCCATGCGGCTGGCCACTGACGAGCATCTGCAGCACAAGGACGTCTACACCCACTCGCTGGTGGTGATGGAGCAGGCCATCGACCGCGAGGGGCCGGGCGGTGCCGATCTCGTGCTGCGGCTCGCCGCGCTGCTGCACGACATCGGCAAGCCGGCCACCCGGCGCCTTGAGTCGGATGGGCGGGTCAGCTTCCACCACCACGAGGTGGTCGGCGCGAAGATGGTCAAGGCCCGGCTGCGCGCGCTGCGCTACTCGAAGGCCGTCATCGACGAGGTGTCCCGGCTGGTGTACCTGCACCTGCGGTTCCACGGCTACGGCACCGGGGAGTGGACCGACTCGGCGGTGCGCCGCTACGTCACCGACGCAGGGCCGATGCTGGAACGGCTGCACCGCCTGGTCCGCTCCGACTGCACCACCCGCAACCGCCGCCGGGCCGCCGCGCTGCAGCGCAGCTACGACTCGCTGGAGAACCGCATCACCGCGCTGCGCGAGCAGGAGCAGCTGGACGCGATCCGCCCGGACCTGGACGGCAACGAGATCATGCGGATTCTGGACCTGCAACCCGGCCCGCTGGTCGGCAAGGCCTACAAGCACCTCCTCGCGGTCCGGATGGAGCGCGGCCCGCTTACCCACGACGAAGCGGTCGCCGAGCTGCGCACCTGGGCCGCCGAACAGGCCTGATGCGCCTTCGGCGCTCGTGAGTGATAAGTACCGCTATAGCGCGACTAATCACTCACGAGGTGGCGTCGGGGGCCAGTGTTGCCTGGAAGTAGGCTCGGACTATTCCGACGTCGCGGGCGCGCGCATGCCCGGCGCCGACTCGGACAGGAAACCGCTCAAGAAGAGCAGGAAGCAAACCGCGCCGCCCACCAGCCAGACCGCCTGCATCCCGCGATACCGCAGTCGCCGAGGGGCGCGTGGGTCGGCAAGCACCGCAGTCCCGGCTACCTCGGCTCGCCGAGGGCCGCTGTGCACCTCGCGGGCCCGGTGCGGCTCGCTCTCCTGCCGAGAGTCCCGCCGGTACATCACGATTGTCATAGTGACCAGGACAATCGGGATGCCGAACATTCCAACCAGGAAGGCCAGTAACCGGTTGTGGGTTGTCAGGCTGAAGACTTGCAGTCCGAGCCAGAACAGGGAGATCGCGTTTACCGCGGCGTACTCGCGTAGCGGGTCTGCCACCCCTCGGTTCGGGGCTTGGGCCGAGGGCGCTGCTCGGCGCGGCCCGTCGAGATCTCCCCGGTGTCCGACACATCCACCCCCGCCCGCCACCGGTAGATCGTGCGCCTCCGTTGACGCCGTTACCTCGGCGCGGGCGTCAGGGTTGCGGGAAAGCCGGTTTGGTGCGCGGGGCGCGGCGGCGGCCTCGGCGCAGCAGCTCGTGGCCGAGAAGCCCGACGAGGTAGCAGCACCCGGCGAGCACCAGCAGCAGCGGCGAGCGGCCGTGCGGCGGGGACAGCAGCGCGGCCGCCGCGACCGCGACCACGTAGGCGGCGTTGGTGAACGCGTCGTACAGCGCGAACACCCGGCCCCGGCTGTTGTCGTCCACCTCGCTCTGTACGGCGGTGTCCGCGCACAGCTTGATGATCTGGCCCGCCCCGCTGATCAGGAACGCGCCGGCCAGCGCCATCTCGAGGCGGATGTGTGCGGCCAGCACCAGCATCGACACCGCGGCCAGCACCAGCGCGATCCGGATGGTGTTCGCCCGGCCCACCCGGTGGGTCAGCCACGGGGTGACCACCGCGGCGGCGCCCAGCCCGGCGGCGGCCACCGCGACCATCTCGCCGATGCCGCCCACCCCGGCCAGCAGGTACCCGTGCCGGGTGAACGCGTGCCGGAACAGCAGCAGCATCAGCAGCGTGGACGCGCCGAAGGCCAGCCGGTGGCAGGTCTGGGCGAAGAACGAAGACGACGCGCTCGGTACCCGCGCCATCGCCCGGCCGCCGTCCACCAGGCCCTTGGCGATCGCGACCAGCGCCCGGCGCACCTCGTTGCGCTGGTCCGGGCCGAGTACGCCTGGCTTGAAGCCGACCGCGACCAGCCCGGCGGCCACCGCGAAAACCGACGCGATGACCTCGACGGTCGCCGAGCCGGCGTTGCCGCTGCCGAACACCCCGCGCAGCGCGAACGCACAGGACGCACCCACCGCGGCCACCGCGGCCCCGGCCGTCGCGGCCACCACGTTCGCCTCCACCAGGTGCCGCTCGGTGACCACGTGCGGCAGCGCGGCGGACAGCCCGGCCAGCACGAACCGGGTCACCCCTGCCACCGCCAGCGCACCGAGGTACAGCCCGCCGCCGGCCACCCCGGTGGCCACCAGCGCGGCCACGCCAAGGGTGAGCACCGCGCGCAGCAGGTTGGCCGCCCACAGCACCCGGCGCCGGTCCCACCGGTCCAGCAGCGCGCCGGCGAACGGTCCGATGATCGAGTACGGCAGGAACAGCACCGCTACGCCGAGTGCGACGGCGGTCGGGTCGGCCTGGCGTTCCGGGTTGAACAGCACCGCGCTGCCCAGCGCGCCCTGGAACATGCCGTCGCCGAACTGTGCGGCAAAACGGACCATCAACAGCCGGAAGAACCCCCCGGCGAGGAGCAACCGACGCAGCCCGAGCCGCTCCCGGCTGCCGCGGTCGCGGCCGCCGCCGTCCTTGTCGTCCTTGCCGGCCTTCTGGCCCGCGACGGCGTCCTCGGCGGCGCCCGTCGGGCCGTTGGCGGCGCTCTCCTCGGCCCGGTGTCCGGCACGGATCTCGGCGCCGTTCTGGGTCGGGGCGGGCGAAGCGTCCCACTGTGCTGGACTCACGAGGCTCAAGGCTAACGCGTCGCGCCGAGCCGATCGTCAGGGATATCGATCGAGCCGAGGACACGCCGGAGCCCACCTTCCGGTCGGCTGTCCCGCGTGGCGAGAGGATGCAACTATGTGGGATGTGGCGGCCGATGAGCGGGCGGAGCAAGACCGCGACGTAGAACCTGGAACCCTGTTGGTCGCGGCGCCGGGTCTGCACGACCCCAACTTTCGCCGCACCGTTGTCTACGTCATCGACCATCGCGGCGAGGGCACTCTCGGGGTGGTGCTGAACCGGCCGAGCGAGGTGTCGGTGAACGACGTGCTGCCCGCCTGGGCGCCGCACTCCACCAAGCCGAAGGCGGTTTTCGTCGGTGGCCCGGTGGACGCGAAAACGGCGTTGTGCCTGGCCGCGTTCCTGCCGGGGCACGACCCGAGCAGGATGAACGGGGTGGTCGCGGTGCGCGGGCCCGTCGGGCTCGTCGACCTCGAGTCCGACCCGAGGCGGCTGGCGCCCCGGATGCGCGGGCTGCGGGTGTTCGCCGGCTACTCGGGTTGGAACTCAGGGCAGCTGGACGGCGAGATCAGCCGAGGCGACTGGATCCCGGTGCCCGCGCTGCCCGACGACGTGGTCACCGCCACCACCGGCGACCTGTGGGGGCGGGTGCTGCGCCGCCAGGGCATGCCGCTCGCGCTGCTGTCCACGTTCCCGGCCGACGTGGCGCGCAACTAGCACCGCGGCCCCAGGGCGAACTTCCTCAGTCCGCCCGTGGCACCCTGGCTGTCATGAAGTTCCGCGGCCTGTTGCTGATCGTGGCCAGCGGTCTGCTGGTCGCCGGGTGTGACAGCAGCTCCGATGCGGACCAGTACTCCGCGCCGGGCGCGGCGCCGGCCGTGCCGGTGCCGGCCGCGCCGGCACCCCCGGCGGCGCCACCCCCGGCCGCGGTGCCCAACGTCCCGCCGGCGGTCGGCCGGCCGATGACCGTGTGGGAGAAGCAGTACAAGACCCAGTGCGAGTCCAACCTGGTGGCGAACGGCTGCCAGTTCTACACCGACAACTCGCTGAAGGTGCAAGGCATCAACCCCGACAGCTGACCGAACTCCCTCCGCCGGAGCCGACGGTGGGTTGGTCAGTTCGCGCGGCGCGCGGGGGCGTCGTGCTGTGCTGTCGTCTCGGTCTCGCCGGGGTTGGCGCCGGAGCAGCCGTCCACCAGGCTGCACCCGGCACACACGCCGCCGCACCCGCCGAGTCGCGGCATCGGAACCCGGCTCGCCGCCCGGTCGCCGAGCACACCGCCGGCGACGGTCAGCCCCAGTGCGCCGAGCACGGTCAGCACGAGCAGCACCACGTCCACCGCCACGGTCCGCCCGGCGAACACCGCGACCCCACCCAGCACGGCGACCCCGCCGGCGGCCAGCGTCAGCGGCGCGCCGACCTGGTTGCCCACCGCGAAGGTCTCCTCGTCGCGCATCGTGCTGACCGTGCGCACCCCGGCCACCCGGTTGCGTGGCAGCCGCCTGCGCAAGCCCAGCACGGCGACCACCGTCATGGCCACGCCGCCGAGCACCGACGCCGTGGCCGCCACCCCGAACGCGGTACCAACCATGCGGCCAGGGTAGACGACCCACCTGGCCCCCCTTGGCCGCCGATCTCCTGGCCGCGTGGCCGTGACCGGTCGGACCGAGCTGGCCGGCCCCGCCGACGTGGCCGGCCAGGTGACCGCGCTGGTCGGACTGGGTCGGCCGGCCACATGCCCGGGCTGGCCGGGTGAGAGCGTTCCGCGAGTCGGGGTTCCTGGCACAGTGAGTCGGGAATCCCAGCACATGGCCCGGGATCCAGGCCGTGTGCCCAGACGCGCGACTCGGTGTGCTGAGAGCCCCGACTCGCGGGTGGGGGGCGCGGCCGTGCGGTGGGGCGGGTCGAAGCGGTGGGGCGGGTCGCGCGTGGGCCGGTCAGGCGTGGGCCAGTTCCAGTACGGCTTGCAGCTGGCGCAGCGAGTCGTCCACCCGGCGGTGCTCGAGGTCGGTCAGCTCGGTGCGGGGGCCGGGGGTCCGGTTCTGCTCGACCTCGGCGACGCGGCGCTGCAGGTCGCGCAGCTGGTCGATCCAGACCGCCGGGGCGTGCGGCACGGCGGACGGGATTTCTTCGATGCGCCGCTGCAGCTCCCAGGTCAGCCGGTGCAGCGGGAGGTCGTCGCGGTGGTAGTGGGCGAGGGTGTCGCGGATGCCGTCGGTGATGAAACGCATGCAGATGTTCATGAGGATTCAGCCATTTCGGATGCGGGGGCCGCGCGCCCATATGCACCCGGGTGAGTGACGACCGGCTGGACCTCGTGCGGAGCGGACGTGGGCTCCGGAGCGCCGAGCTGTGTCAGCGCCGAGGGGAAAGTCAGGGGAAGTCACCGCACACACGGTGCGAAATGAGCGCAGTAGCGAGCCAGGGGCGGAAAACACCTGGTCTCCGCGGTCACTACACACCGAGACCCAAATTTGCGGGCATTCGCAACGGCGGACTACGACACACCGAGGCTTTCGCCTGCAGAGGCAAAGTAACTCATGATCGGCGCCCGGTCAACCAGGCGGGCAGAACCCGTTCGAGGGAGCCGGCCGCGCGAGGCTACCCTGAGAGGGTGCGGACGACCCGCCTGCTGCTTACCGAGCCGCGCTGAGCGCCAACCAAGGCGCCGGCGCGGCCGACCCCTCACGCTCGCGGGCGGAGGGGTTTTTCCATTTCACGCAATCCGAGCGCGGCGGGGCCGGTGCAGGACCAGGACCAGGAGGACTGAGAACAGCCATGAGCGTCGAGGTAACCGAGGCATGAGCACCCACACGACCGAGGCGATCCCGACTGACCCGACCGGCCCCCCCGGCGCGCGCGAGCGCGACGAGGTGCCGCCGTTCCGCTACACCGCCACGCTGGCCGACGGGATCGAGCGGCGCTGGCAGGACCATTGGGCCGAGCGCGGCACGTTCCACACGCCGAACCCGTCCGGCGAGCTGGCCAACCCGCGGCTGGCGCAGGAGCGCGGCGAGAAGATCTATCTGCTGGACATGTTCCCGTACCCGTCCGGTGCCGGCCTGCACGTCGGGCATCCGCTGGGGTTCATCGGCACCGACGTGCTGGGCCGCTACCTGCGGATGACCGGACACAACGTGCTGCACGCGATGGGCTTCGACGCCTTCGGGCTGCCCGCCGAGCAGTACGCGGTGCAGACCGGCACCCACCCGCGCACCACCACCGAGGCCAACATCGAGCGCTACCGCGCGCAGTTGCGCCGCCTCGGCCTCGGCCACGACGACCGGCGCAGCGTGGCCACCACCGATGTCGGGTACTACCGCTGGACGCAGTGGATTTTCCTGCGGATCTACAACTCCTGGTACGACCGGGATGCCGGCAGGGCCCGCCCGATCGACGACCTGCGCGCCGAGTTCGAGGCCGGCACCCGCACCGCGCCGGGCACCCCGTGGGCACAGCGCGACGAGACGGGCCGCCGCGACCTGCTCGACTCGTACCGGCTGGCCTACCTGTCCCAGGCGCCGGTCAACTGGTGTCCGGGGCTGGGCACCGTGCTGGCCAACGAGGAGGTCACCGCCGACGGGCGCAGCGAGCGGGGCAACTATCCGGTGTTCCGCCGCAACCTCACGCAGTGGATGATGCGGATCACCGCGTACGCCGACCGGCTGGCCGACGACCTGGATCGGCTGGACTGGCCGGACTCGGTGAAGTCGATGCAGCGCAACTGGATCGGTCGGTCCGAGGGCGCGACCGTGCGGTTCCCGAGCGGCCAGCACAGCATCGAGGTGTTCACCACCCGGCCGGACACCCTGTTCGGGGCCACCTACCTGGTGCTGGCCCCGGAGCACCCACTGGTCGACGAGCTGGCCGCGGCCGGCTGGCCGGCCGAAACCGACCAGCGCTGGACGGTGGCCACGGCCACGCCGGCCGAAGCAGTGGCCGGCTACCGCGCGGCCGCGGCCCGCAAGTCCGAGCTGGACCGGCAGGAGAGCAAGGACAAGACCGGTGTGTTCACCGGCGCCTACGCCACCAACCCGGTCAACGGCCAGCCGCTGCCGGTGTTCGTGGCCGACTACGTGCTGATGGGCTACGGCACCGGCGCGATCATGGCGGTGCCTGGCCAGGACCAGCGGGACTGGGACTTCGCCGAAGCGTTCGGCCTGCCGGTCATCCGGACCGTCGAGCCGCCGGAGGACTTCGAGTCGTCTGGAGGCCAGGCGTACACCGGCGCCGGCTCCGCGATCAACTCGGCTAACGACGAGATCAGCCTGAACGGGCTGGACGTGCCCGAGGCCAAGCGGACCATCGTCGACTGGCTGGCCGCGCGCGGGGCCGGCGAGTCCGTGGTCCAGTACAAGCTGCGCGACTGGCTGTTCTCCCGGCAGCGCTACTGGGGCGAGCCGTTCCCGATCGTGCACGACGAGCACGGCCCGCTGCCGCTGCCCGAGGACCAGCTGCCGGTGCTGCTGCCCGACGTCGACGACTACTCGCCGCGCAGCTACCCGCCCGAAGCGGCAGACACCGAGCCGGAGCCGCCGCTGTCCCGGGCCACCGAGTGGGTCAATGTCGAGCTGGACCTCGGGGACGGCCGCAAGCCGTACCGCCGCGAGACCAACACCATGCCGCAGTGGGCCGGCTCTTGCTGGTACCCGCTGCGCTACCTGGACCCGACCAACGACAAGGCGCTGTGCGACCCGGACGTCGAGCACTACTGGATGGGCAAGGACCCGTCCCGGGCGAACGACCCCGGCGGGGTGGACCTGTACGTCGGCGGGGTGGAGCACGCGGTGCTGCACCTGCTGTACTCGCGGTTCTGGCACAAGGTGCTCTACGACCTGGGGCACGTCAGCTCCGAGGAACCGTTCCGCCGGCTGCTGAACCAGGGCTACATCCAGGCCTACGCCTACACCGACTCCCGAGGCCTGTACGTGCCCGCCGAGGACGTCGTGGCTAGCGAGTCCAGCGCCACCGGGTACGAGTACAACGGCGCCCCGGTGCGCCGCGAGTACGGGAAAATGGGCAAGTCGCTGCGCAACGTGGTGACCCCGGACGACATGTGCGCGCAGTACGGCGCGGACACCTTCCGGCTGTACGAGATGTCCACCGGGCCGCTGGACGTGTCCCGGCCGTGGTCCACCCGCGACGTGGTCGGTTCCTACCGGTTCCTGCAGCGGCTGTGGCGCAACCTGGTCGACGAGCAGACCGGCGCCGCCGCGGTGTCCTCGACCGAGCCCGGCGAGGAGACCCTGCGGCTACTGCACCGGACGGTCGACGGCGTGCACACCGACTACACCGCGCTGCACTACAACACCGCGGCCGCCAAGCTGATCGAGCTGAACAACCACCTGACCAAGACCTACCGGCCCGGATCGGTGCCGCGCGCGGTGGCCGAGCCGCTGGTGCTGCTGCTGGCCCCGATGTGCCCGCACATCGCCGAGGAGCTGTGGTCGATCCTCGGCCACTCCGAGACGCTGGCCTACGCGCCGTTCCCTGTGGCCGACCCGGCATACCTGGTCGACGACTCGGTGGAGTACCCGATCCAGGTCAACGGGAAGGTCCGAGCCCGGGTCACCGTGCCCGCCGACGCCTCCCGCGAGGACGTGCAGGCCGCCGCGCTGGCCGACGACAAGATCGCCGAACTGCTCGACGGCGGCACCCCCCGCAAGGTGATCGTCGTTCCCGGCCGCCTGGTCAACGTGGTCCTCTGATGGCCTCCGGCCTCGTGAGTGAAAAGTAACGCTATAGCGTTACTTTTCACTCACGAGCGGCGCAGCCGCACACCACCGAAGGTGACCTCGCGGGTCATCGGGCGGGCCACTCGTGCGGGAAGCCGAGCTCGACGGCGCTGGCCCGGTCCAGCGCGGCCAGCTGCTCGTCGGTGAACTCCACGTCCAGCGCGCCCAGGTTGTCCTCCAGTTGCTCGAGCGCCGACGAGCGGGTGGCCGAACTGGCTGCGCACAGCGACGACTTCGCCCGGCTGTGGGCGCCGCGGGATGTGCGGGTGAACGGACGGGGCCGCTCGTGCTGTACCGCGCGGTGGACGGGCCCTCCCAGCGCGCGCTGGACGCGATCGCCGAGGAGGCAGCCACTTCTGGGCATTGCCGTCAGTAAGGATCTGTCGCGGTGGCGGGGGTGGGTCAGCCGTTCAGTTCGCGGTGGGTTCGTTGGCTGTGGCCGAGGTGGCGGTCGGTGTGGCGGTCGCAGTGGTCTTGCTTGCCGCTGATGGCGCCGCCCAGGATGGCCAGGGCCCAGATGCCCATGACGGCACCTGGCCAGTAGTGGCTCCATCCCATGCCGGTGAATGCCCAGATGCCGTTGGTGATGACCGCGCCGCCGAGCCAGTCCCGGCCTTCTTTGACCAGGCTCCGTCTGACCTGGCCGCACTTCTTGGCGGGTGCCGTCGGCTCTGTCGTGCCCACCGCGGCGGTCGGGGGCGCGGCGGTCTCCGATAGGTACTGGGTGACCTTGGCCAGCTCGCCGTAGGTCTGCGCGCCGTAGGCGGCGCCGAGTCGCTCGTCGTACTCGGTGAGCGTCAGCGGCCGGCGTCCAGCGCCTCGCGCAGCCGGTCGGCCACCCGCTGTCGGTCGTCGTCGCCGGCCCGGTAGTGCTCCGGGTACCGCCGGCCAGGTCGTGCCGCACGCCGCTGTCGCCGGCCACCGTGCCTCCTCGGTTGTTCACCGATCGGGTGTAGAGCGCGCGGGGCCGCAACGGTGAGCCGATTTGCCCAGCGTCCGCCGGCCGCGCGGTCCAGCCGCCGGGCCGCCGGGTCACTGCTGGTCGTTGCGACAAATTCGACGCATTGTTTCACGCGGACTCGTTGTGCGATTCGGTATTGCGATTGCGGCAGCAAC
>DASYBQ010000236.1:0-4791 GCA_036500625.1 Pseudonocardia sp. | reverse complement strand
CAGGACTAGGAGGGGCCGGGCCACCCACTCCGGTGCGTGGAGTTGTTGTCGGTGCGGCGGCCTAGACTCGCCGCCGTGACCGCCCCAACCGATGCCGCCGACGCCCACGCCGCCACCGGGCAGGCCGCCCCCCGGCTGCTGCTGCTGGATGGTCATTCGCTGGCCTACCGCGCGTTCTACGCGCTGCCGGCGGAGAACTTCCGCACCCAGACCGGGCAGACCACCAACGCGGTCTACGGCTTCACCTCGATGCTGATCAACCTGCTGCGCGACGAAGAGCCGAGCCACCTCGCGGTGGCTTTCGACGTCTCCCGGCAGACTTTCCGCTCCGAGGCCTACGCGGAGTACAAGGCCAACCGGGCCAGCACGCCGGACGAGTTCCGCGGCCAGGTCGACCTGATCCGCGAGGTGCTCACCGCGCTGGCGGTGCCCTCGCTGGCGGTGCAGGGCTACGAGGCCGACGACGTGATCGCCACGTTGACCACACAGGCCAGGGCAAAGGGATTTCAGGTAGCGATCTGCACCGGCGACAGGGACGCGTTCCAGCTGGTCGACGAAGCGGTCACGGTGCTCTACCCGAAGCGGGGCGTTTCCGAGATGGCCCGGGTCGACCCGGATGAGGTGCAGGCCCGTTACGGCCTGAGCCCCACCCAGTACCCGGACTTTGCCGCCCTGCGCGGCGACCCGAGCGACAACCTGCCCTCGATTCCCGGTGTGGGGGAGAAGACGGCCGCCAAGTGGGTCCGGGAGTTCGGCTCGCTGGCCGAGCTGACCGACCGGGTCGACGAGGTCAAGGGCAAGGCCGGCGACGCGCTGCGCGCCAACCTGGCCAACGTACTGATGAACCGGCAGCTCACCGAGCTGATCAAGGAAGTGCCCCTTGAGCTCGGGCCGGATGACCTGGGTGTCCGCCCCTGGGATCGGGACGCGGTGCACCGGCTGTTCGACGAGCTGGAGTTCCGGGTGCTGCGTGAGCGGCTGTTCGCCACGCTGTCCAGCGCGGAGCCCGAGGCCGAGGCCGGTTTCGAGGTGCAGGGCGGCCTGCTCGAGCCGGGCACGGCCGGCGACTGGCTCGCCGAGCACGCCGCTGACGGGCGGCGCGTCGGCCTTGCGTTCCACGGCAATGTCGGAAGCTGGCTGGGTCGCGACGTCGACGGCGTTGCACTCGCCTCGGCGGAGGGCAACGGTGGCTACCTCGAGCTGACCGGCCTGACCCCGGAGGACGAGGCCGCGTTGGGCGGGTGGCTGGCCGACCCGGGCAAGCCGAAGGCGGCGCACGATGTCAAGGGCGCACTGCACGCGCTGCGCCAGCGGGGTTGGCGCGTCGAGGGGCTCAGCAGCGACACGGCGCTGTCCGCCTACCTTGTCCGGCCGGGCCAGCGCAGCTTCGACCTGGCGGATCTTGCGCTGCGCTACCTGCGCCGTGAGCTGCGCGCCGAGGGTGAGCCGGAGGACGGTCAGCTGTCCCTGCTCGGCGGCGTGGAGGAAGCCGACGCGCAGCGCGCCACCACCGAGATCCTGCGGGCCCGCGCCGTGGGTGAGCTGGCGGACGCGCTGGACCTGGAGCTGGCCAAGCTCGGCGGCGCGCGGCTCCTGGCCGATCTGGAGCTGCCGCTGCTGGGGGTACTGGCCGACCTGGAGGAGGCCGGCATCGCGGTCGACCACGACGCGCTCGCCGAGCTGGAGGCCGACTTCGCCGCGCAGGTCAAACAAGCCGCCCAGGACGCATACGCCGAAATCGGCAAGGAGATCAACCTCGGTTCGCCAAAGCAGCTGCAGGTGGTGCTGTTCGACGAGCTGGACATGCCGAAGACCAAGCGCACCAAGACCGGGTACACCACGGACGCGGACGCGTTGCAGAGCCTGTTCGAGCAGACCGAGCACCCGTTCCTCTCCCACCTGCTGCGTCACCGGGACGCCACCAGGTTGAAGGTCACGGTCGACGGGTTGCTGAAATCGATCGACGACGACGGCCGGATCCACACCCGGTACAGCCAGACCATCGCGGCCACCGGGCGGCTGTCCTCCACCGACCCGAACCTGCAGAACGTGCCGATCCGCACCGCGGCGGGCCGCCGGATCCGCGAGACGTTCGTGGTCGGCCGGGGCTACGCCGAGCTGATGACGGCCGACTACAGCCAGATCGAGATGCGGATCATGGCGCATCTGTCCGAGGATGCCGCGCTCATCGAGGCCTTCCGGTCGCACCACGACTTCCACGCGGAGACGGCCGCCCGGGTGTTCGGCGTTGCGGCCGCCGAGGTCACCCCGGAGCAGCGCGCCAAGATCAAGGCGATGAACTACGGGCTGGCATACGGGCTGTCCGCCTTCGGCCTCTCCAGTCAGCTGCGGATCGCCACCGAAGAGGCCCGCGGCCTGATGGACGAGTACTTCACCACGTTCGGCGGCGTACGCGACTATCTGCGCAGCGTCGTCGACCAGGCCCGCAAGGACGGCTACACCGAGACGATGCTCGGCCGCCGCCGCTACCTGCCCGACCTGACCAGCGACAACCGCCAGCGCCGGGAGATGGCCGAGCGGATGGCGCTGAACGCCCCCATCCAGGGCAGCGCCGCCGACATCATCAAGGTCGCGATGCTGCGGGTGCACGGCGCGCTCACCGAGGCCGGGCTGCGCTCCCGGATCCTGCTGCAGGTGCACGATGAGCTGGTGCTGGAGATTGCCGACGGCGAGCGGGAGCGGGTCCAGGAACTGGTGGCCGCCGAGATGGGTGCCGCGCACCGGCTCGACGTGCCGTTGGAGGTCTCCGTCGGTTTCGGCCACAGCTGGGACGATGCCGCACACTGACGGCCTACCCGGCGCACGGGCGACCGCCCCGGCGATGTCGGTACCCGGGACCGCTGCCCACCCCGGCGGTGGTGGGCGCCGCTAGCTGGGTTTGCGGGTGCGGAAGACGGCGGTCCCGGGGAATAGCGCGCCGCGCAGCGGTGACCACTGGCCCCAGGTCTCGGTGAGTCCCTCGGGCCACTCCGGCTCGAGGACGTCCACCAGCTGCAACCCGGCGGCCACGATGTCGCGCACCCGGTCGCCAAGGGTGCGGTGGTGCTCCACATACCCGGGTACGCCGTCCGCGTCGACCTCGACGTACGGCGACCGGTCGAAGTAGGACTGCGAGACCGTCAGCCCGCCTGGGCCGGGGTCGTCGGAGAACATCCAGCGCATCGGATGGTTCACCGCGAACACCCAGCGGCCGCCGGGCCGCAGCACCCTGGCCACCTCACGCATCACCTGGCCGGGGTCGGCGACGAACGGCACCGCGCCGAACGCCGAGCAGGCCAGGTCGAACGAGCCGGCCGGGAACGGCAGCTGCTCGGCGCCGGCCTGCACCAGCGGCACCGCGACACCGGTGCGCTCCGACGCCAGCGCCGCCTGGCGCAGCATCCCGCCGGACAGGTCGAGCCCGATCGCCACCGCGCCCTGGCGGGTCAGCCACCGGGCGCAGGACGCCGCGCCGCAGCCCACTTCGAGCACCCGGGCACCGCGCAGCTCCTCGGGCTCGCCGAGCAGCCGGGCGTCGGCCTCCCTGAGCAGCTCCGGGCACCAGACGAAGTCGTCGTCACCGAGGAACTGGCCGTGCTCCTCCTGGTAGTTCCCGGCGTCGGCGTCCCACCAACGGCGGCTGGCCAGCGCGGAGTCGGAGGAGTTGACTGTCCGTCGGACCACGCCGGACAGACCCAGCAGCTGCTCTGTCGAACCCACCGGGCCATCTTCACCGGCCAGTCGAGCGCATTAACGGTGGGGCGCCGTTGCCGCCACGATCGGGCGATGCGTACGATGAGATTCGCATGGGTTTAGGTGTTGCCCGGAATAACTCGTTTCGGTGCCGCGTTGCACGTGACGAGCTCGGCGGGAGCACGTTGTCCGTGCGCCGACCAGAGTCGCTGTGCCCACCTCTCTTCTATCCATACCGGAGCAACCCACCGCATGTCCACCGACACAACCACCGTCCCGACCACTCCGCAGGTCGCAGTCAACGACATCGGGACGGAGGAGGACTTCCTCGCCGCCATCGATCAGACGATCAAGTACTTCAACGACGGCGATATCGTTGAAGGCACCATCGTCAAGGTCGACCGGGACGAGGTTCTTCTCGATATCGGCTACAAGACCGAAGGAGTCATCCCCTCCCGGGAGCTGTCCATCAAGCACGACGTCGACCCGGCCGAAGTGGTCAAGGTCGGCGAGTTCGTGGAGGCGCTCGTTCTCCAGAAGGAGGACAAGGAGGGTCGCCTGATCCTGTCCAAGAAGCGCGCACAGTACGAGCGCGCCTGGGGCACGATCGAGGCTCTCAAGGAAGCCGACGAGCCGGTCGAGGGCACCGTCATCGAGGTCGTCAAGGGCGGCCTGATCCTGGACATCGGGTTGCGCGGCTTCCTGCCCGCCTCGCTGGTGGAGATGCGCCGGGTCCGCGACCTGCAGCCCTACGTGGGCCGCAAGATCGAGGCCAAGATCATCGAGCTGGACAAGAACCGCAACAACGTGGTTCTCTCCCGCCGCGCCTGGCTGGAGCAGACCCAGTCCGAAGTGCGCAGTGAGTTCCTCAACCAGCTCGCCAAGGGCCAGGTCCGCAAGGGCCAGGTCTCCTCGGTGGTCAACTTCGGTGCCTTCGTCGACCTCGGCGGGGTGGACGGACTTGTGCACGTCTCGGAGCTGTCCTGGAAGCACATCGACCACCCGAGCGAGGTTGTCGAGGTCGGCCAGGAGGTCACCGTCGAGGTGCTCGACGTGGATCTCGACCGCGAGCGCGTCTCGCTGTCGCTGAAGGCCACC
>DASYBQ010000235.1:0-21085 GCA_036500625.1 Pseudonocardia sp. | reverse complement strand
CACCGCGATCTTCGGCAACCCCGGCAACGCACCCAGAGCAATCTCCTCGATGCTCGGCTGCGTCGCAGCGGTCAACGCGACCGAGTCACCATCACAACTCAGCCCGGCATTGATCCACAAAATGTGGACAGGCGGATCCTCAGCGGAAGACATATGTCGCCCCTAACGGCGTGACGGCACGAGGCGTACACCCCGACGCCCGTGCCTGCATGGTGGGAGATAATTTGTCTACCAGGCGCTGCTGAGCGCAGTAAGTGAGCCACGCCACTACCGAACCGCCGCCACTAGACCCGAGCTGACCGGCCGGTGACCTCGCAAGCGCGGCGTGACCGGCGAACAGATTTTCTGACGAGGCGATATATATATGCGGGCATGCTGGCCGCTTCGACATGTTCCCGCGCGTTGCCGCCGTGGGCCCCGCTGCCCGATGGCTCGAATAACCGCTGGTGAGGTGGGGTGCCGGGCCGTCGCAAGCCGGTTGGGCAGCCCCGGTCCGGCTGATGCGGTTACCGCCAGGTTACTGCTGGGTAGTCGGCACGGTTTCGGAACGCCGTTACCTGGTGGGTCCCGTGACCGCGCCTCGCACGCCCGACCGACATCACCTGATCGGGGAAGCTGCAATTGTCGGGGCCGTACTCGTTGTCTGGGCCTGTTCCGCGCTGGCGGATCCCTCGGGAGCGGCCTCTTTGCGCCGGCTGGGCTCGTGCGGACAGGCACTGCCCGGCCTTCGCCGGAACTCCTTCGGAGCCTCGCGGGGCCGGCCTTACTACGGAGGCTGTTCTCGCGCGGGAGGCCGCTACCGCGCCGTGTCGGGCCGTGTGTGCGGGCCTGTCGGGCCGTCAGCGAGGTCTGAGGGCCGGTGCGTATCTAGCGGGTGGCGCCGGCTTCTGCTGGCTTCGGGCCGTTGAGTACCACGTCCCGCGTCTCGCCGCTGAGCTCCAGCGCGTCGGAGACGGCGCGCAGCCGGGTCGGCACCACCGAGAACGGCAGCGTCCCGGGGTCGATGCGCAGGGTGAACATGTTGCGCAGGCCGGTCTGCATCACCTGCGGCAGCTTGGCGGCCGCCGCGCCCGAGCCGACCCGGATGTCCCGGGGGCTGATCTGCACCTGACGCCCGGACATCTGCAGCACGGCGATCACCGACACGTCCATCTTCTGACCGAAGATGGACATGGTGCCCACCATGCGCACCGCCGAGTCGGGGTTGATGCCGGTGACGGTGGAACCCTCGGTCGCAAGGTCCGAGTCGGCCATTGCGGAGTCCAGCATGCCGTCGTCAACCGGCTGGATGGCCAGCTTGGTCACCCCGGGCAGGCGCTTGATCAGGTCGTCCTTGGTGACCAGCAGCGACCCTTGAGCCGACGCGATCTGGATGGTGTGCACCGAACCGCTCAGTACCTGCGAGAACGGCACTTTCACGTGGTAGAGCTGTGCACGCACGCCGACATTGTTCAACGGCCCGACGACGACCCGCTCCGCCTCCACGTCCACCTGCTTGTAGTCGCCGGTGAGCGCCTGCACGAGGAACGGGAACCCGTTGATCTTCACCGCCGGGTCGTCGGGCAGCGCGAGCTGCGTGCGCATCTTCGTCGACACCTCGTACTCGGCGGCCGACGCGGCGACGAAATCGATCGCGACCAGCAGCACGATCGCTACGATCACCCCGATAACGATTCGCTTCATCCTTTGTCGTCCTTCGCCTACGGTTCGTGCGGAAGCATGTGCAGTCGCATGAGCGTGAGGTATGACGCGCAGCCGGTCACAACGGTCCTCACCCCGGTATCCTCCCGGTAACCTGGATGTTCCCGACAACCGGGTCCGACTGGCCTGATCCCCCCGGAGGCCGCCATGGAGTTGCTGCTGCTCACCGCAGACCCGAACGCCGAGGCTGTGTTGCCCGCGCTCGCCCTGCTTCCGCACGGGGTGCGGACGGCCGCCCCTGAGGTGGCCGCGCTGCTCGACGCCGGCCCGCACGACGCGGTACTCGTCGACGCGCGCACCGACCTGGTGGCCGCGCGCGGGCTGTGCCGGCTGCTCGGCACCACCGGCATGGAGGTGCCGGTGGTGGCCGTGCTCAACGAGGGCGGCCTTGTCGCGGTGTCCTCGGAGTGGGCGGTGGACGACATCCTGCTGCCCGGCGCCGGGCCGGCGGAGATCGACGCCCGGCTGCGTCTGCTGCGCTCCCGGCCCGGCACGGACGCGCAGGCCGGCGGCGGTGCGCTGGTGCTCGGTGAGCTGGTCATCGACGAGGCCACCTACACCGCGCGGCTGAAGGGCCGCGCGCTGGAGCTGACCTACAAGGAGTTCGAGCTGCTCAAGTACCTCGCGCAGCATGCCGGGCGGGTGTTCACCCGGGCCCAGCTGCTGCAGGAGGTGTGGGGCTACGACTTCTTCGGCGGCACCCGCACGGTCGACGTGCACGTGCGGCGGCTGCGCGCCAAGCTCGGCCCTGAGCACGAACAGCTGATCGGCACGGTGCGCAACGTGGGCTACAAGTTCGTCCGGCCGGGCCGGGGCGGGCTCGCCTCGAGTCGGGAACCCGCGATGTCCTCCTCGGAGCCGGACACCGAGTTCGAGGAGGACGCCAGCGACACCGGCGAAGCCGGCAACAGTGCGGACACCAACACAGACGACACCGTGGGCCGAGGCGACACCGGGCCGGGCCGGGCCACCGGCGGCTCCGGGCTGGACACCATGAGCTACGCCCCGGGCCACTCGATGCGCGCCCCCGGCCTGTGAGCGAACCGGCCTGGTGCACCGAGCTGCCCGAGGAGACGGTCGGCGAGGTACTCGCACTGGTCGAGGCGGCTACCGCCACCGACGGCACCCCGCCGGTGGGCGAACACGTGCTGCGCGGGTTGCGCCGGCCCGGCCAGCACCTGCTCGCGCACACCGGCACCGCTACCGACACCGCTACCGGCACCGGGGAAGACACCGGCGCCCGGCTGGCCGGCTACGCCCAGCTGGACTCGGGCGGCACGGCGGAGCTGGCGGTGCACCCGGATGCCCGCCGGCGCGGCATCGGCACCGGGCTGGCCCGTGCGCTGCTGGCCAGGGTCGACGGCGGCCCGCTGCGGGTGTGGGCGCACGGCGAGCACCCGGACGCGCTGGCGCTGGCCGCGACACTCGGGTTCCGGCGGGCCCGCGAGCTGTGGCAGCTGCGCCGGGAGCTGGGCCGTCCCGAGCTGCCCGAGGCGCGTATGCCGGACGGCGTGGCGCTGCGCACCTTCGTGGTCGGCCAGGACGAGCCGGAGCTGCTGCGGGTGAACAACGCCGCCTTCGACTGGCACCCCGAGGAAGGCAACATGACCATGGAGCAGCTGAAGGAGAGCCAGCAGCAGCCCTGGTTCGACCCGGCCGGCTTCCTGCTCGCGGTGGACGAGGCGGACGGCCGGCTGCTCGGCTTCCACTGGACCAAGGTGCACACCGACCCGGAGCCGATCGGCGAGGTGTACGTGGTCGGGGTCGACCCGGCCGAGCAGGGCCGCAAGCTCGGCGCCGTGCTCACCCTGGCCGGCCTGCGCCACCTGCGCGACGACCGAGGCCTCGACGCGGTGATGCTCTACGTCGAGTCGGACAACCACGCAGCCGTGCGGGTCTACCAGCGGCTCGGCTTCACCCGCTGGCACACCGACGTCTCGTTCGCCCGCTCCTAGCTTGCAGGGCCTGTTCTCGCGCGAGAACTTCCGATCGGGACCCTTCGGGCCCGCCTCCGGAAGTTCGCCTTCGGCCGAAAGAGCGCGCTTGTGCTCACCCTGGGGTGCCGCCAGCAGGGGTTCGGCCCCTGGTTGCCGACATTCACAGCGCCGGCCTTCGCCGGAACTCCCTCGGAGCCTCGCAGGGGCGACTCGCCTTACAAGCCCTGTAGTACTAGGAGCGCCAGCCGGCCGGGACGCGAGTCCCTAGCCCGCCTCACGACCATGTGTCAACTCAATTCCGCCCGGTCAGTCCATGTGGGTACTTGTTACATCGCCTCCTGACATTTTCTTGAGAGACGGTGAAACAAAAGAAATTCACGCCCCGATGGACCGGATGAGTACGTTGCGTTCCCCCCCGATGCACGATCAGTTCCGAAGGAGTTCAGTAATGCCTAGAGATGCCGTCGCCCCAGGTGGGCTGGTCGCGGACGTCGTGCGCGACGTGAACCACACGGTGCACGACACGCTGCGTGGCCTGGTGCCGGGGCACGACTACTCCGGCCCGATCTGGGCACACGAGGCCGGCTGGGTGGTGCCGCGGGGCTGGGTGGCCCCGCACGGCTGGGCCCCGCCGCCCGGCTGGCACGAGCCGACCCACTGGCAGCACCAGGAGTACCGCGACTGGTGCGACCGGCACCACTCCAGCGACCACGACTGGCGCGGCTGGGAGAACTGCCCGCACTTCTCCGACCATGGCAACTGGCACGGCTGGGTACCGGACCACGACTACTTCGGCCCCGTCTGGGTCGAGGGTGTCGGCTGGGTCGTGCCCGACGGCTGGGAGCCCCCGCACGGCTGGGCCCAGCCCCCCGGCTGGTACGAGCCGACCCGCTGGGAGCACCACCAGTACCGCGACTGGTGCGACCGGCACCACTCCAGCGACCACGACTGGCGCGGCTGGGAGAACCGCTACCACTGGAACGGCCAACAGTGGCACGGCTGGGACCACGACCGGGACTCGCGGCACGACGCGCACGAGCACTTCCGCACGGGATGGCACGACGAGCACCAGGCCCGCGAACACTTCCGCGACGGCCACCGCGACGAGCACGAGGCACGCGAGCACTTCCGGGAGGGCTTCCGGGACGTCCGCGACGCCAGGGAGCACTTCCGCGACGGCTACCGCGACGAGCGGGACGCCCGCGAACACTTCCGCGACAGCCGCCACGAGGAGCGGGAAGCCCGCCGCGACCTGCGCGAGGCACGCGGCGAGCAGCGCAACGCCGACCAGGACCTGCGCCAGGCGAACCACGAGGTGCGGCAGGCGCGCGCGGAGCTGCGGCACGCGGACAGCCCGCAGGAGCGCCACGAGGCACGCGGCGACCTTCGCGGGGCGCAGCACGACGTCCGGCACGCCCAGCACGAGGAGCGCCAGGCGGACCGCGACTACCGCGAGGCACGCCACGAGCACCACGACGCGCAGCGCGACTTCCGCGACGGCCGCGAGGACATGCGGGACGCGCGCCACGAGTACCGCGAAGGCGAGCGGGACCTGCGCGACGGCCACCACCAGTTCCACGAGGGCGAACGCGACCAGTGGGATGCGCACCACGAGTACCGCGAAGGCGAGCGGGACCTGCGCGAAGGGCACCACCAGTTCCACGAGGGTGAGCGCGACCTTCGCGGCGGCGAGCACGGCCACGGTGAGTTCCGGGACGTCGAGCACCAGGTCCGCTACGACGTCGGCCAGGCAATCGACCGGGAGGTCCGCCACGACGTCGGCCAGGCGCGGAACGACGTGGCCCGCCAGGTGCAGCACGACGTGCACCTGGCGGCCGAGGGCCGGGGCATCCAGCGCGGGCACGCCGGCGACCAGCACGGACCGTCCGCCGGTGAGTTCCGCACCGCCGGCATGGCCGGCTCGGCGGCGGCGCCGGGCGGGTTCTCCGCGCCGGCCTCCTCGGCTTCCTCGTTCACCAACTCCGCGTCGTCGGACTCGGGCGCGTCCACCGGCCCGAGTGTGCAGGCCAGCGCGGTCAGCGCCGGCGCGGCCGCGTCCGTGCAGCCGGTGAACGCCACCCCGTTCAGCACGCACTCCTCGGCGCACGCCGGCAACCAGTCGCTGAGCCACAGCGTGGCGCAGGCCACCACGGCCAACACCTCGGCGCACTCCACCGAGAGCCAGTCCGGTCACCACACGGGCAGCGGCCACGAGACGACCGGCTCGGGTTCTGGCTCGGGCCAGGAGTCGGGGCACGGCGGGTTCCTCGGGCGTCTGTTCGACAACAAGGACAACAGCGCGAACGGCGACAAGGCCGATTCACCCGGCCGGACCGACAGCCAGAGCGGCGCGGGGCAGCACCAGCACCACGCCGGGGGCACCCAGGTCGGCGGCACCCAGGCCGGCGGCACTCAGCTCGGCGGCCAGCAGACCGGTGGCCCGCAGCACCAGGCGACCGGGGCACAGACCGACCCGGCGCGGCACCAGGTGACCAACGGCCAGCACACCGCGCCGCAGGACCAGCACCCGGTGACCGGCCAGCCGGCGAGCCCGACCACCTCGGCACCGCACGCCGACCTCGGCGGCGTCGGCTCACCCGGCACCGCCACCGGCGGCAACGGCGGAGCCAACACGGTGGCACCGCATGCCGCCGCACCGCACCCGGTGGCACCGCAGGCGGACATGGGCGGCTCGGCCGCCGGCAACGCCACCCCCACCGGCGGCGCGGCGGCACAGGCTCCGGCGGTGCACCCGCCGGCTCCGGCCAGCCCGCCGACCACGCACACCACCGCACCGACCACCCACACCACGGCGCCGACCACGCACACCACGGCGCCGACGACACACAGCACAGCACCGGCGGCGCACGGCACCGAGCACGCCGGTGGGCTCGAGTCGTCCTCGCACGGACTGTCCACCGGGCTGACCGCGCCGAGCACCGCGCCCGGCGCCGCCGCCCACGACACCCACCCCACGACCGACCACCCGATGCCGCACCACTAGGTGGCCGGTCATCCCACCACACCGAGGGCGGGCCGAAGGTCAACCCTTCGACCAGCGGGCATTACCACTGGTCGAGGGGCTGTTGCTGAATCTCATCAGGACGCCGAGCCCACCCGAGCGAGGCAACCCGGGTAGTCGCGGCGCGGCTACCCGGGAGTGAGGAAGGAGTCACCGGTGTCTGTCACGGCGCAGCCCACCGACCTGGCCACCAGCGCGGAGCTGTCCGGCCTGCTCGAGACGCTCGACCGGTTGGTCACCTCGGCCGACCGGCCCGAGCTGGCCCAGCGGCTCAGCGCGGCCCGCGAGCGGCTGGCCGGTCGGGAGCTGCGTGTCGCCGTGCTGGGTGGGCCGAGCCAGGGCGCGAGCTCCCTGGTCCGCGTGCTCGGACAGAATCCGGCCAGGCTGCCGGGGGCGGTCTACCTGGACGCCCCTGGACGCCTCGGGCCCAGCCAGGTGCCGGAACCCGGCGCCGCGGACGTGGTGCTGCTCGTCTCGGACGCGGGCCAGGAGTACGACCAGACCGAGCTGGACACGCTGGCCCGGGTCCGGGCGCAGGGACTGCCGGTGGCCGGCATCATCAGCAAGATCGACATATTTCCGCGCTGGAGCGACGTCCAGCAGGGCAACCGACACCGGCTGCGAACGGCCAACCTGGACTCGCCGTCCATCCCGCTGCTGCCGGTGTCCTCGGCCATGAGCGACGCCGGCTGGCGCCGCGCCGACGAGTCGCTCAGCGTGGCCTCCGGTGTGCCGCAGCTCGCCGAGTTCCTGCGCGACCGCATCACCACCAGGATCGACCCGGCGCTGCGGGACGCCATACTCACCGACGCCAGGGCCGTCGCCGACCAGCTCGCCTCGGGCTGGAACGGCGAGCTCGACACCCTCGGTGGCGCCGAGGGCGGTGCCGACCCGGTGCAGCGCCAGCAGCGCGCGGTGGCCGAGCTGGAACGCCGCCAGCAGCTGTCGGTGAACTGGCAGCTGGCCCTCGGCGACGGCGGCACCGAGCTGATGGCCCAGGTGGAGCACGACCTGCGCAACCGGCTGCGCGCCGTGCTGCGCCTCGCCGAGTCCGACATCGCCAAGTCCGACCCGGTCGCCCCGCTGGGAACAGTTCGACATCTGGGTGCGCGGCAGGGCAGAGGAGTGCGTACGGGCCAACTACCAGCTGACCAGGGAACGAGCCCGCCAACTCGCCCAGCGGGTGGCCGGGGCACTGGCCGGCGGCTCCTCGGGCCAGCCCGGCGGGGTCGGGCTGCCGGACCTGCGGGTGCACAACCCGGAGGACGCGCTGCAGCGGGTAATTCCGATGGAGCCGCCGGAAAGCGCCAAAGGCGGCGTGCTGGCCCGCGTGGTCAACAGCATGCGCGGCTCCTACGGCGGCATCCTGATGGTCGGCGTACTGACCAGCCTCGCCGGCATGGTCCTGATCAACCCATGGTCCATCGCCGCCGGACTGCTGCTCGGGGCGTTCACCTTCTGGGAGGATCGCAAGAACGGCAGGGAACGCAGTAAGGCCGAAGCCAAGATGGCCGTGTCCAAGCTGATGGACGAAGTCGTCTTCCAGGTCAGCGACGACTCACGGACCCAGCTGCGCCGGGTACACCGAACACTGCGCGACCACTTCACGGTGATCAACGACCAGCGGCTGCGCGCCGCCTCCGACGCGGTCCGCACCGCCGCCGACGGCGGCAGCCAGGCCGACCCCCGGCTCGTCGAGCTGCAAACCCACCTCTCGGACCTGCGCCAGCTCCGCATCCGGCTCACCACCCACTGAGCAACAACCGGCGAGCCCGGCCAGCGTAGGCACACCCGCGCTCGAACACGCTCCGACTGGCGACGAGTTCGACTCTGCACGACGTGAGAAAGCGGGGCGGGTCAGCGCATGGCGCGGTTGACGGCGGAGGTGACGGCGCGCAGCGAGGCGGTGACGATGGAGTGGTCGACGCCGACGCCCCAGAGCACGGTGTCGGCGACGGCACATTCCAGGTAGGAGGCGGCGCGGGCGTCGTCGCCGGCGGTGAGCGCGTGCTCGTGGTAGTCCAGCACCCGCACGTCGAAGCCGACGGTGGCCAGCGCGTCGACGAACGCGGCGATCGGGCCGTTGCCGGATCCCAGGATCTCGTGCTCGGTGTCCTCGACCCGCACCACCGCGACGATCTCGACCCGGCCGTCGTCGTCGGTGGCCAGTCGGTGGCGCAGCAGCTTGAGCGGGGTGGCCAGCCGGAAGTACTCGTTGTCGAAGATGTCCCGCATGTCCTTCGGCGCGACCTCGCCGCCCTCGGTGTCGGTGAAGGCCTGCACCACCCGGGAGAACTCGATCTGCAGCCTGCGGGGCAGCTCCAGCCCGTGCTCGGCCTTCATCACGTACGCCACGCCGCCCTTGCCGGACTGCGAGTTGACCCGGATCACCGCCTCGTAGGAGCGGCCGATGTCCTTCGGGTCGATCGGCAGGTACGGCACCGCCCATTCGTAGTCGTCCACATGGACACCCGCGTCGGCGGCGTCGGATTTCATCGAGTCGAAGCCCTTGTTGATCGCGTCCTGGTGGCTGCCGGAGAACGCGGTGTAGACCAGGTCGCCGCCCCACGGGTGCCGCTCGTGCACCGGCAGCTGGTTGCAGTACTCCACGGTGCGCCGGACCTCGTCGATGTCGGAGAAGTCGATCTGCGGGTCGATGCCCTGGCTGAACAGGTTCATCCCCAGGGTGACCAGGTCGACGTTGCCGGTGCGCTCGCCGTTGCCGAACAGGCAGCCCTCGATGCGGTCCGCGCCGGCCTGGTAGCCCAGCTCGGCGGCGGCCACCGCGGTGCCCCGGTCGTTGTGCGGGTGCAACGACAGCACGATCCCGGACCGGCGGTCCAGGTGCCGGTGCATCCACTCGATGGAGTCGGCGTAGACGTTCGGGGTGGCCATCTCCACCGTCGCCGGCAGGTTGACGATCATCGGGTCGGCCGGGGTGGGCTGCCAGATGGCGGACACCGCGTTGCACACGTCCACCGCGTACTCCAGCTCGGTGCCGGTGTAGGACTCCGGCGAGTACTGGAAGCGCCAGTCGGTGGCCGGGTACTTCTCGCTGAACCGGGCCACGTCCTCCGCGCCGTCGGTGGCGATCTTGCGGATGCCGTCCCGGTCGGACCGGAACACCACCTTGCGCTGCAGTATCGACGTGGAGTTGTACAGGTGCACGATCGCTGTCGGCGCGCCCTCGCAGGCCTCGAAGGTCCGCTCGATCAGCTCGGTGCGGGCCTGGGTCAGCACCTGGATGCGCACGTCGCCCGGGATGGCGTCCTGCTCGATGATCTCCCGGACGAAGTCGAAGTCGGTCTGGCTGGCCGAGGGGAAGCCGACCTCGATCTGCTTGTAACCCATCTTGACCAGCAGGTCGAACATCCGACGCTTGCGGGCCGGGGACATCGGGTCGATCAGGGCCTGGTTGCCGTCCCGCAGGTCGACCGCGCACCACAGCGGCGCGCTGCTGATCCGGGTGTCCGGCCAGCTGCGGTCCGGCAGCGAAACCGGCTCGACGAACTCGTGGAACGGCTTGTACCGCCGGTAGGGCATCTGGCTGCCGCGCTGCGGGTTCCACCGGGCCTGGCCATCGCGGAACGGGCCGGCGGGGGTGCGCAGCTTGCTGGTGGCGTTCGCGGTATAGGAATCGGGCGTGCTGGTCATGAGAGTGCTGCTCCTGGATGTGTGCGGTCGGTGCTGGGACTAGACCGGCGCACGCCAGGACCCGCGACGAGGGGCCGGTCGGTCAGACCCCGCCGCGGCGACGAAGGAGCAGCTGTGCCACGTGTCCGAGACTAGCGCCGAAAGCCGCGCGGAGGCAACCAGGCCCGGCACCAGCCAGGCCCGGCGGGCCAGGGAGCACGCGCGGCCGCCGCGACACGCCGGGTACGCCACGCGGGGCGCGATCTGTGCACCGAACGGCTCAGCGAGTTGTGACCGTATTGACGGTGTTGCGCCCTTTCGCTATCGATCACCGCCGTGCCACCATGGCCAGCGTTCCTCGGGCATGCCGGCGGGACGCGAGGCTCGCCGAGGAGGTCCGTAATGCGTAGGGGCGTGGGGATTCTGGCCACCGTGCTCCGGATCGTCGGCATGCTGATCGTCGCCGTCCTGGTGATCCACATCTTGCTGACCGTGTTCGACGCGAACCCGGCGAACGCTTTCGCCATATTCGTCAAGGGCGCCGCCGACACGTTCTCGCTGGGCCTGACGGACCTGTTCACGCCCAAGAATCCGAAGGTCGCGGTCGGGGTGAACTACGGGATCGCCGCCGTGGTCTGGTTGGTCATCACCGGGATCGTGGTGGGGCTGGTGCGCCGTGTCCGTTTCTGACACCTCTGGCACTTCGGACACCCCTGGCACTTCGGACACCTCGGGTACCGCCCCCGAGTCCACGCAGCGCCGGTCCCGGCGGCCCCGGTTCAGCCCACGCAAGGGGCTGAACCTGCTGGCGGCGCTGATCAGGCTGGTCGGCGTGCTGATCGCGCTGGTGCTGGTGATCTACATCGTGTTCGTGATCGGCCAGGCCAACCCGGCCAACGCCGCCGCCCGGTTCATCGACGTGTGGGCGCACAAGCTCAACCTCGGCCTTGACAACCTGTTCAACCCCGGCGACCCGAAGCTCGCGGTGGCCATCAACTACCTGATCCCGGCGATCATCTGGCTGGCCGCCACCTCGATCATCGCCAAAGTCCTCCGCCGAGTCTGACCCCGCACGCCACACACCCGCTCGACGCCACACAGCCACTCGACGGCACACAGCGGTTGGTCGCCGCACACAGGCCCGGACATGTGTGCCGCGCCCACTCGCTGTGTGCCGTCAAACCGCTGTGCCGTCAAACCGCTGTGTGCTGACGGTCAGGATCATATGGCGTAGTGCCAGGCGGTGAGGGCGTAGCCACCGAACCAGGCAGAGGCCAGGGTCACCGCGGCGACCAGTGCGAGGGCGTGCGTCGGGCGGCGGCGGGACAGGGTTACCGCAACCGGTACCAGTAGGGTGAACGCCGGCAGCAGCAGCCGAGCCTTGGAGTTCATCAGCCCGTTCGCGCCCAGGTCCATGATTATCACGCCGGCCGCGTACAGCCACAGCGGCCACGGCATGCCGCGCCGCACGCACAGCAGCAACAGCAGTATCGAGCCGGCCAGTACGACCACCGTGCCGACCTCCAGCACCGAGCGCCCGGTGGCCAGCACGTCGGCGGTGAACCGCAGGGTGGCCGCCCCGCCGTCGAACTTCGAGTTCCAGCCGCGCCGCTGCAAGGCGAACCAGCCCAGCGGCGAGCCGGTGCGGGACGCGACGAACCACAGGTAGCCGAGCAGCCCGATCGGGGCGAGCAGCGCCGCGGCCCACGGCCGCCACGCGTCCCGGCGGCGCAGCACCGCGACCAGCGCGGCCAACCCGACGGCGGCCAGCAGCGCGGCGGCGGTCGGCCTCACCACGCCGGCCAGCGCGGTGCACCAGCCGGCCAGCACCCAGTCCCGGCGCAGCAGCGCGACCAGTGCCCACACCGCGCAGGCGCAGAACAGTCCCTCCGAGTAGGTCATGCTCCACACCACGCCCATCGGCGCGGCCGCGACCAGCGCGGTCAGCAGCAACCCTGCGCGCCGCGAGCCACCCGGGACCAGCGAACCCAGCCGGGTCAGGCCGTGCGCCAGCACCAGTCCGGCGACCAGCGACACCAGCAACCCGGCGGTGACCAGCCCGGTGCCGGTGACGAACCGGGTCAGCCCCACCAGCAGCGGGTAGCCGGGGAAGAACGCCAGCGGGGTCTCGGGGGTGCGCCGGCCGAACGCGTCGACCAGTGACGGCGACACGCGGTCGTAGCCGTTGCCGGCGATGTTGAGCAGCCACTGCCCGTCCCACAGCACCAGTCGCCCGCGCAGCCGCTCCCCGTTCACCGCGCTCAGCCACTGCAGCACCAGCAGCCCGACCAGCCGCACGGCCAGCCAGACCAGGCTCGGCGCGGCGCCGTGCAGGACTCTGGCGGCACCACCGCACTCGGATGTCGGCGGGGCGGTAGAGACGCCTGGGGCATCCGTCTCGCTCGTCTCGCGGACCGTCACCGACTCAACCTCTCCCATACGCACCGACCGCCGCAAGCTAACGGGTTGCCCCGGATGTCCACGTCCGGACGAGTCACGGACCCCGTCCCGGTGGGTCGCGGTCGCGGGACGGCGGCGAGCCCGGAGCCTGACGACATTCGCGGCCCACCCGACGGAATTGCCGACCTGGGGCCCGCGACTCTGACTCGCTGAACGGATAGGAATAGGGTGTCGTAATCCTAATGGCCGACGGTTATTCGTCCTCTCTGTCCATTATTTCGTGTATCCAGGGGGTTGGTGTGTCGGACAGTAGGTGCGGTAAGGAGTCGCCGCGCCTTCCCTATGATTACTTCGAGGTGCCGGCGTCGGCGCGGATTTGGGACTACTGGCTCGGCGGGCACGACAACTACCTGGTCGATCGGGAAGCCGGCGATGCCTGGGAACGGATTCAGCCGGAGATCCGCACCTTTGCCCGCCAATCCCGCCGATTCCTCGCCCGGTCCGTCCGTTACCTGGCCGGCGAGGCCGGAATGCGCCAGTTCCTGGACATCGGCGCCGGCCTACCGGCAGAGCAGAACACCCATGAGGTGGCGCACGAGCTCGGGCCGGAGTCAAAGATCGTCTACCTGGACAACGACCCGCTGGTGATCGCGCTGACCCGGGCACTGCTGGCCGGCGGGGTGTCCGGCACCGGGTCGGTCAACTACCTTGACGCCGATCTGCGCGACGTCGAGTGGGTCATCTCCGGGGCGCGCAGGACCCTGGACTTCGCCGAGCCGATCGCGGTGATGTTCATGGGCGTGCTCGGTCATGTCGTCGACTTCGAGGCGGCTCGTGCCATCGTGGCCGAAGTCATGGATGCGGTGCCGTCCGGCAGCCACCTGGCGATCTGCGACGGCACCGACACCGATGCCGCCGCGCGCAAGGCCAGTGAGAAGTACGCCGAGACCGGCGCGGTCGCCTACAACCTGCGCAGCCCCGAGCAGATGGCCCGGTACTTCGGCGGCCTGCAACTCGTCGAACCCGGGCTCGTGCCCGTCAACCGGTGGCGGCCCGACTCCGCCGAGTCCGGCGCAACCGAGTCGGTCGACCGGTACGGCGGGGTGGCCCGCAAGCCGTAGCGTGGTTCGTCTGGAAGGCTGGTGTGGGTCGTATCTGTGCCAGTCGGCGTTGTTTCGTGGATCTCGGGAGCTGGCGTGGCGGACGAACGGTTCGACAAGGGTCCGCCTCGGCTGCCCGACGACTATTTCCAGGTGCCGGCATCCGCGCGGATTTGGAACTACTGGCTCGGTGGCAAGGACAACTACCAGGTCGATCGAGAAGCCGGTGATGCCTATCTCGCGGTATATCCGGCCATCCGCACGGTGGCCCGGCAGTCACGGCAGTTCCTTATACGGTCGGTGCGCTACCTGGCCGGTGAGGCGGGCATCCGCCAGTTCCTGGACATCGGCACCGGCCTGCCGGCCATGCAGAACACCCACGAGGTGGCTCAGTCGGTGGCACCCGGGTCGACGATCGTCTACGTGGACAACGACCCGGTGGTGCTCGCGCACGCCAGGGCGATACTGACCAACCTGGCGTCCGGCTTCGGGCCCGTCGACTACATCGACGCCGACGTGCACCACCCGGAGCTGATCATCGCCGAGGCGCGCGGCCTGCTGAACCTCGACGAACCGGTCTCGGTGATGTTCTTCGGCATCCTCGGGCACGTGGCCGACCTCGGCGAGGCCCGGTCCATCGTCACCCGCGTGATGGATGCCATGCCGCCCGGGAGCTACCTGACGATCTACGACGGCACGAGCACCAGCGCGGCGTTCGTCGAGGCGGAGAAGACCTACGACGACACCGGCGCGGTGCCCTATGTGCTGCGCAGCCCGGAGCAGGTGGCCGGGTTCTTCGACGGCCTCGAGCTGGTCGAGCCAGGTGTGGTCTCGATCAGCCAGTGGCGCCCGGACGCGGCGGACCTCGGCACCCCCCAACCGGTCGACGCACACGGAGCCGTAGCCCGAAAATGCGCCTCCGGCGCTCGTGAGTGATAAGTGACGCTATAGCGCGACTCAGCACTCACGAGGCACAAGGGCCACGCCCACCCGGCGTGAAGAGGCTGCCCTCGGGGTGACCGCAAGCGCGCCTCGGCGGCGAAGGAGCCTACGGATTCAGACGGCGGACCGCTAGGCCTGCCCGAGGGACACGTCAGCGCGGAACAAGCCCGACAACTACTCTGGTACTCCGATCACCCGATGCGGATGACCTGGAGGCGTCACACGTGGCTCTTGTCGTACAGAAGTACGGTGGGTCCTCCGTCCAGGATGCTGACCGGATCAAGAAAGTGGCCGAGCGCATCGTGCGCACCCACAAGGAGGGCCACGACGTAGTGGTGGTCGCCTCCGCGATGGGCGACACCACCGACGAGCTGATCGACCTCGCGGACCAGCTCAGCGACTCGCCGCCGCCCCGCGAGATGGACATGCTGCTCACCTCGGGGGAGCGGATCTCCAACGCGCTGCTGGCGATGGCCATCCATGCGCTCGGCGTGCAGGCCCGTTCGTTCACCGGCTCGCAGGCCGGCATGATCACCACGTCCAAGCACGGTGACGCGCGGATCGTCGAGGTCAACCCGGGTCGGTTGCGCTCCGCGCTCGGCGACGGCGCGGTGGTGCTTGTCGCCGGCTTCCAGGGCATGAGCGGGGACAGCCGGGAGATCACCACGCTGGGCCGTGGCGGCTCGGACACCACGGCGGTCGCGCTGGCTGCCGCGCTGCAGTCCGATGTCTGCGAGATTTACACCGATGTGAACGGTGTGTACACCGCCGACCCCCGTATCGTGCGCAACGCCCGTCACATCGACTCCATCTGTTACGAGGAGATGCTCGAGCTGGCCGCGTGCGGCGCGAAGGTGCTGCACCTGCGCGCGGTGGAGTACGCCCGACGCTACAACGTGCCGTTGCGCGTCCGTTCGTCGTACAACGACAAGTCAGGCACGCTGATCACCGGCTCGATGGAGGACATCCCAGTGGAAAAGGCGATCATCACCGGTGTCGCGCACGACCGTTCCGAGGGCAAGGTGACGGTCACCGGGGTACCCGACGAGCCCGGTCGCGCCGCACGCATCTTTCGCGCGGTGGCCGATGCCGAGATCAATATCGACATGGTGTTGCAGAACATCTCGCATGCCAGCAACCGGCGCACCGACATCACTTTCACGCTGCCCCGCTCGGACGGGGCCACCGCGGTCGCCGCGCTGGAGAAGGCCAGGTCGAACATCGGGTTCGAGGAGGTCTTCTACGACAGCAACGTGGGCAAGGTGTCGCTGGTCGGCGCCGGCATGCGCAGCCACCCCGGCGTCACCGCGCTGTTCTGCGAATCTCTTTCGCGCGCCGGCATCAACATCGAGACGATGAACACCTCGGAGATTCGGATCTCCGTGCTGTGCCGGGAGGACCAGCTGGACGCGGCGGTGGCGGCGATCCACGAGGCGTTCGAGCTGGGCAGCGAGGACGAGGCGGAAGTGCACGCGGGAACGGGGCGCTAAAACATGACAGTTCTGGCGGTGGTGGGTGCCACCGGCGCGGTGGGTTCCACGATGATCGACATCATCGACTCGCGGGAGACGGTGCCGTGGTCGGAGATCCGGCTGGTGGCTTCGGCCCGCTCGGCAGGCAAGGTGCTGCGGGTGCGCGGCGAGGACGTCACGGTGCTGGAGCTGGCGCCCGAGGTGTTCGACGGGGTGGACATCGCGCTGTTCGACGTGCCGGACGAGGTCAGCGTGCACTGGGCGCCGATCGCGGCCGAGCGCGGCGCGGTCGCGGTGGACAACTCCGGTGCGTTCCGGATGGACCCGGACGTGCCGCTGGTGGTCCCCGAGGTGAACGCAGCGGACGCGGCGAATAGGCCGAAGGGCATCATCGCCAACCCGAACTGCACGACGCTGTCCATGATGGCGGCGATGGGCGCGCTGCACCGGGCGTTCGAGCTGCGTGAGCTGGTGGTGTCCTCCTACCAGGCCGCCTCGGGTGCCGGGCAGCCCGGCATCGACCGGCTCTACGCGGAGCTGGCGGCGCTGGCCGGCAAGCAGCTCGGGGTGCGCGCCGGTGACGTGGCCGAGGCGCTGAGCGCCGCCGGGCTGGACGGGGAGTCGCCGTTCCCTGCGCCGCTGGCGATGAACGTGGTGCCGTGGGCCGGTTCGGTGCGCGATGACGGCTGGTCGTCCGAAGAGCTCAAGGTGCGCAACGAGTCGCGCAAGATCCTGGGCATCCCGGCCTTGAAGGTGTCCGCGACCTGTGTGCGGGTGCCGGTGGTCACCACGCACGCGCTGGCCGTGCACGCCACGTTCGCCTCGGAGGTCTCGGTGGACAAGGCCCGCGCGGTGCTCGCCGCGCAGCCGTCCATCGTGCTGCGCGACGACCCGGCGGCCGGCCAGTGGCCGACCCCGCTGGACACCGTCGGCGGTGACCCGACCTGCGTCGGCCGGGTCCGCCAGGCGCTGGACTTCCCGAACACACTGGAGCTGTTTCTGTGCGGGGACAACCTGCGCAAGGGTGCCGCGCTGAACACCTACGAGATCGCCGAGACGGTGGCCGGCTCGTGAACGCGGACGACGTGCTCGGCCGCCGGCCGGCAGCCGGCCCGGTCAACCCGGACCTGCCCGGCCGCCCCGGCGCCCAGGTGGCCGTGGTGACCTGCATGGACTGTCGGATTTCGGTGCTGGAGTCGTTCGGCCTGAAGATCGGCGACGCGCACGTGATCCGCAACGCGGGCGCCGCCGTTACCGACGACGTGATCCGCTCGCTGTCCATCAGCCAGCGCAAGCTGGGTACCCGGGCGGTGCTGCTGATGGCGCACACCGGCTGTGGGATGGCCACGTTCACCGACGACGAGTACGTCACCGAGCTGGCCGGCGAGACCGGGCAGGAGCCGGGCTGGCGGCCGGTGACGTTCACCGACCCGGCCGAGCACGTCCGGCGCGGGATGGCCCGGCTGCGCTCCAGCTCCTTCCTGGTGCCGGACATCGCGGTGCACGGCTTCGTGATCGACCTGAAGTCCGGCACGGTCGACGAGGTCGACCCGGTCTGACCCCGCGCGCGGCGTGCCGTGGCACAGCGGGCGGGCGTCAGCTGTGCGCGGCGTGGTCGGCCTGCTGGTAGGCACAAGCCAGCCGCTCGCCGACCGATGGGCGCCGAGCCGGATTTCGTACTGGAGATTGACTGTCTCGGTAGTTGTCTCTATGTTCGCGGGGTGGATGCTGACGGGACCGCGTTGCCGGTGCTGATGCGGGGAGCGGGGCTGGCTTATGCGGCGGCGGTTCGGCAGGCGCTGGCCGAGGTTGGCTACGACGACCTGCCGCGCGACGGGGCGTTCGTGCTCAGTGTGATCGCTCCCCCCGGCGTGCCGCTGGGCACGGTGATCGAGCGGCTGGGAATCTCCAAGCAGGCCGCGGGCGCGCTCGTCGACAAGCTGGCCGATCGAAACTATCTGCGTCGGGTGGCCGATCCGTGGGACCGCCGCCAGCACCGCGTGAGGCTCACCGCTCGTGGCGCGGACGCGGCGGCGGTGATCCGGGGCGCGGTCGAACAGATCGACGCCAAGCTCGTAGCGAGGGTGGGCGAGGAGTACCTGGCACACACCCTGGCTACCCTGACCACCCTGATCGCCGATGCGTGACGGGGAGCCGTCGGGCACCGCGCGGCACGTGGCCGCATACCGGGTCGGATTCGACCGGCCACCGGTCGCATTCGGCGACCCCGAGGCCGAGGACCGGCTCGCGCGCGACGTCGCGGCCGGTACAGAGATCGACCCGACCGCGCGAATAGCCGACTACCTGCGTGCCCGCACGTCGTTCTTCGACCGGGTCGTGCTCAGCGCGCTGGACAGTGCCACCACCCAGGTCGCGGTGATCGGAGCGGGCTACGACGCCCGCGCACTGCGCTACGCCAAGCCAGGGGTGCGCTGGTTCGAGGTGGACCACCCCGCCACCCAGCGCGACAAGCGACAGCGACTGGACCGGCTCGCGATCGCCACGCCCGGCATCACGTTCGTCGCCGCCGACCTGGCCGAGGAGGACATCTCCACCGTGCTGCCAAGGGCCGGGTTCCGACCGGGCACGCCGTCGCTGCTGCTGTGCGAGGGGCTCGCGGTCTACCTGGCACCGGCGGTGCTCGCCCGGCTCCTGGCGGGGCTGCGGTCGATCGCAACGCCGGACACCCGCCTGGCAATCTCAACCGGCATCCCGGGGATCGACCCGGCGCGCCGGGCGCAGTTCGCGGCCCGGGTCGCCGCGCTGGGCGAACCGGCGGCCCTCGCCGACGCCGACATCGGTGCACTGCTCACCGCCGCCCAATGGCGCCCGGCCGAGCTCCCCGAACCGGACCAACGGGTAGGGGTGATCCTCGCAATCCCGGCCTGACAGCCCCGCCGCGCGGCACAGGTTGACCTAGCTGAGGGCTTAGTCCACCGTCTGGGCATGGTGGAGGTGGGCGTGCACGAGGCGAAGACGGAACCTGTCCGCGCTGTTGCGGCTGGTCGCCGAGCTGCCAGTTCTGCACCGTGACTCGTTCGACCGCCTGCCCGCCGCCCAGGCACAGCGTGAAAGTATGACCCTACTCACCGCCGACCGCCTGTTGACCGCCTACAACATCGAGACCGTCTGGGCAGCCACCTGAATCTGTCAGCGCGATTTCTCCATGCTCTAGGTAGCGGGTATCGCCAGCGCGGTCCGCTGCGTATGCCGCCGAAATCCGGCGGACCAGTCGCGGAATAACATACTCACTGACACGGTCGACCGACACCCATTCCCAGTGATCGATTTCCTGGCCATCCACCTCGATCCGGTCTTCGTCATCGCCGAGTGATCCGCAGGAGAAGACAAACAGTATCTTGTCTCCATCGCTGTCATTGGGCGCCCAGTCCAGAACTAGCAATCTGGTCGCCGATCTTTCCAGGCCGATCTCCTCCCGAATTTCTCGGGAACACGCATCGGCCGGCGACTCACCACGATCGACGTAACCGCCCGGAATGTCCCAGCCATTGCCGTATGTCTTTCGCACGAGCAGCACCCGCGAGCCGTCCACAAACAACGCGCCCGCCGCCACTCGAGGAGTCGCGAAATTCTCAGCCGGACTGTTCACGCGCCTACCCTACGAACGTATATCATTAATTTTCGATCTCAACGTCACGTCTAACTGGCGAGAACGCTCGCGGATGAGCATATCGGACGATCCTTTTCAAATCAGACTCGCTCCGGCGAAATATCCGTATACTGTTTACGCAAGATATGCAGCGTTGGATGTTCGGTCGGCCACTGGGATTCGTCGACAGCGCTGACCAGGCGGACGCCGACGGCGGCGTTGGTGGCGAACACGGCGTCGACCTCGGGCAGGTTCACAAGCCTCATCGGTGTGGTGGCAACGTCCTCGTCACGCGCCTGGCTGATCAGCCGCATCGTCACGCCAGGCAGCCAGGCAGCCAGGCAGCCAGTCGGCCCTCGGCCAGACGACGCGATCGCCTTGGACGAAGCCAATGTTGGACGTGGCGATTTCCGAGATGATTGAATCGCGGTCCGTGAACAGTGCGTCATCGAAACCGTTACGCTGGGCGATACGGCGCCAATGCGAGGAGCCGAACAACCCGACATGTTTGACCTCAGGAATATCACGCTGATAGCTCACCGAGCAGACGAAGTCCAGACATCGGCGTCTGCGCGGCGGGTCGGGCAGTGACGAGTATCTGGGGTGTCGCGTCCGCGCCGGGGTGTCCGAGTTCGAGGGCCGGGTCGAACACGGTCACACGCACGATGATCGGCTGGTTTACCTCGGCCAGAATCCGACGGACCAGGTAGCGAACCCGCTCACGGTCGAGATCGGCGTCGAATACCTGCCGGCAGTCACGTACCAAGCGGTCCAAGTGCAAGGACAGGCCGCGCACCTGCTCGTCCTCGACGAAGGTGAAATGACCATAGTTGGTCAGCCCCAGGGTCTTCACCTGCTCGACAGTTGCCGCGACACCGTTCAGCTCCGCCATGCGGCTCAGTCTGGCACTCCGCCGAGCTGAACGCCGCCGTGGCCGGTCGCGCGGGTTCGGCGAAAGTTCGGCGATGCGGCGGCATTGAGGCAGTTCCGCATTCGTGCCGGTAACGGAAGCCTGAGATGCACGGACGTCACCCGGTGCCCAGCATTGAGTGCCAATGCAGACGCGGTCCGTATGGAGCAGCGCAGGGAAGTAAGTGTGCTGAGCAATGGGTCGTCCCGACTTGGAATTCACGCGGCTGCCGTCTGCCTGCCCGATCCGTCAGGGCCGTGGACTGGGACGAAGCACCAGCCACCGGACACGGCTCGTGATGAGCTACGCATGTGCCTGCGCCGGGAAGCACCGGCGCCCGCGCCGCCTCGGACCACAC
>DASYBQ010000234.1:0-1742 GCA_036500625.1 Pseudonocardia sp. | reverse complement strand
ACCGGGGACCTCGGCGACCAGCAAGCGGCCACCGTAGGGCAAGTCTGCTTCTCGCCCGGCGAGGCCAAGAACACCTACGGCACCGGCAACTTCATGCTCCTGAACACCGGCGAGGAACTCGTCCGCAGCAAGAACGGGCTGCTCACAACCGTCTGCTACCAGTTCGGCTCGGACCGGCCGATCTACGCCCTTGAGGGGTCGATCGCGGTGACCGGGTCGGCCGTGCAGTGGCTGCGCGACCAGCTCGGCATCATCTCCGGCGCGTCCGAGGTCGAGACCCTGGCCCGCCAGGTGACCGACAACGGCGGGGTCTACTTCGTGCCCGCGTTCTCCGGCCTGTTCGCGCCGTACTGGCGCAGCGACGCCCGCGGCGCGATCGTCGGCCTGTCCCGCTTCAACACCAACGCTCACCTGGCCCGCGCGACCCTGGAGGCGATCTGCTACCAGAGCCGCGACGTCGCCGAGGCGATGGAGCAGGACTCCGGCGTGCACCTGGAGGTGCTGAAGGTCGACGGCGGCGTCACCGCCAACGACCTGGCCATGCAGCTGCAGGCGGACGTCCTCGGCGTCCCGGTCAGCCGTCCGGTGGTGGCCGAGACCACCGCCCTCGGCGCCGCCTACGCGGCCGGCCTCGCGACCGGGTTCTGGTCGACCACCGAGGAGCTGCGGGCGAACTGGAACGAGTCGAAGCGCTGGTCGCCCGAGTGGACCGACCAGCAGCGAGCGGACGGCTACGCAGGGTGGAAGAAGGCGGTGCAACGCACCCTTGACTGGGTAGATGTCAGCTAATCAACCGGAGGTGTCGTGGTAGCTGCACTGTCCCCGGCGGCGCGCGAAGACGCGATCGCCAAGATGGCCGAACGCGAGCTGGATGTGCTGGTCGTGGGAGGCGGCGTCGTCGGGGCGGGCAGCGCGCTCGACGCGGTGACGCGCGGCCTTTCCACGGCGATCATCGAGGCCCGCGACTGGGCCAGCGGCACGTCGAGCCGGTCGAGCAAGCTCATGCACGGCGGGCTGCGCTATCTCGAGATGCTCGACTTCGGGCTGGTCAACGAGGCGCTGCACGAACGCGGGCTGCTGCTGAACGTCATCGCGCCGCACCTGGTGCGGCCGGTGCTGTTCCTGTACCCGCTGCAGCACCGGATCTGGGAGCGGCCCTACGTCGGCGCCGGCGTGCTGATCTACG
Source organism: Pseudonocardia sp. (assembly GCA_036500625.1). Classification (GTDB taxonomy): domain Bacteria; phylum Actinomycetota; class Actinomycetes; order Mycobacteriales; family Pseudonocardiaceae; genus Pseudonocardia. Next base: position 556 of record DASYBQ010000234.1, on the reverse strand, counting down.
ACGGCATGGCCTATGCCTCCGGCACCGCCAAGGGGCTCAAGCACCACCGTCACCTGACCCGCAAGGGGGCGCTGCGCGAGGCCCCGTGCCTGCGGCCCGACTCGCTCACCGGCGCCATCCAGTACATGGACGCGCAGGTGGACGACGCCAGGCACACGATGACGGTGGTCCGCACGGCCGCCACGTTCGGGGCGCTGGCCGCCAGCCGGGTGCGGGTGACCGGTTTCCTGCGCCAGGGCGAGCGCGTCACCGGCGCCAAGGTCACCGACCTGGTGACCGGCAAGTCCTTCGAGGTGCGGGCCAACCAGGTCATCAACGCCACCGGGGTGTGGACCGACGACACCCAGGCGCTGGCCGACACCCGCGGCCAGTTCCACGTGCGCGCGTCCAAGGGGATCCACCTGGTGGTGCCCCGCGACCGGCTGCAGTCGAACACGGGCATCATCCTGCGGACCGAGAAGAGCGTGCTCTTCATCATCCCGTGGGGCCGGCACTGGATCATCGGCACCACCGACACCGACTGGTCGCTGTCGAAGGAGCACCCGGCCGCCAGCTC
>DASYBQ010000233.1:0-13910 GCA_036500625.1 Pseudonocardia sp. | reverse complement strand
GCGATCCCGGGTAGTTTCGTAGTAAACATTGGCGACCTGATGGCTTTCTGGACCGGTGGCCAGTGGGTGTCGACCGTGCATAGAGTGATCAACCCGGAACAGGGAAATGCTTCCTCTCGACTCTCTATTCCGTTCTTCTATCTGCCGAATCATGATGCGCCTGTCGAACCGATAGAGCCTTTCGCCGCCCGGTCCGCTCAGCGACGATTCGGAAGCGTGACAGCGGGCCGATGGATTTCGGACAAGATGCAGAAAACGTTTTCGACTACCTACAGCAGGCCGGAATGACGGCCCTCACCTCGATCTGGTCACCGCCCCGGGGCACCCGCTGGCCGGCCGCCGCGATCTCACGCTCGCCGAGCTCGCCGCGCAGCCCTGGGTGCTCAGCATGCCGGGCACCGCCTACCGGCAAACCGCCCTGGCGTTGACCAACACCACCGGCTTCACTCCGGCCATCGCGCACGAGGTACTCGAGTGGACCGCCGTGGTCAGCCTCGTCGGCCACGGGCTCGGCATCGCGCTGCTGCCCCGCCTCGCGCGGCTACCGGCGCAGCCGACCGTCGTGCGCATCCCCGTTGTCCGCGGCGCCCAGCCGCCAGCTGCTCACCGCGACCCGCCGGGGCCAACCGCACCCACCCGGCCATCGCCGCCCTCCACCGCGTTGCCCCTCAGCGACTGGTCCGGCTGACCCGGCGACCCAAACCCCCAGCTCAGGGCTCGTGAGTGAGAAGTAACGCTATAGCGTTACTCTTCACTCACGAGCTCTGAGCTGGGGGTTTGTTCGATGCGCACTGGTTCCGCTGACAGCGAACTTGTACGCCGAGCGTGAAAGGGAGATCTCGTCCCGCGTTTACTGGTCTAAGTTCGGATTGCCAGTAAATGCGCCACCTCGGGAGCGAACAGTGAGTCTTCGTCATTCGATTCAGTCTCGGTATGTATTGCCCTCATTTATCGAGCGGACCAGCTACGGCGTGCAGGAGTCCAACCCGTACAACAAATTGTTCGAGGAACGCATCATCTTCCTCGGCGTGCAGATCGATGACGCCTCGGCGAACGATGTGTTGGCGCAGCTGCTGGTGTTGGAGTCGACCGACCCGGACCGCGAGATTTGGCTGTACATCAACTCCCCTGGCGGATCCTTCACCTCGCTGATGGCGATCTATGACACGATGCAGTACATCCGGCCGAACATTCAGACGGTCTGCCTCGGGCAGGCCGCCTCGGCCGCCGCCGTGCTGCTCGCGGCGGGTTCGCCGGGCCGCCGGTTCGCGGTGCAGAACGCGCGGTGCTGCTGCACCAGCCGTCCATGGACGGGATGCAGGGCAAGATTTCGGACCTGGAAATCCAGGCGGCCGAGATCTCCCTCGTCCGCCGGCTCATGGAATCGACGCTGGCCAGGCACTGTGCCCGCGACGTCGAGCAGGTGCACAACGACATCGACCGGGACCGGATTCTGACCGCCGCCGAGGCGAAGGAGTACGGCCTCATCGACGACATCATCTCCAGCCGCAAGCTCTCCGCCGCCTACTAGCCGGGCCGCGGCGCCGTAAGCGGTGATCATTGTGAGGTGGAAGGGGGCTGGTAACAGTTTTCGGGGCAAATACGACACCTGGGACATCTGTCGCTCATCGTGAGCGGCCCACTCAGAGGGTCGACCAATGTCCCAGCCCGCCCAGCTCGAGCCACAGTCTTCCGGTGAGAAAACCTCCGGAATTCCGCAACGCCCCTCGGTAGCAATAGGAAATGCCCCGTTCTGTCTTGTTCTGCTGAGTGCGATTCTCGCGCTGGTCCCCGGGTCCCGCGCCGTCGGGCTGGCGTTCTTGCTGTTGCTCGCAGTTCCGGCGTGCGTCGTATGGGTTCGCGCCCGGAAACTGACCGACGGCAGCCGTGGCCGCACCACGAGCACGCTGGTCATCGGTATTGGAGCTCTCATTATCGGCGGCGCCCTGACAACGCCGGCACCTACCGCCGACGCCGCGCCTGCCGCGCCTGGCGCGCCCGTCGAACAAGCGGTCGCGCCGGCGCCGCGGCAGCAGTACCTCGTTGGCGCTCCGCCCGCCGCCCCGGTCGAGGCGGCCGCACAGCCCGTCGCGCAGGCCCCGCTGCCTGTCGTCCAGACCCCGCCGCCCGCCGCCGCGTACCCACCCCGGGCGGCACCCATGCCGCAGCAGTCCGAACCCGAGCCCAGCACGACCCAAGATTCCGGCGGCGCCGTCTACTACAAGAACTGCACGGCGGCACGTGCCGCCGGCGCGGCCCCCATCCAGCGGGGTGAGCCCGGTTACCGGCCAGCCCTGGACCGGGACAACGACGGCACAGCCTGCGAGCAGTAGGACCCTGGAGCGCGGGCCGAAGCTCAGGCCCGCGCTCCAGGGAACACGTCGCAGACCGGGAATGCCTGGTCGCCGGCCACCCGGATGTGCATCCGGCGCCTACCGCGCACCGCGTAGACCCGCCATTTCTCGTCACCGCTGTTGATTTTGTCGCCGGAGTCGACCGGCCGAAGCAGTCCCTTGACCTGCACCCAGGCCGGGCCCTCGTCAAAAGGGAGCTGAATCCACCACCGCAGAGCCAGTTCACTGACCGGCAGCGTCAGCACTTCATCCGCCATATCGGCCTCCTCCGACGACAAGCAGGGTGGCGTGACACTCGCCACCGTACGATCTTAAGCTCGAAGCTTCACGACGTGGGATGCCTTGTTCCAAGGTTCGTCACAGGTTGGTGGCACGGCGTTGACCCGGCTCAGCGGTTGCGCAGCGAAATATGCACCCGGGTCGCGGCGAGTTGGCCGCTGCGCACGGCGCCCTCTACCCAGGGGGCCGTCATGTGGTCGCCCGCGAGGTCGATGCGTCCGGACGGAAGTTGCTCCCGGGCGGCGGCGAGGCGGCGCACCGAGCCGGGGCTGAAGGTCGGTGTGTAGCGGTGGTGGCGCATCACGATGCGATCGGTGACCTGGCCGACGAGGTCGGGGTGCAGTTTCTCCACATCGGCCTGCAGTCGGTCGGCGAGCTCGGTGTCGCCGAGGTGTTCCGCGCCGGCGCCCGGAGATGCGGTGACCAGCAGCAACCCGCCGTCGTCCGCCCAGCCGTCGGCGAAGTAGATTCCGCCAAGGGTGCTACCGCCGACCTCAGGCTCGGTGATCACCTCGATGCCGATGACCTTGCCGCCGGCGCGTATCCGCAACGGCTGGTTGGTGCGCAGGTAGACGTAGTCGATTCGCGAGTAGTCCATCGAGGTGAGGTGTCGACGGACCGCCGCCGGCGCGCCCGGCCAGAGTGAAGCCGCCACATCGGCCGGCACCGCCAGCACCACGGCCCGAGCCCGCAGCGGCCCCAGCCGGCCCTGCTGGTGGACCAGCACGCCGTCGCCGACCGACTCGATCCGTTCGACCGACGTCGCGGTGCGGATGTTCAGGTCAGCGGCGAGCGCGTCGGTCAGCCGCCCGATGCCGCCGCGCACCTCGCGCAGCTCACCCCGGAACACGTGCAGCTGCAGTGCGAGCATGGCGAAGGACAACCGCTCGGTCGCGGTGCCCCAGAGGAACTCGTGCGGCCCCGCGGTGAAGTAACTCGCCGCGCGCTTGGTGAGACCGTCGGCGGCGGACCGGGTGTCCAGCCGCAGCAGCGTGGTGAGATCGCCGAGGTCGGCGGGCCGGGCGAGCAGCGCCGGCACGGCCGCCCGCAGGATCGACAACCGGTCCTTCCAGCCCAGCGCGCCGAACCGCAATGGTCCGGTCAGCGACCCGTAGTCGACATGCTGCCAGCCGGCACCGTCGCGGACCGCGGCGTTGAACCCGCCTTCGGTGGCGACCACCTCGTCGGCCAGCCCCACCTCGGCCAGGAGCTGGCGCATCGCGCGGTAACCGAGGGTGTGAAAGATGCCGCCGTGCTCGAGATAGACGCCCGGCCTGCGCACGGTCTGGATTCTCCCGCCGACATGCCCTTCGCGTTCCAGCACCATGGTCGAAAGGCCCTGCGCCGTCAGCTGCCGGGCGGCGACGAGCCCGGCTATTCCGGCGCCCACCACCACGGCATCGACGTCGTAACCGTCAGTACTGGGCACCATCGGAGAAACAGTAGGTGGTTGTGCCGCGCTCCGAACCTCCCAACCGGAGGGTTTTCACCCTCGGAAGGGCAGCCAGCGGTATCGAGGATCCCGATGGCAACTAGCTTACTAGGATGCTAGCATCGTGTGGTGGGCGACGAGGAAGTCAAGCAGTTCAACGTGTACTTGCCGATCGGGCTGATCAGGCAGGTCAAGCATCACGCCATCGAGTCCGGCCTCTCCCTCTCTGCATTGGTCGCTGACGCGCTGCGCGCCTACCTCGACGACACCGATGAGCGGCGACCGCCACCATCTGACAGAGGAGACCTGACATGACCACCGAGGGCATCGAGGCCGTGCACCTGGAAACCCACAACTGGGGCAAGGCGGCGAGATTCTTTCAAGCACTGGGCTTCGAGTTGGAGTTCGAGACCGACCACAACTCCGGCCAGCTCCGCAACGGCGGCGGACCCGCTCTTTTCATCGCCGAAATACCTGAGAACCGCGAGCCCCGGATGCAGCTGGTGCTGAAGGTGACCGACGCGGAAGCTTTCCACCCCGACTCCGCCGTCGAGGTGGTCACACCGTTCGAGGAAACCCACTACGGGACCAAGGAAATGACAGTCCGAGACCCCGACGGGCGAATCTGGAGTCTCCAGGCGCCGGCCAAGGACTGACCCGACACCCATTGCCCGCATCGGAAGAGAACATCATGCCTGATCAGCGAACCGCGGCACCGGACAGCACGGCCGCTCGCGTCGCCTTGTGGCGAGCCATGCACGTCCAGGTCGATCCGCCGCCGCACGTGTTCTCCGACGAGATCGGCCTGCGGCTGGCAGACCCGGACGACGGCTGGCGGCACCGTCCGGACATGGACCCGGAGGCGACCCTCGGCTTCCGGGCGGGCACCGTGTCCCGTGCCCGCTTCATCGAAGATCTGGTGGTCGAACAGGTCGGCCACGGCGTCGGCCAGTACGTCATCCTCGGCGCCGGCCTGGACACCTTCGCCCAACGCCGGCCGGAGATCGCTTCCCGGCTGCGCATATTCGAGATCGACCAGCCCGCCGCGGTGGCTTGGAAACGGCAACGCCTGACCAAGCTCGGCTTCGGCGTCCCCGAGTGGCTACGACTCGTGCCGGTCGACTTCGAAGCGGACGAATCCTGGTGGGAGCGATTGGCGGCCGCCGGCTTCGACGCGAGCCAGCCGGCGCTGGTGGCCTCCACCGGCGTCTCCATGTACCTCACCAAGGACGCGATCGCGGCCACCCTGCGCCAGGTCGCGGCGCTCGCCCCGGGCACCACCCTGGCCATGACGTTCCTGCTGCCGGCCGAGCTCGTCGAACCCGAGGAACGCCCGCGGCTGCAGGCGGTCAAGGGAAAAGCGCGAGCGTCCGGAACGCCGTTCCTCAGTTTCTTCAGCCCGCCCGAAATGCTGACACTGGCCCGCGAGGCCGGTTTCCGGCAGGCCCGATACATACCCTCGGCCGACCTCACTCAGCGCTACTTCACCGGCCGAACCGATGGCCTCCGGCCGTCAAGCGGGGAGGTCTTCCTGGTAGCGACCACCTGAGGCCGGAAGCTGTGAACCCGCTCCTTACTCGTCATGGTCGCGATCGCGACCAGATTGACGCAGGAAAAGCCCAGGACCGGAGCACGGCACGCGCCACCACGCGGCTGATCCGGAAGGGACTTCGGGTCCGAGAACGTGGAGTTGACTCCGTTACCGACTGTGTAGCGCACTCCTACGGGCAGGTGCAGGACTTCTTTCGCGCCAACCCCTGCACGGCCCTCTTCCGGGCCTTGTTGGAGATCCGCGACGCCACCGTGGTCAATGTCCAGGCAGAACCGGTCGGCCGCGCACGCGCCGCGCTCGAACTCGCCAGAGTTGCCACCGACGCGACCCTCTGACCCAACCTGGAGGCCTGGAGGCCCGCACCGGCTGGCCCGCACCATCTGATCAGAGGGAGCAGCCACGGTGGTTACTGTTTGCACTCCAGCCAATGCAACGGTGCCAGGCGTGCCGAGCGCGAGCCCATCTTGCTATCGAATGTGGTCCGGCTGAGCGGGGGTAACCGCGTCGCGGGGAACTCCACGAGCCAGGCCAGATCGACTGGAGGTCACATGTCGGCGCAAGGGCGGCTAGTTCGTATAGCCCCCTCTTTCACGTCAGTAACAACATACTGAGATCGGCCGATGGCAGTATCGCAACCACTCCAATGCTCGGGGGACTCCGCCATGACAACCGAACCACCGCCGTTCAACGCGCAGCCGCCGGTGCCTCCCCGACAGCCGCCTCTACCGGCGGGCTGGCGTCAACAGCCGGTACCGGCGCCACAAACTTCGGTGCTGGCGGTGGTCTCACTGATCGCCGGCCTGCTCTGGTTCTTTTGGGTCGGCTCGGTGGTAGCGATCATCACCGGTCACAAGGCTCGCCGCCAGGTGCGGGAGCTGGGCTACGCGGGGGATACCTTGGCGATCCTTGGGTTGGTTTTCGGATACCTGGGAGCTGGGTCATTTGTGCTTTTCGTGGTTTTTCCGCTCATGATCGGTGCCGCCTCGGGTCACTGAGCGGACCGGTACCGGCCGCCTAGCGGCAGGTGGGGGCGGCCCAGCCGCTGTGGGCGTGATCAGCCCAGTTCACCGTGAGGCTCAGGGTGCGTCGGTAGTGCACCCACGCCAGCCCTGGCAGCCGAGTGTTGACGGCATGCTCGGGGACGGTCACCTGGTAGCCAGGGAGCCAGACGTATGGCACGTTGACGCCGTCCATCGCCTTGGCCCAACGGGGAAAGTGCGCGGCCGCCGCAAGGATCTCGGCGTGCGCGGAGTTTCTGCCGCGGATGGCCCTCGGCCGGACATGGTGTCCCGGTCTCCAATGGGCGCCTAGGTCGACCGTCACCCGGCGCACGCCCGGCCGGTGCTCAATGCCGGCAAGCAGCCGCACCGGCTTATAACGGCCGTAATAGGTCTCGGGCAACCAATCCCAGCACCACGTGTTGAGGTACCGCTGCGCCACGACCTCCCACAGCTCGTGGCAGGTACGCCGGACCCCGTCCAGCCCGTCACGCTGACGCTCGGCCTTCAGATAGACCGCCAGGACGTCCACGACCAGTGGGGCGCGATGGGTTCTCGGTGTGATGTCGATCGCGGCGAGCTCAGAGCTGGTGAACCCCCACTCCCGCTCGGCGTTCCACCTCCGGACGTTGGCCAGCTGGTCGACCAGCGGAGCGAACAGGTGGTTCGACGGGGGGCCCGCCCGCACAAAAAACCCACTGCCCAGCGTCGGCGGGATTTCTCTGCCCATGCACCCGGTTTACCCGCGTGGCGAGCCGGGGACAATATGAACGGGTGGCTTTTGTCGGTACTGTTCCACGCCCGAAAGCCGGCTCGGTGTCGCGGGCAGACCCAGCCGATCCGCCCGGGTGTGCGTTCGAGTCGCGCCGGGAACTCCTGGTGACCGGCCCAGCCGCGGTCGTCCTCGTTCGGCGTAGTCGCCATCGGGCTCAGCTCACCGGGTTGGTCGCTGGCGCACCGGCGATTTGTCGGCGCACACTGAAGTCGCTCGCGTAGCGGCTTCCCCTGCGCGCTGCGCGGCAGCAGCCCGAGAGGGGCGCGCGCCATGGACGATGACATCTACTGCCTCTTCGTCACCACTGCCTGCATGCTCACCCTGGCCATGCCGGCGGGTGCGCAGGTTCTCTTCGCGTCGTTCGCCTTCATACTGGCCGTGGCTGCCCGGGTCCTGCCCGACGGCGAAAACCAACGCAAACCGCCCAACCTCGACCGGCACGACGTTTCCGGTTGAGTTCGCTAATTCTTCATGGCACCACCGACGCCCAAAAATACCTGCCGCTCAACACGCGAACTATCGAGTGGACCGCACCCGAAGCCAGCGGTCGGCGGGCTGTTTGGGTCCACCACGATTGGTCCTGAGTAGCCCCCACCGGCGGTGGCCTAGACGGTGGATGGTCTAGGGCATAGCATTGGCCCCGGTGAGGAAGGTGTTGGTTATGTCGCGGTGGTCCAAGTTCAAGAAGATAGTCATCGGCGTCGGTGTGGTGGCGGCCGGCGGGTTCACGGTCGCCTCGATACCAGAGATCCGGAAGTTCATGATGACCCGGGGCATAGATTCCGATCCCAGCAGGGTCGGGATCAGCGTCACCCGGCAGGGCAACGAACGCACCTTTAAACGTTCCGGCTAGTCAACGAGCCTGAGGGAATGCCGATGAAGCCGAAAAAACTCGCTCGAGCGCCGCGCCGAGTTCATTCGAGGTGGTCGAGGCGGTTGGCGCACGGGGCGCTGCGGGGAGCGGTTGCCGCGATGGCCATGAGTGGGATGCGCACTCTGACCCTGCGGCTGGGTGTGCTCGAGCAGCAACCACCCGACGTCGCGGCGCGGCAACACCCGGTGCATGACCTGCTCACTAAACTGCCCGAGCCTGCGCAACGTGACGCCCTGGTGGAGTTGCTGCACTGGGCCTACGGCGCGGCCGGGGGCGCCGCGTTCGCCTCGCTGCCTTCCTGGGTCCGTTTGCGCGCCGGTGCCGGGCCGGCCTACGGCCTTAGTCTTTGGGCCGGATTCGAGGCACTACTTGCTCCCATGTTCGGACTGAGCGAAAATCAACGCCGCTCCGTCGTCGAACGGGCAGCACTGATCAGCGACCATCTGCTCTACGGGGTCGTGCTCGGCGAACTACGCACCCGACCCCAACGCTAGTCATCCGCGGTGGCGCGGGGCAGGACTCGACCACCCGGAACCCGCAGTCAGGATTTGCGGCCGACGCCGCCGTAGAAGGACACCGGCTCGATCTGCCCGCCCTGCACCGCCAGCCTGGGCCGCCACTGATTGACCGGAACCACCCCGGGATCGACGAGTTCGAGCCCCTCGTAGAACTCGGCAAGCTGCCCCGGCGTTCGCAGGTTGTACGGCGCGGGGAACCTCGGATACTCCGCGAGCGCGGGCGCGTAGGCGGGATCGGCGCTGATCCCGTCGTAATGCGCGAAATAGCTACCCGGCGGGAGCGCATCCGTCACCTCAGCCACGATGGCACGCGCTGTGTCGAGGTCGCCGACGTGGCCAAGGACCCCGAAGAACAGCACCCCGATCGGCTCGGTGAAATGCAACACGCGACGAGCCTCGGACAGGATCTGACTCGGATCGTGCACGTCGGCGTCGATGAAGCTGGTCATACCCGCCTCGCCGCCGGGGACCAACAATGCCCTGGCGTGGGCCAACACCACCGGATCGTGATCCACATAGACGATTGTGGATTCGGGCGCCACGGCCTGGGCAACCTCGTGAGTGTTCTGCACGGTCGGAAACCCGGTACCGATGTCCAAGAACTGCCGAACCCGAGCCTCGGCCGCCAGGTAGTGCACCACCCGGATCAGGAATCGCCGCGACTCCCGAGCACCGACCCGGATACCCGGATTCGTCAGCGCGTAGGCGTCACCGGCCTCCCGGTCGATCGGATAGTTGTCCTTCCCACCCATCCAATAGTTCCAGATACGCGCCGAGGACGGCGTCCGGAAGTACTCCTCGGACAGCTTTCGCTCAGATGGTTCATCCGTCGCCAGCTTGTCCACCCCCTCATCGGGCCACCCCCGACCCGTGACCCGGTCACGGATATGGCGGAGAGCGCGACATCAGCCTAACCAAGGATACGGCCGCCGCCGCGGCCCTTTCGCCGCTGGCCGTCGTTGAGCCACTCGCATCGCGGCGATCCAGTCTCGGACAACGGGGCCAGATCTGGTCGGGCCTGGGTGAACTGCCGCGACGGTGTGCAGAGTTTCGTGCCGCCGTTCCGGGGGCAGTTCTATCCTGGCGCCCGCGTCACCGGGTGAGTTGCGCAGGGCGATCGCCAGCCGTTGGCGGCCTCCGCCATGCGAGGATGGCGGGATGGCGATTACGCCGGCCTGGTTGTTGCGAAGGGACGCGGGGCTGGTGGCCGTGCGGCGGGCGGCGCGGGTCACGCTCGTCGCGTGTGGCGGGTTCTATCTCTGCCGGTACGGCTTCGGCAATGCGGAGATGGCGCCGTATGCATTGTTCGGTGCCGTCGCGCTGGGTGCGCTCTCGCAGATTCCGGGCAGCCCGGCTCAACGGGCCCGCGCATTGGTCGCCGCGCTGCCGGTCGCCTGGCTGCTCGTGACGCTGGGCACGCTGCTGTCGGTGCACACCGCCGCGGCCGTCGCCGGGATGTTCGTGCTCGGCTTCGTGGTGAGTTTCGTCGGAGTGGGTGGCCCTCGGCTGGTCGGGATGGCCACAGGTATGCAGCTGCTGTACATCCTGCCGTGCTTTCCACCGTACGAACCGGGCTCGCTCGGATGGCGGCTGGCCGGGGTGACTCTTGCGGTGCTGCTGCTCGCGGTGGCGGAGCTGGTGCTGTGGCCGGATCCCACCCCGGTGCCGTATCCGGCCCGGCTGGGTGACGCCGTCGCCGGGCTCGCGGGTTGTCTGGTTGCGGTCGCGGACGGTTGGTCCGGGAGCCCGCACGGGCGGTCGCGGCTCACCGCGCTGCTTGCGGGGGCGATCGATGCAGCGGAGGCGCTACGGCCCTCGCGGCTGCCGCCGACCCAGCGGCCGGCGTCGGCGGGTCGGCGTGATCGGGCGCTGACCTCGGCGGCCGGCACCACGCGCTTGCTGTTGGGGCGGACGGTCGACCTGCACTATGCTGATGAGCAGGGGGCGGTCGAGTTGCCAGGGGCTGCCGCGCTGCTGCGCCAGGCGGCGTCATGCGCCGAGGCGGCCGCGGACTGGCTGCGCGGTCGGGGCGAGGTACCCGAGACCGACCGGGTGGCCGCCGCACTGACGCAGTTCCGGGCGGCCAGGGCGGCGACCTCGCCGGACGGCGCCACACCGGAGCAGTTGCGGCTCGGCGCGCTCGCGCTGAGCCTCGGGGAGTGGACGAAGTCCATGGTGACCGCGATCCGGGTCGCGGCGGACGCGCCGCTCGGCACGGATCCCACGCCGCCCTCGGCACAACCGGGTCCCTTCTGGTACGCCTACCGCTCCACCCCCTGGTTGTGGTGGCACCGCATGCGCGAACACCTCACGCCGCGATCGGTGTACTTCCAAGGCGCGCTGCGCCTGGCCGCCGCGCTGGCCGTGGCCCGGTTACTGGCCGGGGTGTTCGATCTCTCGCACGGCTTCTGGGTGTTGCTCACGATCCTCACCGTGCTGCGTACCTCGGCCCAGGAGACCCGCGCTGTGCTGCGCCCGGCGCTGGTGGGCACCGTGGTGGGCTCGGTGCTGGCAGCGGGCCTGCTCGTCGTCGGCATTCCCGCGCCGGTGTACGCCGTGGTCCTGCCTCTGGTGATGCTGATCGGCCTCGCGGCCGGGCCGCTACTCGGCCTTGGTTGGGCGCAGGCCCTGTTCACCCTGGTCATCGCGCTGGTGTTCGCCCAGGTCTCGCCGGTGGACTGGCGGCTGGCCGAGGCCAGGGTCGTGGATGTGGTTCTCGGGGCGGTGGTCGGGGTGTTCATCGGGCTGCTCGCCTGGCCACGCGGCGGGTCCGGGGAACTGCACCGCGCCACCGGGACCTTCCTCGCCGAGGCCGCACACGTCGTCCGCGAGACGGTGGCCGTCCTCGCTCTGGGCGCGCATCCGGCCGACGCGCTGCCGAGGGCCCGCGCGGCCGGTCAGCTCGCCGAGGCGTCCTACGCGCTGTACCAGGGCGAGCGCCAGCTGGCGGGCCAGGTCGACTGGCAGGCCAGCCTGATCGCGGGCCACCACGCGGTACGGGGCGCCGAGGCGCTCGTGCGGGCCTGCCCCGCAGGGGGGCTGCTGCCCTGCGTCACGCCACTGACCGGTACAGCGGCCGACCTCGCCGGCCGCTTCGAACGAATAGCCGACGATCTGCTCCGCCGCGAACGTCCCGGGCAGACCGGGCCGCCGTCGAAAGACCCGTGGACCGACTGCCCCACCGACCTCGGCCAGGACCTCTATCACCTCGCGGACCTGAGGGTGTGGCTCGACGGCCTGCGTGAGGATCTCGCGAGGATCGCCGACACTCCCGGCGCCGCGTCCACCGATGAGCCCAGCAAGCTCCGGCTCCGCGCCGCGCGGCTGGCCGATGGCGCCACGGGCTGACCGTCCCGGACCGAATCCTCGGCTCATCGAGGCCTACGGCGCGCCTACAGAGCGCACCCAACTCGTTCATGGCGGTCGCATGTCGCGGTAGCCGCCTGTTTCAGCCGACCAGCTCGGGCGAGGGCGGGGTGAGTGCGTGTTCACCGCGTTTGCAGGCGCGGTACCAGCGGGTGGCGTTGTCGTAGTGGCGGCGGACGCCGCGGGCTACCGGTATTTGGGTGGCGAGGTACTTCTGGTAGCGCCACGGCGGTTCCTGCCCAAGCCGGCTGGACAGCGAGTAGGCGAACGCGGTCACGTCCTGTTCGAGATAGTTCTGCACGTTTTCGAACCAGGCCATGCTGGTGCGTGCGCCGGCTTGGCTGGTGCGCAGCGCGGCGCGGCGGCGTTGGTCGTAGTGCGCCAGCGCGGCGCGCGGGTCAGGGTTTTCGAATAATGCCTGGGCGAGAGACGCGGCGTCAATCATTGCCAGCCTGGTGCCGGAGCCGATGGTGAAGTGGGTGGTGTGCGCGGCGTCGCCGAGCAGTACCAGATTGTCGTGGTACCAGACCTCGTTGGTGATCTGCCGGAACGCCAGCCAGCGCGCCGCCTCGCCGCGGGAGTCGCTGATCAGTGCATGCCCCTGGAGGTGGTCGGCGAATATTTTCTCCAGCAGGCGCAGAGTGTCCTCGGTGTTGCGGGTGTCGAATCCATTGCCCTGCCAGGTCTCGGCGGCGCACTCGACGATGCAGGTACTGGTACCGGCGCTGGACGGGTAGCCGTGTATCCACATCCACCCGGCCTCGGTGCGCTCGAACGCGAAGGTGAAACGGCCGAAGAGTTTCGTGGTGCCGAGCCAGATGTAGCGGTTGCGACCGAAGCTGCGCCGCGTGCCGAAATGGTGTTCATGGGCCCGTCGCAGGTCGCTGCCGGCTCCGTCGGCGGCCACCACGATGTCGGCATCGAGAGTCTCCTCGGCCGCGGCACGGTCGTGCCGGACGTCGACCCCGAGCGCGCGGGCGCGGGCGGTGAGGATTTCGAGCAGCCGTGCGCGAGTGATGCTGTAGCCGTAGCCGGGCAGGTAGGCGACGTGGTCCGCCACCCGGATCTCCTGCTCGTGAAACAGCCGGGAGTCGGCGCGTATGTGGCGGGCGCTGTCCATGTCGTTGCGGTAGAGCATGTCGAGCAGGTTGTCCCAGTAGACGATGCCCCAGCCGTAGGTGGCCCCCACCGGGTCGCGCTCCAGCACGGTGATGTCGTGCCCGGCATCGCGGCGCTTGGCGGAGATTGCGAAGTACAGTCCCGCCGGCCCGCCGCCGCTGCACACGATTTTCATGGCCGGGCACCCCTTTCTCGATGTGCGGTCGCACGTCAAAACCTGCCCGCGGAGGATAGGCCCTCTAGGGGCGGGGAGCCGAAAGACTTGCCGCATGTCCACCCGAAATGGCCTTGTCGAGTAGTATTGGCTCTTGCGAACAAACCCGCAGGACGGATCGCCTGAATGGACCACCTACTTTAGGCCCTTCGACCATCACTCTCACCACCCTAGCAACACCGGCCACAGTAATCGTCTTGTGTGTGACGTTATCGCATCCAGCGTGCGGCTATCTGCGACAAAAGAGCCCGGGCCCGCTGCCTGAACGTCATAAACGACCCCAACTTCCCCTTGTGGGTTTCACTCTCTCGGGCAGCGGCACCCGTATAGCATGGTTGTCGCCGTACTAAGGGTGTGTAAAAGCACCGGCCATATAGACAACCTCGCCTCGGAGGACTACTAATTCGGACTCGAGCGTGAGGCAATCAG
>DASYBQ010000232.1:0-24623 GCA_036500625.1 Pseudonocardia sp. | reverse complement strand
CCCACGAGCGTATCGACCGCCCCGGTGTGGTCGCTGAGGACCCGGCTAGCTACTCTTGACACCAACGCCCGGCCTATGCCGGTCCCGCGCCCGCTGGCGAGCGCGCATCGAACATCGACACAAGGAGTTATCGACGTGGCTGCCGTCTGCGACGTCTGCGGTAAGGGTCCGGGCTTCGGCATGTCCGTCTCGCACTCCCACCGCCGTACCCACCGCCGCTGGAACCCGAACATCCAGACCGTTCGGACCAGCCTGAACGGTGCCGCTCGCCGGCGGGTGAACGTCTGCACCTCCTGCCTGAAGGCCGGCAAGGTCACCCGCGGCTGACCCCGCGCTGTTCACAACCCGGTACGCCGATCCCGACGTACCGGGTTTTTCCGTACGCGGCGGGCCGTGCGGCGCACGGGCGTGCCGAGAATCCCGGCTCAGTGTGCTGAGAGCCCCGACTCGCGGGGAGGCTGGGAGCCCGGGGTTAGGGGAGTTTCCAGTCGATGGGGGCGGCGCCTCGGGATTCGAGGAGTTCGTTGGCCCGGCTGAACGGGCGGGAGCCGAAGAAGCCACGGTCCGCCGACATGGGGCTCGGGTGCGCCGACTCGATGCACGGCACGTCCGCGCCGAGCAGCGGGCGCAGTGTCCTGGCGTCCCGGCCCCACAGGATGGCCACCAGCGGTGCGCCGCGCGCGGCCAGTGCCTGGATGGCCTGGTCGGTGACCTTCTCCCAACCCTTGTTGCGGTGCGACGCGGGCTGGCCAGGGGCCACCGTGAGCACCCGGTTGAGCAACAGCACGCCGCGCTCGGTCCACGGGGTCAGATCGCCGCAGGACGGCATCGGATGCCCCAGGTCCTCGCCGTACTCCCGGAAGATGTTCATCAGGCTGCGGGGCAGCGGCCGGGTCTGCGGCGCCACCGAGAAGGACAGCCCCACCGGGTGCCCGACCGTCGGGTACGGGTCCTGGCCGACGATCAGCACGCGGACCTCGGCGAACGGCTGTTGGAAGGCGCGCAGCACGTTACCGCCGGCCGGCAGGTAGCGGCGCCCGGCCGCGAGCTCGGCGCGCAGGAACTCGCCCATGCCGGCCACGGTGTCCGCCACCGGGGCGAGTGCTTCGGCCCAGCCGGCCTCCACCACCTCGGCGAGCGGTTTCGCGGTCACGAGTGGTCCAACCGGTCGAGCCGGCGCAGCTCGGCGCGGAAGCGCTGCCCACGCCGTACGTACGACTGCACCGCGTAGTCGTAGGCGCCCTCCGGCACCTCGTAGCCCTCCCGAACCCGGGCCGGTACGCCGATCGCCATCCGCCGGGCCGGTACGTGGGTGTCCGGCGAGACCACCGCGCCGGCGGCCACCACCGCGCCCTCGTCGATCCGGGTCCGGTTCAGCACCACCGAGCCGGAGGCGATCAGGCAGTGGTCGGCGATGACCGCCGCCTCGATGTGCACGTTGTGCCCGACTACACAGTCGTTGCCGATGACCGTGTCCTGCACCGCCGTGGTGTGCACGATCGAACCGTCCTGCACACTGGTGCGCTCGCCGACCCAGATCCGGCCGTCGTCGCCGCGCAGCACCGCGCCCGGCCACACCGTGGCGAACGCGCCGAGCGTGACACCGCCGATGACCACCGCATCCGGGTGCACATAGGCGTCGGGATGGATGTCTGGCTCACAGTCGCCGAGGGCGTAGATGGGCACGCCGTGCAGACTATCGAGGCGCCGCCCGGGCTCACGGCAGGGGTTTGGCGAAGCACCGGCTCAGCGGATGGTCACGGTATGCGCCGAATCGTCCTAGCTCGTGGTAGCCGCTGGTGCGGTAGAGCTGTATCGCCTCGGGCTGACGGGGCCCGGTCTCCAGCACGATCCGCCGGGCGCCCGCCGCGGCCGCGTGGCGTTCCAGCTCGGCCAGCAGGCGGCGGGCGAGGCCGCGCCCGCGCATGCCGTCGACCACATACATCCGTTTGAGCTCCACGTCGCCGTCGCGCAGCACCGGGTCCTCCCCGGTAGCGGCGCGGAACCGCCAGCCGCCGCAGGCCACTGGCGCGCCGTCGGAGTAGCCGACCAGGAACAGCCCGGCGGGTGCGGAGAACTCGCCGGCGGCGACCGGCGTGATGTCGTTCTGGCCGTAGCGGTGCAGGTAGACCTGCTGGACCGCCGCGACCAGCGCGACCGCGTCGGGGTGGTCGTAGGCCACCACCCTGGGATCCCAGTCCAGCTGGGTGGCCTCACGCATAGCAGCTCAACGGCTGGCCGCCGTTGTAGGCGACCATGTCGGCGAACGCGGCCATCACGTCGATGGGCGCACCGGGCGGCCCGCCGTCCAGGTCCGCGTAGGCCCGGTACAGGTTGCCCACCACGCGCTCGGCGTCCAGCAGCTCGCGGTACTGGCCGAGGTCGGTCTCCCGCGCCGCCTGCAGCGGTGTCAGGCCGGCCGCCTTCCCGGCCCGCGCCGTGTCAAGCACGAACCGCAGGTAGCCGAGCGCCTCACCGATCAGCTCCGGCCCGCCGACCGGGCCGTGCCCGGCCACGATCGTGCTCGCGCCCAGCGGGGCCAGCACGGTGGACAGCACCTCGATCGCGCCGGTGACCGAGCCCATCAGCAGGAACGGGGTGCCGCCGTTGAACAGCAGGTCGCCGCAGAACAGCACCGAACGGTCCGGCAGCCAGACGATCGAGTCGTTGGTGGTGTGCGCCGGGAGCCCGACGTGGCGCACCTCGCAGCGCAGCTCGTCCGACCACACGGTCACCGAGTCGGTGTAGGTCAGGAACGGCGGCTCCAGCTCCAGCTCGCCCCAGTCCACCGGGGTCCAGAACGGCAGCTGCCTAGGTGGCCCGAAGTCGATGACCTCGGTGCGGGTGCGCTCGTGCGCCACCACGGTCGCGCCGGGGAACAGGCAGTTGCCGTAGGTGTGGTCACCGTGGTGGTGGGTGTTGACCAGCGTGCGGACCGGGCGGTCACTGACCAGGGCGATTGCGTCCAGGTAGGCACGGGTGCGCCGCTCGGTGGAGCAGGAATCGATGCTGACCACACCTCGGCGGCCGGCAAGGAACCCGGTGTTGTTGATCCACCAGCCGCCGTCCGGCTGGATGTAGGCAAACACCCCTTCGCTGACCTCGACAACTTCGGGCGGACCGGCATGCGCCGGGGCCGGCGCCGCGCAGGAACTCACCGCCACAGCCTACGACTCTGTCAGAACCACCCACGACTCAGTCGATCAACTGGTAGGCGGGCAGGGTGAGGAAGTCGACGAAGTCGTCGGCCAGCGCCACCTGTTCGAAGACCTCACGGGCCTGTTCCCACCTGCCCTCGTCATAGGCCTGCGCACCGACCGCGCCTCGGATCTTGCCGAGCTCCTCGTCGATCACCGAGCGAACCAGCTCCTCGGTCACCTCGGGGCCGCCCTCCAATGTCGTGCCTGCATGCAGCCACTGCCACACCTGGGAGCGAGCGATCTCGGCGGTGGCGGCGTCCTCCATCATGTTGTTGATCCCGGCCGCCCCGGTGCCGCGCAGCCAGGACTCGATGTACTGGATTCCCACGCTGACGTCGTTGCGCAGCCCGTCCTCGGTGCACTCGGCGGGTGTGCCGGCAACGTTCAACAGGTCGCCCGCGGTCACCGCCACGTCGTCGCGCAGCCGGTCCAGCTGGTTGGGCCGCTCCCCCAACACCGCGCTGAACTCTTCGTCGCAGACCGGCACCAGGTCCGGGTGGGCCACCCAGGAGCCGTCGAAGCCGGCCTGGGCCTCCAGCTGCTTGTCGTCGCGGACCTTGCCGATCGCCTGCTCGTTCACCTCGGGATCGCGCCGGCTGGGGATGAACGCGGCCATCCCGCCGATCGCGAACGCACCGCGCCGGTGGCAGGTGGACACCAGCAGCTCGGTGTAGGCGCGCATGAACGGCGCCCGCATGGTCACCGCGTTGCGGTCCGGCAGGATGTACTCCGGCCCGGCGTCCCGGAAGTTCTTGATCATCGAGAACAGGTAGTCCCACCGGCCGGCATTCAGCCCGGATGCGTGTTCCCGCAGCTCGTAGAGGATTTCTTCCATCTCGAACGCGGCGGTGATGGTCTCGATCAACACGGTGGCCCGGATCGAGCCGTGTGCCACCCCGCGAGCCTGCTCGGCGTAGCCGAACACGTCGTTCCACAGCCTCGCCTCGAGGTGGCTCTCCAGCTTGGGCAGGTAGAAGTAGGGCACCGAAGGGTTGTGGAAGAAGTACAGCCCGAAGTCGACCAGCGCGCCGGCCACCGGCTCGCCGGCCACGCTCAGGTGCCGCTCGTCCAGGTGCCAGCCCCGTGGCCGGACAACCACGGCCGGCAGGTCGGTCTCGGTGACCCGGTACTGCTTGCCCTCCGGGCTGGTGTACTCGACCTTGCCGGTGCGCGCGTCGAGCAGGTTGATCTGGCCGGCGACGACGTTGTGCCAGGTCGGAGTGGTGGCGTCCTCGAAGTCGGCCAGCCAGACCTTCGCGCCGGAGTTCAGCGCGTTGATCGTCATCTTGCGCTCGGTTGGGCCGGTCATCTCCACCCGCCGGTCGCGCAGCGCCGGCGGCGCCTCGGCCACCCGCCAGTCCCCGCCGCGCACAGCGGCGGTCTCCGGGAGGAAGTCCAGCCGGCCGGTGTCGGCGATCTCGGCGCGGCGCCGGCTCCTCGCGGTGAGCAGCTCGCGCCGCGTTGCCTCGAACCGCAGGTGCAGCGCGGCGAGGAACTCCAGCGCCTCGGCGGTGAGCACCTCGTCGGCGCGGTCCACCGGGTAGGCATCGATCGTGATCTGGGGCGAGGACTCTGTGCTCATGCGACCAGGGTACTTTCTACCTAGCGGATATGCTATTCCGCATCATGAAATTAGGCATCTTCACCGAGACGGCGGAGGATGCCACTCACATGATCGAATTACATTTCGCCGAAGTAAAAAGACGGCGCCATTTTACCTGGTCAGGGCACTGCACACCGAGAGAGCCGCCAGGCAGCCCTTTACAGCCGCCCAGCCTCCGCTCAGAATCACCGCGTAGTGACTATCGGCTGACCGCCGCCCGCCACTCCGGCCGGCGACCGCCGACTGGTCCGAACCGCACACGTCGGAGGCTCCCCATCGACGCTTCGTACCTAAGGAGCGAGCCGTCCCCGCCGGGCGACGCGCCCTCGGCTCGCATCCCTCGTCCGCGAGCCCCGCTCAGTGAGTCGATCCGCCGGATCATGCCCCGCCCCGAGCCGCCGGCGGACATCGACATCGACGAGGTGTGCGCCGACCTTGCCGAGGTGGCCGTCCGCACCTGTTCCGACGGTTCCTGGCAGGAGCACGCCTGTTTCCTGCTCGGCGGCGCCAACGGTCGCTGGCAGGTCGTGCCGTTCAGCCACCCGGTGGTCTGCGACCTGATCGGGCGACTGCGCGGACTGCCCGGTTTCGACGACAACATGCTGCTGGACGTGATCGGCTCGAAGCAGAGCGAGATCGTGGTGCTCTGGCGCGACCCTTCCCTCACCAGGGCCCGCTGAAGATCACCCGCAGGAGTCCGGCGCCGGCCGGCCGGCGAACCTGTCCGCCAGCCAGCTGACCGAACCCGGCGCACCGAGCACCGCACCCCCGACGTGCTCAACAGCCGGAATTACCTGGAACTGGGTGCGCACACCGCGCCCGCAGTACTCACGCATGAGCCTGTTCGCCACCCCGAGGGGAATGAGCTCGTCGAGCTGCGCATGGTAGAGCCGCACCGGCATGTCAGGAGCCTGTGCCCCGATGCGGTTGTCCCGCAGCACCTTGACCAGCGGCGGGAAGTCCAGCGGGTCGGCGATGGTGGTGAACTCGGCGAGCCTGCGTCCGGCATGCCGCGCGCCCAACTCCGCCGTGCACTCCTGGCGGACCTTGGCGATCAGTTCGCGGCCTTTGGCGTTGAGGAAGCCGCGGATGCCGACGTCCGGGTATGCCGCGTCGAAGCCGGCGGCCGCGCCCGCGAGCAGCCCGAAGGCCGCGGAGCCGTCGAGGTTGCGCGCCACGGCGCGCAGGTCCGAGGGAACCCCACCTTCGGCAACACCGACCACGTTCAGCTCGGACGCGTAGTCCTTGGCCTGCTCAGCGGCGGACGCCGCCGCGCCACCGCCCTGCGAGTAGCCCCAGATACCGACCGGCGCGTCCCGCGACAGGTCTGCTCCATCGATCTGGGTGGCCGCGCGCACCACGTCCAGCGCTGCCCTACCTTCCGAGCGCGCCACCGTGTAGGTGTGCTCACCCGGCGTGCCGAGGCCCTCGTAGTCGGTCACCGCGACCGCCCAGCCCCTGGCAAGCGCCTGGCCCATCAGGGCGAACTCCTGCTCGGTGCCGGACGCCAGCTCATAGGACGGCGCGCACTGGTCACCCAGGCCATGGGTGCCGATGGTGTAGGTGACGATCGGTCTGCGCCCTGAGCCCCGCCAGAGCACGGCCGGGACGAGCACGGTCCCGGACACCGCGTCCGGCTCGTCCCGAGCGCTGGTGGAGCGGTAGAGCACCTGCCAGGCACGCACCGGGGCCGGCACCAGCCGGGCCGGCGTCGGGTAGACGCGGCTTTCCCTAGACCGGATCAGGTCACCGGCGTCGGCGTCGGCGAAGTCGGCCGGCGGCCGGTAGAAGGCATCCTGGTCCGGCCGCGCCGGCCCGCCGACCAGCGGCAACGCCGGCGGCAGCACGTTCGCGCCTGCCCTCGGGGCAACCGACGCCGAGGCGAGCCCCGTCGTGGCGAGACCAAGAACCGCCGCACAGAGCAGCGCAGCACCCAAGATCAATGGTCGCCGACGCATGTGCGGGCCAACGAGCCGCGCCGACCGAGGATCCGGATTTGCCCCCCATCCGCCCGAGCATCCACCCGAGCGGGTGGACCCGGCGGACCCCTCGGCGCGGCGGGTGGCGGTGCCGAGTTCGTCACCGGTCGAGAAACAACCCCGAACGGCGGGCCTTGACGGGCGCACCCGGCCGAGGTTCGGTACAGATGCAAGGTTCTCTCGGAGATAGAGGCGAGTTTCCGCCACAGCGGACAGCGCGAGGTGCCCAGTGTCGATCAGCGCAACCGCCCGGCGGGACTTCCAGCGCGCGCTGGGCGCGAAGAACGTACTCACCGACCGGGCACAGCTACGCAGCTACGAGTGCGACGGCCTCACCGGCTACCGGGTGGTCCCCGGCTTGGTGCTGCTGCCGCACACCGCCGAACAGGTAGCCGGGGCCGTCCGGGTCTGCGCGGCGCACGGCATCCCGTTCGTGGCCAGGGGCGCGGGTACCGGCCTCTCCGGCGGCGCGCTGCCGGTCGCGGACGGGGTGGTGATCAGCCTGCAGCGGCTGCGCCGGGTGCTCGAAGTGGACCCGGTCGACCGGCGCGCGGTGCTGGAACCCGGCGTGACCAACCTGGAGATCACCCGTGCCGCCGCGCCCTACGGGCTGTACTACGCACCGGACCCGTCCAGCCAGCAGGTCTGCACCATCGGCGGCAACGTGGCGGAGAACTCCGGCGGGGCGCACTGCCTGAAGTACGGCTTCACCACCAACCACGTGCTGGCGCTGCAGGTGGTGCTCGCGGACGGCAGCCTGGTCACCCTCGGCGGGGACTCCGGCGAGCAGGCCGGCCCGGACCTGCGCGGAGTGTTCCTGGGCAGCGAGGGCACCGTCGGCATCACCACCAAGATCACCGTGCGGCTGCTGCGCGCCCCCGAGTCGGTGCGCACCCTGCTCGCGGACTTCCCCTCCGTGCGGGCGGCGGGCGACGTGGTCAGCGACATCGTGGCCGCCGGCATCGTGCCGGCCGCGGTGGAGATGATGGACACCCTGGCCATCGAGGCCGCCGAGGAGGCGGTGCACGCCGGCTACACGGTCGGTGTGCCGGCCGCGCTGGTCGTGGAGCTGGACGGGCCGGCCGAGGAGTGCGAGGGCCAGTTCGAGCGGGTCAGGGCGATCTGCGAGAAGCACGGCTGCACCCGGCTGCACATCGCCGCCGACAACGAGGAGCGGGCCGCGATCTGGCGCGGCCGCAAGGCGGCGTTCGCGGCGGTCGGCCGGATCAGCCCGGACTACTTCGTGCAGGACGGCGTGGTGCCCCGTACCCGACTGGCCGAGGCGCTCGGCCGGATCGCGGAGATGGGCGAGCAGGCCGGGCTGCGGGTGGCGAACGTGTTCCACGCCGGCGACGGCAACCTGCACCCGCTGGTGCTGTTCGACGCCTCGGCCGGCGAGACCGAGCGGGCCGAGGTGCTCTCCGCGCAGATCGCCGAACTGTGTGTTGAGCTGGGCGGGTCGCTGTCCGGCGAGCACGGCATCGGCACCGACAAGGCCTGCTCGATGCCGAAGATGTTCTCCGAGACCGACCTAGAGGTGATGGCACGGGTGCGCGGCGCGTTCGACCCGGCAGGGCTGTGCAACCCGGGCAAGCTGCTGCCCACCCCCCGGCTGTGCGGCGAGCGGCCCGGCAAGTTCCGGCCGCACCCGCTGGAGGAGGCCGGGGTGATCGAGCGGCTATGACCCGTACGCACCGCGTCGACTCCAGCAACACCATCCGCCCCATCGACCTGGCGCAGGCCCGCGACGCGCTGGCCGAGGGCACCGGTCGGGTGATGCTGAGCGGCGCCGGCACCGCGAGCGACTGGGCGGGCCACACCGAGCGGCCCGAGCTGGTGCTGGACACCACCGGGCTGACCGGGGTGCTCGCGCACAATCCCTCGGACATGACCGTGCAGGTGCTGGCCGGCACGCCGCTGCGCGAGCTGAACGAGACACTGGCCGAGCACGGGCAACGGGTGGCCCTTGACGCGGCCAGGGTCGCCGCCGGCGCCACGGTCGGCGGGCTGATCGCCACGGCGGACTCGGGGCCGGGCGCGCTGCGCTACGGCTCGTCGCGGGACCTGGTGATCGGCGCGACGCTGGTGCTGGCGGACGGCACGGTCGCGCGCACCGGCGGGCACGTGATCAAGAACGTCGCCGGTTACGACCTGACCAAGCTGGTGCACGGCAGTCACGGCACGCTGGCCCTGGTCACGGAGGTGGTGCTGCGGCTGCACCCGGTGCCGGGGGCGCGCGCCACGGTCCGGTTGCCGTGCACGTTGCCCGAGGGGTACTCGGCGGCGGCCTCGGTGCTGGCCAGCCCGCTGGAACCGGTGGCTCTGGAGTGGTTCGAGCAGGCGCTTTCGGTCGAGCTGGAGGGTGACCCCGCCACCTTGGACGGCCGGGTCCGCCGGCTGGGGGAGCTGCTCGCCGAGCACGGCACCGCGACTCGGCTGCCCGAGGCGGACGCCCGCGAACACTGGGCCCGGCACGCCGAGCTGGTGTCCCGGCCGCCGGAGCGCATGGCGATGCTGCGGCTGGGTGCCCGCCCATCCCGTCTCGTCGCGCTGCTCACCGAGCTGACCGACACGCTGGGCGGGCGCAGGGTGGCCGCCGGGCTGGCCACCGGCATCGCCACCGTGGCGCTGCCCGCCGACGCCGCGGCGGTGGCCGCCGCGCACCGGCGGGCACACCAGGTGGGGGCCACCTCGATGCTGCGGGCTCGCCCGCCCGGCGCCAACATTCCGGCCTTGGGTGCCGCGCCGTCCGCGCTGGGCGTGCTGCGCGCGGTCAAGACCGAGCTGGACCCGCACAACCGGCTGGGCGCCGGCCGGTTCACCCCTTGGTTGTGATCGCTCGGAGAGGAAGGTGCTTACCGTGACCACAACCGGCCCCAGCGCGTTCGACCCGCACCGGCCGCCGGAGCGGGAGCTGCTCGACGACTGTGTGCACTGTGGCTTCTGCCTGCCGACCTGCCCCACCTACCAGCTGTGGGGCGAGGAGATGGACTCGCCGCGCGGTCGGATCTACCTGATGGACCTGGCCGAACAGGGCGAGATCGGACTTTCCGGCGCACTGCACGAACACATCGACGCCTGCCTCGGCTGCATGGCGTGCGTGACCAGCTGCCCGTCCGGGGTGCGCTACGACCAGCTGCTGGAAGCGGTGCGCCCGCAGCTGGAGCGCAACGTGTCGAGGAGCTGGACGGACCGGATGTTCCGCGGCGCGATCTTCGCGCTTTTCCCCTACCGCCGCCGGTTGCGGGCGGCCGCCGTGCCGGGGGCGCTCTACCAGCGGGTGCGCGCCGCCCCGCTGGTGCGCCGGCTGACCGCCAGACTGCCCGGCCGGCTGGCCGCGCTGGAGTCACTGCTGCCGCCGGTGCGGCTGCGGGACGCGTTCGCGACGCTGCCCGAGCGGACGCCGCCCGTCGGTACCCGCCGCCGGCGGGTCGCGCTGCTGACCGGGTGCGTGCAGGACGTGTTCTTCCACCCGGTCAACGCGGCGACGGTGCGGGTGCTGGCCGCCGAGGGCTGCGAGGTGCTGGTCCCCCGGGGCCAGCGCTGCTGCGGCGCGCTCGAGCTGCACGCCGGGCGGGAACGCGACGCGCTTGGCAGGGCCAGGCGGACCATCGAACGGTTCGAGGAGCTGGACGTGGACGCGGTGGTGGCCAACGTGGCCGGCTGCGGCTCGTCGATGAAGGAGTACGGCCACCTGCTCGCCGACGACCCCAGCTGGGCACACGCCGCGGCGGCGTTCAGCGCCAAGGTCAAGGACGTCCACGAGGTGCTCGCCGAACTGGACCCGGTGGCGCCGAGGCACCCGGTCCGGGCCAAGGTCGTCTACCACGACGCGTGCCACCTCGGCCACGCCCAGGGTGTCCGGGCGCAACCGCGCGCGGTGCTGCGCACCATCCCGGGCCTGACGCTGGTGGAGGTCGCCGAACCCGAGCTGTGCTGCGGCTCGGCCGGTATCTACAACCTGGTGGCGCCGGACGCGGCGGCGGAGCTGGGCGCCCGCAAGGCGGCCAACATCTCCGCCGCCCAGCCGGACCTGGTGGTGACCGCGAACCCGGGTTGCCTGCTGCAGATCCGCCGCCACCTCGACCCCGAGGACGGCGCGGCGCCGCCCCCGTTGCTACACCCCATCCAGCTGCTGGACGCCTCCATCAGAGGTGTCGCCATCGGCTCGTGAGTCGCGAGTACCCCTGGGAGGGCACTTGTCACTTACGACCGGTGAAGTGGTCCCAGCCGGGTGGGCCGCCGTGCGGCTGGCCGTCGACGGTGACGGCCGCACCGTCGCGCACCGAGCCGATCGGGATCCAGCCGCAGGGCAAGGGGGCGCCGGGCGGGAAGGTGGCCACCAGGGCGTGGTCCTCGCCGCCGGTGAGCAACCAGCGCAGCGGGTCCTGCCGCATTGCCTCAGCGAACCGCAGCAGCGCGGGCGGCCGGGGTAGCGCGGCCGAGCGGACGTCGATGGCCACGCCGGATGCCCGCGCGATGTGGCCGAGGTCGGCGAGCAACCCGTCGGACACGTCGATCATGGCGGTGGCGCCGGCGTCCGAGGCGGCCGGCCCGGCGGCGTAGGGCGGGCTGGGCACCCGGTGTCCTTGCAGCACCTCGCCGGGCGCCTCGACCCCACTGCTCAGCGCGGCGAGGCCGGCAGCGGCCAAGCCCAGCCGCCCGGCCAGGGCGAGCACATCACCCGGGCGGGCGCCGGAGCGGGTCACCGGGGCACGGCCTTGCAGGTCACCAAGGACCGTCACCGCGACAACGATCGACGGCGCGGAGACGACGTCACCGCCGACAACGCCCGCGCCATGTGCGCCGGCCACCGCCCAGAGCCCGGCGGCAAGGCCGTCGGCCACCGCCGCCGGCGTGCCGCCCGGGCAGCCCAACCCGACCAGCAGCGCGGTGGGCACCGCGCCCATCGCCGCCACGTCGGCCAGGTTGACCGCGGCGGCCTTGCGCCCGACCTGTTCCGGGGTCGACCAGTCCAGCCGGAAGTGCACTCCCTCCACCAGCAAGTCTGTGCTCACCGCGACCCGCCGGTCGCCGGCGGCGACCAACGCGGCATCGTCACCGGGCCCGAGCAGTGTGCTCGCCGGCTGCACCCGGCCCCGGGTGACCCGAGCGATCAGACCGAACTCGCCGAGGTCGGCGACGCTGGGCTCAGACTTCGGGTCAGCAGGATCACCGGACATGGGCCACACTCCCCTCATCCGATCATGTCTCGGGCGACTCGACGGCGCCGAGGTAGCTTCTGCTGTGTTGTGCTGTCGTTCCTACCCGAGAGCCGACACCACACAGGGAAGGGGCACGCTGTGATCCAGGCATACATCCTGATCCAGACCGAGGTCGGCAAGGCCTCGGCGGTGGCGGCCGAGATCGCCGGGCTGCCCGGAGTGATCTCCGCCGAGGATGTGACCGGTCCCTACGACGTGATCGTGCGCGCCGAGGCGGACACCGTGGACAACCTCGGCCAACTGGTCATCTCGCAGGTGCAGAACGTCGCCGGCATCACCCGCACGCTCACCTGCCCCGTAGTGCACCTGCCCTGACCACGATGGAAGACCGGCCGCCGCCGACCCCCGAGCGGGGCCGCCGTACACCGGCAAAGCTGCAGATGCTGGTGGTGTTCACGCTGCCCGTCCTGCTGTTCGTCGCGGCAATCGCACTGGTCGCCACCGGCAGCTACCAGGACGCCGCCAAGTCGCGGCCGCGGCCAGGGCCACTGGCGCTGCCGACGGTGAACGCCCCGGACGCCGCGAGCCAACCGTGCGCGACCCTGCTGGCCAGGCTGCCCGCCACGCTGACCACCGGGCCCCGGCCGATGCGGGACACCCCGATCGCCGCGCCTGCCCCGCCGGGGACCGCGGCGTGGGTCGGCGAGGACCGCCCGGAGCCGGCCGTGCTGCGCTGCGGCGTGCCTCGGCCCGCCGAGCTCGGACCGACCTCCGAGCTGTACCAGATCGACTCGGTGAGCTGGCTGGTGAACTCCACGCCGGACCTGGACAACTTCGTCGCGGTGGACCGCCAGGTCTACGTCGCGTTCAGCGTGCCGCGCGGGCTCGGGTCCGGCCCGGTGCAGCGGATCTCCGACACCATCAGCCAGACGCTGCCGGTCCACCGCTGAGGCACCCGGCCGCCGGTCTCAGCGACCGAGGGCGGAGCGGCTCGCGGGCACGTACTCTCGGCGCCGTTCGTTGCCTCAGTGTTCCATCAGGCTAGTCGGCGAGAGGTGAGTCATCACTGCGGGCACCGATGCGCTCGTGGAGCGGCTCTTCCGTTCCGTGCTGGCCGCCCTGGACGTGCAGGCGGCCTAACTCGGCGACCGGCTCGGCTATTACCAGGCGGCCGGGTCGCCGACATCGGCCGAGGGCTCGGCTGGTCCTCGATCGGCATGGCGCTGGTGATGGACGAACGGGCGGCCCGCGAGTTCACCGCGCCCGGTGACGAGGTCGAGCGGTTGACGTACGGCTACAGCCTCATGTGCTGCCTCCCCCACTCGATGACCCAGCAGCCCTCTGCGGGTCAGCGCAGGCCGGTACCCCTTGCCAGCGCGGTCTCGATCAGCGTGCTCAACAGCGTCGGGTACTCCACGCCGGTTACCGCCCACATCCTCGGGTACATCGAGATGGGGGTGAAACCGGGCATGGTGTTCACCTCGTTGATGATCGGCATGCCGTCGTCGTCGACGAAGAAGTCGACCCGGGCAAGGCCCTGGCAGTCCAGCGCGGTGAACGCCGCCACCGCCAGCTCGCGGACCCGCTCGGTGGTGACGTCGTCCAGCTTGGCCGGGATGTCGAACTCGCTGACGTCGTCGAGGTACTTCGCCTCGAAGTCGTAGAACTCGGGCACCGTGCCGTCCGGCGTGCTGCCCACCACCCGGATCTCGGCGGGTAGGCTGGCCCGCACCGAGCCGTCCGGGAACTCCAGCACCCCGCACTCGATCTCCCGGCCGGTGACGGCGGCCTCGACCAGCACCTTCGGGTCATGTGCCCTGGCCAGTTGGATGGCACCCGGCAATGCGGCCCAGTCGGTCACCTTCGTGATGCCGACCGAGGAGCCGGCCCTGGCGGGCTTCACGAAGACCGGCAGGCCGAGCCGGTCGCGCTGCGCATCGGTCAGCGTCGCGGTGCCCGGCCGCAGCACCACCAGCCGGCCCACCGGCAGCCCCTCGGCGGCCAGCAGCTTCTTGGTGAACTCCTTGTCCATCGCGGCCGCGCTGGCCAGTACACCGGCCCCCACGTACGGCGTGCCGGCCAGCTCCAGCAGCCCCTGGATGGTGCCGTCCTCGCCGTAAGGGCCGTGCAGCACCGGGAACACCACGTCCACCGCGCCGAGCAGCTCCCCGGCCCGCCCCTGGTCGAGACGCAGCAGCCCGCCCCTGGTCGGGTCGCCGGGCAGTGCGAGCGCGGTACCGGTGTCCGAGACCTCGGGCAGCTCGCGGCCACGGATGCTCAGGGCCGCCGGGTCGTCACGGCCGAGCACCCAGCCACCCTGCGGGGTGATGCCCACCGGCAGCACCTCGAACCGGTCCCTGTCGAGGTGTCCGAGCACCCCGCCGGCCGAGACGCAGGAGATCGCGTGCTCGCTGCTGCGGCCGCCGAACACCACGGCCACCCGGATTCGGTTCGGCTGTCCCATGGCCCGCGAGCGTAGCTGGCTAACCGACCTCGCCCCCGATCGCCGGTTGGCCGGCCCGCTCCCCGACCACGTGGACGGCCGCGGCGAGCACGGCGCCCGCGCGGCGCAGGTCGTCGCGGGACGGCGCGGCGTAGCCCACCGAGATGCCGAACGTGGCAGGCATGCCCAGGTGGTAGTCGGCAAGCGCCGGCGCCAGCACACCCGCGCGCCGGGCTCGCTCGACCACCGTTCGTTCCGCCTCGGCGTCCGGCAGCGACACCCGCAGATGGGCGCCGGCCGCGTCGCCGAGGACCGGCACCCCGGCGCGGGACAGCAGCTCGACCACCAGCTGCCGGCGTTCGGACAGCTCCCGGCGCAACCGGCGCAGGTGCCGCGCCAGGTCGCCGTACTCGGCCAGCGCGGCGAACACCAGCTGACCGGCCGGCGCCGGACGGATCGCGCCACGCCGTCGGGCCGCCAGCAGCCGCGCCTGGCACGCCGGCGGCGCGACCAGCCACCCCACCCCGAGTGTGGGGGTCAGCAGCTTGCTCGAGGTGCCCAGGTGCACCACGACGTCCGGGCCGAGCGCGGCCAGCAACGGCAGCGGCGCCACGTCGTAGCGCAGCTCGCCGTCGTAGTCGTCCTCCACGATCAGCATGCCGCGCGCCCTGGCCCGCTCCACGAGCTGGACCCGCCGCTGCGCGGAGAGCCGGGAGCCCAGCGGGAACTGGTGCGCGGGGGTGCAGTACACAGCGGCGAGGCCATCGGGCAACGCGTCGACCCGCAGACCCTTCCCGTCCACCGGGACCGGCACCACCCGCAGCCCGGCCGCGAGCATCACCTCGGCCGCCCGCTGGTAGCCGGGCTCCTCGAGGCCGACCGCCGCGCCGCGCGGTAGCAACCCGGCCAGCTCGGCCAGTGCGCTGGTGGTGCCGGAGGTCGCCAGTACCTGGTCCGGCCGCGCGTTCAGGCCTCGGTGCCGCAGCAGGTGCTCCACCACTGCCCGGCGGAACCCGGCGTTCCCCGCGTGCTCGGGCCGGCCGGCCGGTGCCCGGTCCGAGGCGGTGCGCCAGGCACGGCGCCAGGCCGAGCGGTCCAGTACCCGCAGACAGGGTCGGCCGGCGGTGAGGTCGATCTGGTCGGTGCCGGCCGCATCGGCGTCGGAGGGCGGCCCGCCGGCCGTCTCTGCGTGGACCGGCTGGCCCAGTGCCTCGCTCGCCGGCGGGGCGGCGGTCACGAACGTGCCGGAGCCGCGCCGACCGGCCAGCCACCCTTCGGCGAGCAGCTGGTCGTACGCGGCGGCGGTGACCGTGCGACTCACCCCGAGCCTGCTGGCCAGCGCCCTGGTGGAGGTGAGCCGGTCGCCCACCCGCAGCGCCCCCGAGCTCGCGGCGGCGCGCAGCGCGTCGGCCACCTGCACCGCCAGTGGCTCCGGACCGCCCCGCTCCAACACGATCGGCAGGTCGTCGCTCCGCATCGCAGGACCCTCCCGCGGGCAGCCAGGTGGACTGCCAGGTTGTTACCGAAATGGCCCTGTCAGCATGCCACCTGTAGGCCGCACGATCGAAGCCATGAGTCCGAGCACACCGCTGTCCCCCACCACCCGCAGCACGCCTCGGCGCAACCGCCAGCGGGCCCGCACCGAGCGTGCGGAGCTCTACGCGGTGCTGGACGAGGCGCTGATCTGCCACCTCGGCGTGCTCTCCGGCGGCGCCCCGGTGGTACTGCCGACCTGCTTCGGCCGCGAGGACAACACTCTCTACCTGCACGGCTCCACCGGCGCGGCGAGCCTGCGGACCGCCGTCGACACGCCGGTCTGCGTGACCGTGACCCTGCTGGACGGGCTGGTCTACGCACGGTCGGTGATGCACCACTCGGCCAACTACCGCTCGGCGGTGGTGCACGGCAACGCCACGCTGGTTTCCGACGGCGCGCAACGGCTGCGCGGGCTGCGCGCGATCGTGCAGCACACCACGCCCGGCTCCTGGGAGCACGCCCGGCAGCCAAGCGGCAAGGAGTTGGCCGCCACGGCGGTGCTGGCACTCGACCTGACCGAAGCGAGCGTGAAGGTCCGCACCGGGCCACCGGTGGACGACGACGAGGATGTCGACGCCGCGACGGCGTGGGCCGGCGTGCTCCCGGTCCGGACCACGTTCGGCGAACCCACCCCCTGCCCGCTGCTCCCGCCCGGCATCGACACCCCGCCGCACGTACTCGCCCGCTGACGGCACACATCCGCTGGTCGCGGCACACAGGCCCGGACATGTGTGCCGCGACCACCCGCTGTGTGCCGTCGGGGTTGGCAGTAGTGGCGGGGCGTCAGGTAGTTGCTGGTTCGAGGGCCGCCAGGACGTCTGTGACCAGGTCGTCGGTGTCCTCGCAGCCCGCGGACAGCCGGAGGAAGCCGGGGCCGACCAGGTCGCCCCAGCGGGCCCGACGGTCCGCGGTGGTGCTCAGTCCGCCGAAGCTGGTCGCCGAGGAGACCAGCGCGCTGGCCGCGATGAACCGGCTGGTCGCGGGGGCCGAAGGCAGCTCGAGCCGAGCACCCCGTTGAACCGGCGCATCTGTCGGGAGGCGACCTCGAAGGACGGGTCCGTCGGCAACCCCGGCCACCGCACCGCACGCACCGCCGGGTGCTCGCGCAAGGCATCGGCCAGCGCCGACGCGTTCGCGGCCTGCCGGGCAAGGCGCAGGTCCAGGGTGCCGAGGCCCCGGTGCGCCAGCCAGGCCTCGAACGGGCCCGGTACCGCGCCGGAGCGGGTACGCAGCGCCGCCAGTCGCTCGGCGAGCCGCGGGTCGGCGGTACTGACGTGGCCCAGGATGAGGTCGCTGTGCCCGGACAGTGCCTTCGAGTCGCTGGCCACCACCACGTCGGCGCCCAGCTCCAGCGGCCGCTGCCCGATCGGCGTCGCGGTGGTGTTGTCCACCGCCAGCAGCGCCCCGGCCGCGTGCGCCCGCTCGGCCAGCGCGGCAATGTCACACACATCCAGCCCGGGGTTGGACGGCGTCTCCAGCAGCACCAGCGCCGCGCCGTCGAACACCTCGTCGCGCCACGGCCCGGCGGTCGGCACCTCGCGCACCGGCACGCCGAACGGGGCCAGCTCCTCGGCGGCCAGCGCGCGGACCGCGTAGTAGCCGTCGGAGGGCAGCACCACCGCGGCACCCGGCCGCGCCACAGAGCGCAGCAGCGCCGACACCGCGGCCATCCCGGAGGCGAACAGCACCGTGTGCCCGGCATCCAGCGAGCCGAGCGCCGCCTCCAGCGCCCGCCACGTGGGGTTCGTCGCCCGGCCGTAGAAGTCCGCCGGCAGCTCGCCGTCCGGCGGGCCGAGATGGTAGGCGGCGGCGAACACCGGCCCCCGGTGCAACGCATCCCCCGCTGTGGCCTTGCCCACGTTGACGCAGCGTGTCCCGTCCCCGCTCATAACGGCCTCCGGCCTCGTGAGTGAAAAGTAACGTCATAGCGTTACTTTTCACTCACGAGGCATCCGCAGCTCACTCGGGTTTCAGGGTGCGGGTGATCAGTTGTTTGGCCATTTCGGCGGCGGACATGCTTTCGTGACAGACCCGGCGGACGCCCTCGGCGATGGGGACCTCCACATCGTGGCGGGCCGCCAGCTCACAGATGGCCAGGCAGGACTTCACCCCTTCGGCGACCTGACCGTGGTTGGCGGCCTCCGCCTCGGCCAGGCTCTCCCCCCGGCCCAACCGCTCACCGAAGGAGCGGTTGCGCGAACGCGCCGAGGAGCAGGTGGCCACCATGTCCCCCATGCCGGCCAGCCCGGCGAAGGTCAGAGGGTCGGCACCCAGACACACGCCGAGCCGGGCTGTCTCGGCCAGCCCACGGGTGATCAGCGAGGCACGGGTGTTGTCGCCGAAGCCCATGCCGGCCGCGATGCCGCAGGCAAGCGCGATGACGTTTTTGCCGGCCCCGCCCATCTCCGCGCCGATCAGGTCGGTGTTGGTGTACACCCGGAAGTAGCCGGTCGTGCAGGCCAGCTGCAGGGCGACAGCGCGTTCGTGGTCGGTGCAGGCCACCAGGGTCGCGGTTGGCTGCTCCTCGGCGATCTCCCCGGCGAGGTTGGGCCCGGTCAGCACCGCAACCCGCTCGGTCGCCACCCCGGCGACCTCGGCGATCACCTCGCTCATCCGTTTGAGGCTGCCCAGCTCAACCCCTTTGGCCAGGCTGACCAGCGTGACCTCGGCGGGCAGGAACGGCTGCCATCGCTCCAGGTTGGCCCGCAGCGTCTGGGACGGCACCGCGAAGACCACCGCGTCCGCGCCGTCCATCGCCTCGTCCGGGTGTGTGGTGGCGGTGAGTCTGTCGGGCAGCGCGATGCCGGGCAGATAGTCCGGGTTGGAGTGCGCGGTGTTGATCTGGTCGGCGATTTCCGGCCGGCGGGCCCAGATCCGCACCTCGCGACCGGCGTCGGCCATCACCTTGGCGAACGTGGTGCCCCAGGATCCGGCGCCCAGTACCGCGATGCGGCGGACGTGCCCGCAACTCACGACGCCGCGTCACCTTCTCCCTGCTTCTCCTGGCCAGGTGGCACCTCGGCCGCTCCGGTGCGGCCCCTGCGGTAGAACCCGGTCGGAGCGGGCTCGCCCCGGACATCGGCGAGCAGGTCGCGCACCGCGCCCATCAGCTCGTCGGTCACCTCACGCAGCAACGCCGCATCCATCGGGCGGGCGCGGTAGGCGGACATGTCGATCGGGTTGCCGGCGCGGACCACCACCGGCTTGCGGGGGAACGGGCGGAACTTCTTGCCGTAGTGGTCGTACACATCGCGGGTGCCCCAGTGCACCATCGGCACCACCGGCGTGTCGGCGGACAGGGCCAGCCGGGCGACCCCGGTACGCGAGTGCATCGGCCAGCCGGCCGGGTCACGGGTGATGGTGCCCTCGGGGTAGATCACCACGACCTTGCCGTCCCGCAGCGCCTCGATGCCCGCGCTCAGGCTGTGCTGGGCGTCCGAGGAGTCCCGGTACACCGGAATCTGCCCGCTGCCGGCCATCGCACGCCCGAGCACCGGAACCGACCACAGGCTGTGTTTGGCCAGGAAGCGCGGTACCCGACGGCTGCGGTGCACGAACACCGCCGAGTACACCGGGTCCAGGTAGGAGATGTGGTTGGCGACCACAAGGGCCGGGCCCGACGCCGGTATCCGATCCAGCCCTTCGACCCGCCAACGGCTGACCAACCAGGTCAGTGGGTAGAACACCACAGCGCACAGGCCAACCCAGAAACCACCTTTCTCTCGCGCCACCCGTAGTCCTCTCTGCTGGGTTGTGCTCTTTCGCGGTGCCGACCGGCCGACCCGCGTCGCGGGTGACCCGTCCGGCCCGAGTCAACACCGAGCAACCGCCACCGGTCCAGCGATCACGCCCGACAGGAGATAAAAGTGCGACCATGAACAGGTGACCGGCCTGGAGGCGGACCTGTTGGTCCCGATCAAGTCGTTGTCGCGGGCCAAGACCCGGCTGCGCGGAGCGGCGGGCGACAGTGTGGCGGACCCTGGCTCGCACGCCCGGCTCACCCTGGCGTTGGGCAGGGACACCATCGCGGCGGCCCGGACCGCTCCCGGCGTGCACCGGGTGATAGCGCTGACCTCCGATCCCGAGGTGACCGAGGTGCTCACCGCCGACGGTGTGCCGGTGCTCGCGGACCGCCCGGAGCACGACCTGAACGGCGCGCTGACCTATGGCGCCGAGGTGTTGCGCGCCACCGGGACACCGCGAGCCATCGGCGCACTGCAGGCCGACCTGCCAGCGCTGCGCACCGACGAGCTGGCCGAGGCGCTGGCGTACGCCCAGGACACCTTCCGGGTGGGCCGGGCCACCAGGGCATTCTGCGCGGACTCCCATGGCGGCGGCACCACGCTGCTGGTCTGCGCGCCGTGGTCCCCGCTGCAGCCCCGGTTCGGTGTCGGCTCCGCCGTCGCGCACCAGCGGTCCGGCGCGCTGCGGCTGAGCGGTGACTGGCCGGGGCTGCGCCAGGACGTGGACACCCCGGACGATCTCTGGCAGGCCGCGCGGCTGGGCCTCGGCCCGGCGACCGCCGCGGTTTTGCGCAATGTGGCACGCCCCCGCGGCTGAGCTGGGCCACCTGGGGTTCACCCGGCCACCACGCACCGTGTACGGCGCGGCCGCTGGCCTGCCTAGCAACGGAACGCGCACTACGCCGATCGGGCAGCCGGGGCAGGCTCGGGTGGTAAGCACACCGCCGTTGGGGGACGCACCGCGAATCGTGACCTGCTGTTCACCCGTTGACCATCCGTGCGTGGTCTTGGCAGCGCGCCAAGGTGAGTGAGAATGGACCAGTGGCTGCCGAGGAAACGAACGGACGTAAGACATCTCGAGGCAACCGCCGGTCCGCGCCGGCGCCTCGATCCGCCGACGCCGCCACGACGGCCGAGCTCGGCAGCGAACGGGCCGCGGTGGCCACCGCGGTCGCCCCGCTGGACGGGTCGGGCAAGCCGCCGCCGGTGAGTGCGAGCGCGGCCAGGCGCCCGGCGCCGCGCCCGGCGGTCCCCACGTTCCAGTCCGCGCCGGCCGCGCCGCCGGCACCGACACCCGCCGCGTCGCGCACCGACCTGCCGGACAACCGCTACCTCAACCGGGAGATGTCCTGGCTGGACTTCAACGCCCGGGTGCTCGCGCTGGCCGAGGACACCAGCCAGCCACTGCTGGAGCGAGCCAAGTTCCTGGCCATCTTCGCCTCGAACCTGGACGAGTTCTTCATGGTCCGGGTGGCAGGACTGAAACGCCGCGACGAGACCGGCCTCGCGGTGCGTTCCGCCGATGGCCTCACCCCGCGCGAGCAGCTGGCCCGGATAGCCGAGCGCAGCCAGGCGCTGGCCGAGCGGCACGCCAGGGTCTTCCAAGGTTCGGTACAGCCGGAGCTGGGCAAGCACGGCATCCGGGTGTTGCGCTGGGACGACCTGAGCGACACCCAGCGCACCAACCTGTCGGAGTACTTCTCCGAGCAGGTGTTCCCGGTGCTCACGCCACTTGCGGTGGACCCCGCGCACCCGTTCCCCTACATCTCCAGCCTGTCGCTGAACTTGGCCGTCACGGTGCGTGACCCTGAGGCGCACACCGAGCAGTTCGCCAGGGTCAAGGTGCCCAACAATGTGCCCCGGCTGGTCCCGGTGGCCTCGGACCTGGCAGAGGGACCGGCCGACGAGGTGGTGTTCCTGCCGGTCGAGGACCTGATCGCGGCGCACCTCGGTGAGCTGTTCACCGGTATGGAGATCGCCGAGCACCACGAATTCCGGGTCACCCGCAACGCCGACCTGGACGTCGAGGAGGACCGGGACGAGGACCTGCTGCAGGCGTTGGAACGGGAGCTGGCGCGGCGCCGGTTCGGTCCGCCGGTACGCCTCGAGGTCACCGACACGATGAGCGAGCACGTCCTCGAGCTGCTGCTGCGCGAGCTGGACGTGGACCCGCACGACGTGATGGTGGTCCCCGGACTGCTGGACCTGACCATGCTCTGGCGCGTCTACGGGGTGGACCGCCCTGAGCTCAAGGACAGTCCGTTCGTGCCGGCGACCCATCCGGCCTTCGCCGAAGGCGAGACACCCAAGAGCGTGTTCGCCACGCTGCGCCAGGGTGACGTGCTGGTGCACCACCCCTACGACTCGTTCTCCACCAGCGTGCAGCGGTTCATCGAGCAAGCCGCGGCGGACCCGCAGGTACTGGCCATCAAGCAGACGCTCTACCGCACCTCGGGTGACTCGCCGATCGTGGACGCCCTGGTCAGCGCGGCGGAGATCGGCAAGCAGGTGGTCGCGCTGGTGGAGCTGAAGGCCCGCTTCGACGAGAAGGCCAACATCCGCTGGGCCCGCGAGCTGGAGAAGGCGGGGGTGCACGTGGTGTATGGGCTGGTCGGGCTCAAGACGCACTGCAAGACCTCGCTGGTGGTGCGCCAGGAGGGCTCCCGAATCCGGCGCTACTGCCACGTGGGCACCGGCAACTACAACCCGAAGACCGCGCGGCTCTACGAGGATCTCGGGGTGCTCACCGCCGATCCCGAGGTGGGCGCAGACATCGCGGACCTGTTCAACTCGCTGACCGGTTACTCGAGGCAGAGCCGCTACCGCAGCCTGCTGGTCGCGCCGTACGGGGTGCGCCGGGGTCTGCTGGAACGCATCGAGGCGGAGATCGAGCGCTGCCTGGCCGGCCGGCCGGCCGGCATCCGGTTCAAGATGAACTCGCTGGTCGACGAGCAGGTGATCGACGCGCTGTACCGCGCCTCGCAAGCTGGCGTGCGGGTCAACATCGTGGTGCGCGGCATCTGCGCGCTGACCCCCGGCCGGCCGGGGCTGAGCGAGAACATCGAGGTGCGTTCGATACTCGGGCGGTTCCTGGAGCACTCCCGGATCTACCACTTCGTCGGCGCCGACGAGTACTGGATCGGCAGCGCGGACATCATGCACCGCAACCTGGACCGCCGCGTCGAGGTGCTGTTGCGCGTCAACCCGGATCTGACCGAGCAGCTCGACGACACGTTAAACAGCTGCCTTGACCCGTCGACCCGGTGCTGGATACTGAGCCCGGACGGCTCATGGGTGCCCTCCCCCGCGCCGGACAGCGACAGTGAGCAGGTGCGCGACCACCAGGCCGAGCTGCTGCGCAAACACTCCGCCTCGGCCGCTCCCGCGCCCATGGCGGAGTGAGCCGGCGTGAACGTGGCACGCAAGGTCGGCGCGGACGTCATCGCGGCCGGCGCGGTGCTGTGGCGGCCGACGGCCGGCGGCTCGGGCACCTGGGCCACCGAGGTCGCCGTGGTGCACCGGCCGCGCTACGGCGACTGGTCGCTGCCGAAGGGCAAGCTGGACCGGGGCGAGACGGAGCCGGCCGCGGCGGTGCGCGAGCTGGCCGAGGAGACCGGGTTCACCGCGACCCTGGGCGCACGGCTCGGCGAGACCCGCTACCAGGTCCCGGATGGCGACAAGATCGTCTATTACTGGATGGCCAGGGCCGGCACCGGTGAGTTCAGCCCGAACGACGAGGTCGACGAGCTGCGCTGGCTCAGCCTCGACGAGGCCCGGCGGCTGGTCAGCTACCAGCACGACAGCCAGCTGCTGGACCGTTTCGGCGCGCTGAACACGCCGCCCGCGCCGCTTCTGCTGGTGCGGCACGCAAAGGCCGGCAGCCGGCACGACTGGCGGGGTGACGACGACCAGCGGCCACTGACCTCGAAGGGCCGGGGCCAGTCGGAGGACCTGGCCGGGCTGGTGAAGCTGTTCGGGCCGACCAGGGCCTACGCCGCGCCGCCGGTGCGCTGTACACAGACCATCGAGCCCTTCGCCGAGCGCGCCGGGCTGCGCATCGAGTCGGAGCCGCTGCTCGGCGAACGGCACTACTGGGACGACCCGGCGTTCGCGCAGGCCCGACTGCTGGAGCTGGCGGCCGGGCCAGGCGTGGCGGTGGTCTGCAGCCAGGGGGGTGTGATCCCGGACCTCGTGCGGCGGCTGACCGGCGAGCCGGCGCCGCCGTCGCGCAAGGCCAGCACCTGGGTGCTGGGGTTCACCGGCAGCCGCGCGGTGAGCGCCGACTACTACGACGACGCCGGCATGGCCTAGGTCCGGCTTTCAGCTCGCCGACGTGGTGGGCAGCCGGGCCGGTCGGGTTGCCTCGAACTCGGTGATCGCGTCCTCCGTGCGCAGCGTCAACCCGATGTCGTCGAGGCCTTCCAGCAGCCGCCACCGGATGTAGTCGTCGATCTCGAACGGCACGGTGAGGTCGCGCGCCTGCACCGTCTTCTCCTCGAGGTCGACGGTGACTTCGGTGCCGGGCTCGTTCTCCAGCAGCTTCCACAGCAGCTCGACGTCCGGTTGCGCGACCTGCGCCGCGACCAAGCCCGCCTTCGCCGAGTTGCCCCGGAAGATGTCCGCGAACCGGGCCGAGATGACCGCCCGGAACCCGTAGTCCATCAACGCCCAGACCGCGTGCTCCCGCGAGGACCCGGTGCCGAAGTCCGGGCCGGCCACCAGCACGCTGCCCCGGGAGAACGGCTCGGTATTGAGGATGAAGCTCTCGTCCTGGCGCCAGGCGGAGAACAGGCCGTCCTCGAAGCCGGTGCGGGTGACCCGCTTGAGGTAGACCGCCGGGATGATCTGGTCGGTGTCCACGTTGGACCGGCGCAGCGGGACGCCGATACCGGTGTGTGTGCTGAACGGTTCCATGAATGGCCCTCCTTCGTCGGGCCGTGAGTGTTGGGGGGGG
>DASYBQ010000231.1:0-31189 GCA_036500625.1 Pseudonocardia sp. | reverse complement strand
ATCTGGCTGAGGTTAAGCGGCTGGCCAGGGATCTGGTGACGGACGGGTTCACGGTGTGGATTTACGACCACGGCAACACGGCGGTGGCCGCCGGTGGCAGCAACTATCGGACGATCCTCAGGTACCGCCCCGACGGGCAGTTGGTCGACTACCGGTGACCGTTCTGTCGCTTGTTCGGCGGCCATCGGGGACTGTGCGGCCGTGGGTTGTGCGGGTGTGGCTGGAGGACCTGCGGGCCCCGGTCGGCCCGCCGAGTCTGCGGCGGTTCGCCAACCAGGCCGATGCCGTCGCGTGGGCGGCGGCGGAGTTGGAGCGGCTGCGGGTGGCCGAGGGGCATCGGCTCGGCGGTGACGGGTGTCTGTGTTACCTCGCTCGGGTGCGCGGGCCGGCGCAACCGCCTCGGACGGCCTGCCTGTTCAGCGATTGGGAACCGGTCGAGTGGGACGACGAGAGCCCTTGAGCACCGGCCGGTGACCGGTGCCCCCACCCGGTCGCCGGCCGGCCCGAAATCGACATCATGAAAGGTAGCGTGAGATGGGCAAACACGATCCGCCGAAACCCCCGGTCGACCCGAACACGGACGGGACAGCCCCGGGGATACCGCCGCCGCCCGACCCGGGGAAGCACGAAAAATGACCGACACACCCGAGGCGCGGGCGCGGCGGCTGGTCGATGAGCTCACCCACCGAGGTGCAGTGTCGCAGCGAATGGCCGCCGCGCTGCGCGCCGTCCCGCGCCACCTGTTCATCCCGGACACGATCTACCGCCACGAGCGCGGCCGGGCCGGGAACGACCTCGTGCCGGTGCGCCGTGGCCAGCAGCCGGAGGAATGGCTGCGGCTGGTCTATGCCGACGAGGCGGTCAACACCCAGGTCGACGACGGGCAGCCGGCCGAGGACGGTACCGGGTGGGAGGTCACCTCCTCTTCCTCCCAACCGTCGGTGGTGGCCGGGATGCTCGACGAGCTGCACGCGCAACCCGGTGACCGGGTGTTGGAGATCGGCACCGGCACCGGCTGGCACGCCGCGCTGCTGGCGCACCTAATCGGGCCGGAGAATGTGACCAGCATCGAGGTGGATCCTTGCGTCGCGGACCGGGCACGGGCCGCGCTCGCCAGGCACGGCAAGGTCACCGTGATCACCGGCGACGGCGCGGCCGGCCACCCCGACAGGGCGCCCTACGACCGGGTCGTCGCAACCGTGGGGTGGCCCGCGTCCCGTATCCGTGGGTCGAGCAGACCCGAGCGGGGGGACGGCTGGTCGCACCGCTCACCGGCGACTACCAGCCCCCGGGTGTCGTCGCGCTCACCGCGCACGGCGACGGCACCGCCTCCGGGCGCCTCGCCGGCCCGGCGGACTTCATGGCGCTGCGCGCACAACCCGGCCGACACCGCCCACCCATCCACACCGCCCTCGCCGAACTACCCGCCGAACGGGAAACCAGCACCGAGATGCACCCGTGGCACCTGGCCGGCGACCGGGACGCGGCCACCGCGATCGGCCAGCGGGTCACCGGTGTCCGCCGCGTCTGGCAGCCGGCCGGCCCACTCGGCACCCTCTGGCTCTACGCCGCCGAATCCCGCTCCTGGGCGTCGCTGGAGCTACTCGACCAGCCGCCCTACCCGGTGCGCCACGCCGGCCCACGCCCGTTGTTCGACGAGGTCATCGACGCATACCACTGGTGGCGCGACGCCAGCGCACCAGCATTCGACCAGTGGTTGGTGACCGTCACACCCGAACGGCAGACGATCACCCTGGACCGCTAGCCGCGGTCAGCTCAGCTGGTCCAGCAGGGAGTCCGCGCTGCGCGCCAGTACCGGGACCGTGTCACCGAGCGCGGCGTTGCGGCTGTCCTTGGTCTCGCCGCGCCGCGCCCTGTTGGCCAGCTGCTGGTAGACAGTGGCGGTCTTCCACCGCGCGAACGCCAGGTACCAGGTGATCTGGGACAGGTCGGCGCCGGTCCGCCGCGCGTAGCGGGCGGCGACCTCGTCCTGGCTGGGCAGCGTCAGCTCCGGTGGGTAGCGCACGCCACCCTGAATCTCGGCCGGGTCGTCGGTGTTCGGCGTGTAGTGCAACAGGGTGCCCAGGTCGGCCAGCGGGTCACCCAGCGTGGCCATGTCCCAGTCGAACACCGACTGCACCCGGTCCGGGTCGTCCGGGTCGAACTGACAGTTGTCGATCTTCAGGTCGTTGTGCACGATGCCGTGGGTCTGGGTCTCCGGCATGGTCTTCGCCAGCCGCTCCCCGACCTGGGCCATCAGTGCGTCGCCGTCCTCGGGGGCGGCCAGCTCCCAGCGGCGGGCCCAGCCGGACACCTGCCGGGACAGGAAGCCCGCCGGCTTGCCGAGATCCTCCAGGTCGCACTCGGCCGGGTCGACCAGGTGCAGGTCGGCCATCGCGTCGGTCAACGCGAACATCAGCCGGCGCCCGAGGTCGTCGTAGCCTCGCATCGAGCTGGGCAGCTCGTCGCGGATCACCTCACCGTCGCGGTACTCCATCACGAAGCACTCCGCGCCGGCCACCGAAGGGTCGTCGGTGTAGGCGTAGGCCCGAGGCGCCCGGTCGTAGCTGCGCCACAACCGCGACAGCACCCGGTGCTCGCGGCGCATGTCGTGGGCGCCCGGCGCGAGGTCGCCGAACGGCGGACGCCGCAGCACCACCCTGGTGCCGCCGGCCTCCAACAGGTAGGTCAGGTTGGCCCGCCCGTGCGGGAACTGCAGCACGCTCAACGGCCCGGACAGCTCCGGCACCGCCTCGCCCAGCCAGCGCCGCACCCTGGCCCAGTCCAGCTCGTCACCTTCACGTACCGCGCTCGCCGCCGATGGCCGAACCCTCGTCATGGACAGACCGTAACCGGGCGCCGCCAGGTCGGCCACGCCGAAGTCGGTGCGCACCACGTAACGTCCACGCCGTGAGCTGGGCTCTGGTGACCAACGACGACGGGATCGCGGCCCCTGGGCTGCACGCGCTGGCCGCCGCCGCGCTCGGCAGCGGGATTCGGGTGGTGGTGGCCGCACCGGTCGAACAGGCCAGCGGCTCGGGTGCCTCGATGATCGCCACCATGGACGCCGAGCAACGGGTCCCGGTGCGCCGCGAGCAGCTGCCCGGCCTGGACGGGGTCGAGGCGTACGCGGTGGCCGCGCAGCCGGCTTTCATCACCTACGCGGCGTTGAACGGCTGGTTCAGCGAGCCACCCTCGCTGGTGCTCTCCGGGATCAACGAGGGGCCGAACCTCGGCCGGGCGGTGCTGCACTCGGGCACCGTGGGCGCCGCACTCACCGCCGGCCGGTTCGGCGCGCGCGCCCTCGCCGTCTCGCTGGACTCCGACGGTCTCCCGCCCGGCACCGAACCGAACTGGGACCTCGCCGTGTCGCTGGTCCCCGAGGTGCTCGCCGTGCTCACCGAGACCCCGCCGGGCACCGTCTTCTCGCTCAACGTGCCCGACGTGGCACCGGAGGAGCTCGGCGAGCTGACCGCCGCCCCGCTGGCCGAGCTGGGCAAGATGCGCACCCGGGTGGACGGCCTGGACGGCGGCTACCTCGGTGTGCACATCCTGGCCCCGAACACCGAGGGCGAGCTGGACACCGACATCAGTCTGCTCGCCGCCGGGCACCCTACGTTGACCGCCGTGTCCGGGGTGACCGAGGACGCCGGCATCCCGCTCGCCGTCCTGCTCGCCGAGCGCGCCCGCCGCTGAGCCACCGTGGCCACTCGCATCGCCGGGAGATCCGCTCCTTGATCTTGGCTTGTATCGCAACCCCGGTGGTCGGAGCGCGGCGGGCTGAGCGGTCCGATCGGGCCACGGTCCCGGTCTGCCGCTACCGCGCGGTTGGCCTAATGTTGGCCCGATCGCGGTGCACCGGCCTGGGCCGCGCGGGGCCGCGCGCCACCTCGGCCCAGCCGAACAGCGCGGCGAGCGCAACTACCCGAAGGGGATGACGGTGTCGGACACCAGCAGGCCAACGCGGGGGACGTCCGGCCGGTACTCCAGGCTCGCCACGATCAGCTCGACGGAGGTCGCCGACTTCGCGGGCGCGAGGTCGCTGCGCCCGCACATGGTGCGTTCGGGGGTCTTCCTCTTCCTGATTCTGGTCTTCGCCGCGTTCTGGGCCGTCGGCCTGACGTTCAGCACCCTGTCCGCCCTCTCCTCGGTCGGCGTCCGCACCCTGGACCTCGGCCCGGAGATCGACTCCGCGCTGTCGCTGGTCGGTCTGGGCGGAATGATCGTCTTCGGCATTGCATGGATGCTCTCGCTGTTCATCTCGATACGTGAGTTCATCGCCGAGAACGGGGTGCTGCTCGAGGACGCGGCGCAGCGGCTCGACTCGGTGTACGACGTGGCGCGCGGGACCGTCGGCAAGCGCTGCCCACCCTTCGAACTGACCACGGACGAGATCGAGGGGAGCCCGACGCTCCGGGTGGGCACCGACCGGGAATGGGCCGTGCTCATCGTGCAGCGGATCGGCCCGGACCTGTATGTCGGCTGGACGATGTGGCGTTCTCGCTCCACGATGGATTTGGTCGGCCGGATCTTCTCCGACATGTTCAGCGGCTCCAGCGCGGACGAGCCCCGGCTTCTGGAGGCCAGCCTGTGCGCCGCGATGCAGGAGCTGGTGGACACCGCGGTGGAACAGAGCATCTCCCCGCGCTCCGACACGTGACATTGCGCCGGCAGCTGGCTGTTTGGCGTTGACACCGCCGTCGGCGTCCTTGACGCTGAAGCGGTGCTGGTAACCGCCGTCGGCTATCTCTGGCCGATCCCGCTGCTCGCCTACCTGGGTTGGGTGGCGTGGTGTGTCCGGTCGCGGCGCAAGCACCGGCGGGAGCATCTCCCCGATCTGACCGGCGGCGACGAATGCCCGACCTGTCTGCGGGAAAGGCGCCACAGAGCGCAGTGGCACCGGCACAACCCCGGCAGGACGACCGCCGAGGACGACGTACTGGGCACGCACCACGCCGGCTGCTACTGCGTGGAGTGCCTGATCGCGCGGCTGGCCCCGCAGGACCAGGACTGGCTCCGGCAGCAGAGCTGGAACAGCCCCGAGGACCGCTGAGCATTCCGCGCACAGCGGCCGGCACATTCCCCAACCGGTGCTCGCCCCATACGTAACGCTTTCGTGCGCTGCCGAACTCCGTTCCCAGCGGTACC
Organism: Pseudonocardia sp.; assembly: GCA_036500625.1. Lineage (GTDB taxonomy): Bacteria > Actinomycetota > Actinomycetes > Mycobacteriales > Pseudonocardiaceae > Pseudonocardia. The sequence goes on along the minus strand of DASYBQ010000231.1, from coordinate 26,041 downwards.
GTCCGAACGTGGCGCGGTCGGCGAGCGTGAGCGGGACACGGCGATGAGCGAGTTGGCCACACAACCCGCACCGGCCGAAACTCAGGCCGCCGAACGCCGGAGCGAGAACTGGCCGCTGGCGCTGGGCATCTTGATTATCGGAATGTTCATGTCGGTGCTGGACGTCAGTATCGTCAACGTTGCGGTGCCCGCGATTCAGAAGGACTTCGGAGCCGCCACAGAAGACATCCAGTGGATCGTGACCGCCTACAGCCTGATGCTGGGCGTGATCGTGCCGCTCAGTGGCTGGCTGGGTGACCGGGTTGGGCTCAACAGGGCATACCTGCTCTCCCTGCTGGGATTCTCGGTGGGCTCGGCGCTGTGCGGTTTCGCCTGGAGCCTGCCGAGTCTGGTGCTGTTCCGCGTCGTGCAGGCGGTGCCCGGCGGCCTGCTGCCCGTGATCACGCTGACCATGGTCTATCGGATCGTGCCCAAGGAGAAGATCGGCACCGCAATGGGCATCTATGGTCTCGGTGTGGTGTTCGCCCCGGCCGTTGGGCCGACGCTGGGCGGTTACCTGGTCGAGTACCAGAACTGGCGACTGATCTTCTTCATCAACGTGCCCATCGGTCTCGCCGGCGCGGCACTTGCGTTCTTCCTGCTCCGTAAGTTCCCGCCGATGCCGGTGGGCAGGCTGGACGTGTGGGGGTTCGTCACGATCGCGTCCGGGTTGTTCGCCCTGCTGCTCGCGCTGTCGAAGGGCCAGGACTGGGGTTGGGGCGGTTACCGGGTGTTGATGCTGATCGCCGCATCGGCCAGCCTCCTGGCGCTTTTCGTGGTGATCGAGCTGACGACCGAGCGGCCGCTGATCGACGTGCGCATCTTCAGGAAATGGCAGCTCACCATCTCTTTGGTCCTCATCTTCGTGCTCTATCTGGGGTTCTTCGCGGTCGTGTACTACCTGCCGCAGTTCCTGCAGACCGGCCAGCACCTCACTCCCTTGCACACCGGGCTGGTGCTGCTGCCCGAAGCCGTCGCGATGGGTGCTCTCATGCCAATAGCCGGCCAGCTCTTCGACCGGATCGGTCCCCGGGTGCCGGCCACCGCGGGCCTGCTCATCGCGGCGTTCGCCGCCTATCTGCTCAGTGGTATCACCGCGGACCTGACACAACGCAATGTCGTCATCTGGACCTGGCTCACCGGAATCGGCACCGGACTCGCGATCATGCCGGTCATGACCGCCGGACTTGCGGTACTGCCCGAAGAGAACGACGGCGACGGCAGTACCGCAACCAACCTTATGCAGCGGGTCGGCGTCGCTCTGGGTCTGCCGATGTTGACCGCGCTCGCCAACTCGCTGCGAGAGCAGACGATGTCCGACCGAGGCAGCCTCCTGCCGCCCAACAACCCGCAGTCGCCCGCCGAGCTGCGGCAGATGGCCGACCAGGGCGTCTCCGGTACGTTCCCGTTGTACGAGCGGACTCATCTCAGCGCGATGGCTTCGTCCTACAGCAACGTGTTCCTACTGATCGCGGTGCTGTCGGTGTTGGCGGCGCTTCTCGCCCTGACGCTGAAAGCTCCATCCACCGGACAGGCCGACTCGCAACCGGCCGGCCAGCCACCCACCGGGGCGCCGGCATAGCCGCGCATTTGCGGCTCAGACGAAATCCGCATTCGCACCCGCCGGGCCGCCGCAGTGACATTCGCCGTCGGGCGAGACGCCCACCGGGTGGATGCTGGTTGCCTCGGGGCGTCCGCCTCCACGGCATAGACCTCCCATGGCTCGGCGCCCGGACCGTGGACCCACACCTTGTCCTGGACCGCATAGCAGCACGTGGTGTCGTTCTCGACCTGGGCGAACAGCCCGAGTTCGGCCAGCCGGTCGGCGGCGGTGCTGACCTCGCCCGTGGTCTCGACCTCGACACCAAGGTGGTCCAGCGCGGTGTGCTGGTTGGGCGAGCCTTCGATCAGCACGAGCTTGAGCGGCGGCTCGGCAATGGCGAAGTTGGCGTAACCCGGGCGGAGCTTGCGGGCTCCACGCCGAACAGCGACTCGGTGTCCCAGGTGATCGCGTTCGCCGGCCTCGGCTGGTTCTAGCTGCGAGTACTGCCCAGCTGGTTGGGCCTGCCCAGCGCCGACCTTGCCGTTTCGACCTGGCAGATCGCCCGCTCCGTGCTGGTCTTCCTCGGTATCCCGCTGGTCGCCGGCTACCTCACCCGCCGGCTCGGCGAGTACGCAAGGGGCCGGTACTGGTACGAGTACCGGTTCCTGCCTCACCTCGGGCCGTTCGCGCTCTACGGGCCGCTGTTCACCATCGTGATCCTGTTCGCGCTGCAGGGCGCGGCCATCGCGAGCCGGCCGTGGGACGGCGCCCGGATCGCGGTGCCGCTGCTGGCCTACTTCGCGGTGATGTGGCTGCTCTCCTACGCCCTCGGTCGGCTGGTCGGGGCTGGACTACGCCCGGACCACCACGCTGGCGTTCACCGCGGCGGGCAACAACTTCGAGCTGGCCATCGCGGTCGCGGTGGCCACCTTCGGCGTCACCTCCGGCCAGGCCCTCGCCCCGAGAAGACTCACCACGGACGCGGTCCAGGCGGCCGACGTGGTCATCACCATGGGCTGCGGCGACGCCTGCCCGGTCTTCCCCGGCAAGCGATACCTCGACTGGGAACTGCCGGACCCGTCAAGCCGAACCCTCGATGAGACCAGACCGATCCGCGACGAGATCAGCCAGCGGGTAATGGCGTTGCTGGCCGACCTCAACGCGACGCGGACCGCCGGCTGATCCGGCAGCTCCGGAGGTCACTGACCAGGTCAGACGGTGTCGCGGTCGCGATCCTTCCAGTAACGGGCGCGGACGTCCTTCTTCAGGATCTTGCCGGTGGGGTTGCGGGGCAGCTCGCCAACCACGTCGACGGACTTCGGGCACTTGTAGGACGCCAGGTGGTCGCGGCAGTAGTCCAGTAGCTCCCGCTCGTCGACGGTGTGGCCCGACGCCGCGACGACCACCGCCTTGGGCACTTCGCCCCACTTGTCGTCGGGCACCCCGACCACGGTGAGGTCCGCCACCGCGGGATGCTCGGCCAGTACTCGTTCGATCTCGGCCGGGTAGATGTTCTCCCCACCGGAAATGATCATGTCTTTGATCCGGTCGGTGACGTAGAGGTAGCCGTCGGAGTCGAAGTGTCCGCCGTCCCCCGAGCGGTACCAGCCGTCCTGGGTGAGCACCTCCCCGGTCGCGTCCGGCCGGTTCCAGTAGCCGGACATCAGCTGCTCGGTGTGCACCCAGACCTCGCCCGCCTCGCCGTCGGGCACCGGCTCACCCTTGTCCGGCGACCGGATCTCCATCCGCACGCCGGCTATCGGCTTGCCCGCCGAGATCAGCCGGTCGGTGTGGTCCGGGTCGGCGTGGTCCGCCGGCCCGAGCACGCTCACCACACCGCACGCCTCGGTCATGCCGTAAACCTGCATGAACACGTTCGGGAACACGTCCATGCTGGCGCGCAACACCGGCAGCGGCATCGGCGAGGCGCCGTAGCAGAGCACCCGCAGCGCGGAGAAGTCCCGCTCCGCGGCACCCGGCACCGTGACCAACCCGGCCAGCAGTGCCGGCACGAAGAAGGTGTGCGTGATCGACTCCTCCTGCAGCAGCCGGATGAGCAGCTCCGGGTCCGGGGTCCGCGTCATCACCATCCGGCCCCCGGCGTAGAGCGCCGCCATCGCGTAGCTGGACCCGCCGACGTGGAACAGCGGCATCGCCACCAGGAACGAGGCGTCCGGGCCCGCCTCGACCTCCTGCGCCACCGCCGAGGAATGCGCGAGCATCCCGTGGTGGGTGAGCATCACGCCCTTCGGGAACCCGGTGGTGCCGGACGTGTAGAGCTGCAGGAAGCAGTCCGTCGGCTGGGCAGGGTGGACCTCCTCGTCCGGCGTGACGTCCAGCCAGGCCTCGTACTCGTCCGTCTCGCCACCCACCCGCACCACCCGGCGGACGTGCGGCAGCTTGTCGCGCAGCTCGTGCACGGTCGGCAGGAACTCCGGGCCGACGAAGAGGATCTCCGCCTCCGAGTCGTTGAGCACGTACTCGATCTCCGAGGGCGCCAGCCGGAAGTTCACCACCACGTTGGCGGTGCCGACCCGGGCACAGGCCAGGGTGATCTCCAGGCAGGACGGGTGGTTGAAGTCGAGCACCGCGACACGGGCCCCCGGCGCAAGGCCGGCCTCCCGCTGCGCGGCCGCGCAGCGAGCCACCCGGTCGGCCAGCCCCGCCCAGCTCAGGGTCTGTTCGCCGTAGCGCAGCGCCTCCCGGTCCGGCCGCTCGCTCGCGTGGCGCACCAGGAGTTCGTGGATATTGCTGGCGGACATCGGTGCTCCCCGGAGATCGGCATCCTCGCGAGAGCTGATCCTGACCGGCGGCTGGGCCGTGCGCAATGCGCGGGCGGCGGGGCCCGGAGCAGATCCGTCAGCTGGTGGGCAGCCCGGCCGCCCGCCAGGCGTGAAAGCCACCGACCAGGTCGGTGGCCCGGTGCAACCCCAGCTCCTGCAGCGAGGCGGCGGCCAGGCTGGAGGTGTACCCCTCGGAGCAGACGACCACCACCGCGACATCGTGGTCGGTCGCCTCCTCGATGCGCGCGTCCGAGGTCGGGTCCAGGCGCCACTCCAGGTGGTTGCGCTCGATCACCAGCGCGTCCGGGATGCCGCCCTCCGCCCTGCGTTGCCACTCCGGCCGGATGTCCACCAGCAGCGCGCCGCGTGACACCGCCTCGGCCGCCTGCACCGGGCCCAGTCGGCGCAGTCGCGCCCGCGCGGCGGCCAGCATCTGGTCGATCGTCACGTGCGTCACGTGGCAACCTTCTCCGGTTGCCGGGTCAGCTCGCTGCGGGTGCGCCGCAGCAGACCGCGCGGCTCCACCCGGTAGTACGACATCGCGGTGAGCGGCGGCGAGTAGGCGTGCACGCTGACCGCAGGTTCCGCCGCGGTGTTGGTCACGTCGTGCACGTGGCCGAGCGGGAAGCCGACGCTGGCGCCGGCGCACAGCGAACGGGTGCCCAAGGTGGCTCGCGCGGGCACCCAGCGGTGCTCGGTGAGCGCACCGCGCACCACGGTCAACGCGCCGAGCGAGCCGCCGTGATCGTGCAGCTCGGCGGCCTGCTGCCTGGCCCAACTGATCAGCCAGACGTCGACGTAGCCGTCGGTCTGCAGCAGCTGGTACCAGCGCCGCTGTTCATCGACACACACCTCGTGCACACCGCCGCGCACCTCCTCGGCGATGCGCCGGGTGAGCCGGCGCAGGTCGGGCAGGGTGAGCGGGGCCGGACCAGCGGCCCTGGCAGACCGAGAAGTCACTTCGAAGCTCCAGAGGTGTCGCAAGCGGGCAGAGGAGGAAGCGTCAGCCCTGGCAACAGCACTCGTCGAAGTGGTCCGCGCGCCGACCGACCCAGAACGGGTCGAGCAGGTCGGCTGCGCGCATGCGCCTATTTCACCACAAATCTGGTCAACATTGCCGGCGACCCCCTCGCCTACCACCCTGACCAGCTGGACTATCGCTCGGCCGGATGCTCTTTCACCCCCGGCGGTCCCGGTCGAGTGATGTTCGGTTGACCAGGAGGCCCCCGGGCGTGTTGGGTGCCAGAACCCCGCCCACCCCTCGAACGCCACCGCACAACCCGTGGCCGGAGCAGTCGAGGTTGGAGACCAACCATGGCTCTCGATCCGCAGCTCCACCGTGTTCTCGAGCTGCTGCGGGCCCGGGGTCTTGTCGGCTTCGCGGACATGACGGTGGCGCAGGCCCGCGCGGCGATACTGGCGCTGACCGACTTCCAGGGCGAGCCGCAGCCGATCGCGGGGTTCCAGGACATCCCGGTGCCGGGACCGGCCGGCCCGCTGCCGACCCGCGTCTACCGCCCGGCCGGTAGCGGCGCCGCGCGGCGGCTACCGATGATCGTGTACTTCCACGGCGGCGGGTTCGTACTGGGCAACCTGGAGCTGGCGGACCGCCCGTGCCGCGCACTGGCGAACGCCTCAGGCGCGCTCGTCGCCTCGGTGGAGTACCGCAAGGCACCGGAAGCCCCGTTCCCGGCCGCCGTGCTGGACTGCCACGCGGCCACCGACTGGCTCATCGAGCATGCCGCCTCGCTCGGCGGGGACCCGACACGCATCGGCGTCGCCGGGGACAACGTCGGTGCCAACCTGGCCGCCGTGGTGGCCCAGCGGGCCAGAGGCCAGCGTGGGCCGGTACTCGCGGTGCAGCTGCTGATGTACCCGCCGGTGGACTTCGCCGGCGAGTGGCCGTCCCGCGCCGAGCATTCCGAGGGCTACCTGCTGAGCACCAGGGACCTGGACTGGTTCGCCGAGCACTACCTCGGGTCCGACCCGGAACCGGACCCTGCCGACCCCCGGCTGTCCCCGCTGCGCGCCGCCGACCTGGCGAACCTGCCACCTACCATGGTGGTCACCGCCGGCCACGACCCGCTGCGCGACGAGGGCAGGGCCTACGCGCGGGCGCTCGCGCAGGCCGGCGTGTTCGTGCGGGAACGCCACGACGAGACGATGGTGCACGGTTTCTGCTGGCTGACCGGTACCGTCGAGCGGGCCGAGGAGGTACTGACCGAGCTCGGTGACTTTGCCCGCGACATATTTGCCACCGCGACCGCCGCGCCACACTGAGCGGTCGCCCCGGCAGGGATGGGATTGATGGACGTCGGCAGCACTACCGACCACTCCGGCGAGGGTGCCGGCCGCATCGTGGTGCGCAACCTGCGCAAGCGCTTCGGCACCGTCGAGGCGGTGCGGGACCTGAGCTTCACCGTCGAGCCGGGCAAGGTGACCGGCTTCCTCGGTCCGAACGGCGCCGGCAAGACCACCACGCTGCGCATCGCGCTCGGTCTGGTGGTGCCGACCGAGGGCGAGGCCACCATCAACGGGGTCCGCTACGACCAACTGGTATCCCCGGCCACCGTGGTCGGCGCCGTGCTCGACACCCAGGGCTTCCACCGGTCCCGCACCGCACGGGCCCACCTGCGGGTGTACACCGCCGCGATCGGGGTGCCGGACCAGCGGGCCGACGAGGTGCTCGCACTGGTAGGGCTGACCGACGCGGCGACCCGGGGGGTCGGCGGCTTCTCGCTGGGCATGCGCCAACGGCTCGCGCTGGCCACCGCGCTGCTCGGGGATCCGAGGGTGCTGGTGCTCGATGAGCCAGGCTCCGGTCTGGACCCCGAGGGGCTGGCCTGGCTGCGCGCCTTCCTGCGCTCGTTCGCCTCCTCCGGGCGCACCGTGCTGGTGTCCAGCCACCAGCTGGCCGAGGTCGAGCAGACCGTGGACCATGTGGTGATCATCAGCCAGGGCACCCGGGTGTTCGAGGGCAGCCTGGAACAGCTCGGCGGCGGTGTGCACGCGCCACTCCTGGTGCAGTGCGCCGACCAGGTGAAACTGGCCACCGCGCTGGCCGAGCGGGGCATCACCGACGTGCGGGCGGTACCCCAGGGCGGTCTGGCCATCGGCGGTACCACCAGCACCGCGGTGGGCGAGATCGCACTCGCGGCCGGGGTGGCGATCTACGGGATCGCCGAGCAGCGCACCGACCTGGAACGCCGGTTCTTCGAGCTCACCAATGGGCAGTACCAGCCGAGCAACGGCTACGGCGCGTCCTCCGGCCTGAAGCACGCGCCCCCCGCCGGCCTGCCGCCACCCGCCGACCCGGGTGCCCAGCCGGCAGCGGCCGACGCGCCGGCGAAGCCCCCGGCCGTCGAGTCCGGGTCGCCCGACCGGCCGAGCAAACAGTCCCGACCGGAAGGAGGCGCGCGATGAGTTCCTCCGACGCACCTGCCGGCATCGGGGCATGGTCCCCACCGGTGCTGCGCGGCCTGCTGGTCGCGGAGCTGCGCAAGATGCTGTCCACCTCGGTGTGGTGGGCGCTGCTGATCCCACCGGCGGTGATCAGTGCGCTTGCGGGCTGGCTGGCCCCGGCCGCGAGCGGGCTGGGGCTGTCCCCCTCACTGAGCGAGGCCTCCACGCTCAGCTCGTTCGGCGCGATCTTCGTGACCCTGCTCGGCGTGGTGTGCGCCACCTCGGAGTTCCGGCACCGCACCGCCACCACCAGCTACCTGACCTCGGCGGGGCGCCTGCAGTTGCTGGCCGCGAAGGTTGTCGTCTGCGCGGGGTTCGCGGTCGGCTACGCGGTGGTCTGCGCCGTGCTGGACCTGAGCTGTGTGGCGATCGCCGGCGGCGACTTCACCGGTGGCGAACTGGTCAGCTCGGTCGAGGTGGCACTGGTCGCCGTGCTGGTGTATGTGCTGTGGGCGACGCTCGGGGTGGGGGTCGGCATGCTGTTCGGCAACCAGCTCGCCGCCGTGTTGGTGGTGCTGCTCTACATCCTGCTCGGCGAGCGGATCATCGGCTACCTGGCAAGCACGAGCGGCATCGGCCGGATAGACGAGTACCTGCCAGCCGGTGCCGCGACCGCCGCGGTGACCGACGTGGCCAGCTCGGGCGGCCTGGGTCTGCTGCTGCAGAACACCCTGCCGTGGGGCCTGGCGCTGTTCATCTTCCTCGGCTACAGCCTGGTGCTACTGCTCGCCGGTGCCGCGGTGGCGCAGAGCAGGGACATCACTTGAGAAGGTTGCCCGTACTCCGACGATGACAGCCTTCCGGCGGCCCAGCGATGTTGCCGAACCACCCTCGCTGGAGAGATAGGACCTTCGCATGCCGATGCCCGAGAACCTGCGGCAACTGGCCGCCGCGCACGGGGTTGCCACCCACTACCGGGACGGTCGCCGCGAGCTGGTCCAGGTCGACCCCGACGTCGTGGTGCGGGTGCTGGGCCTGCTCGAGGTGGACGCCGCGAAGACGGCGTCCCTGCGCCGCGAGCTGGCCGCCGTCGCCGAGCGTGAGCGGGCCGGCACACCGCCGCCCACCATTGCGCTGCGCACCGGAGCGGGGCCCCGCGCGGCGCCCGGTGCCCGGCTGCTGGAGCCGCGCGACGATGCCACGCCGGCCGGTAGCCGCACGCTGCGCGACGAGCTGCCCGCCGACCTCGAACCCGGCTGGTACCGGTTGACCAGCGTGGCCGGGCGGGGTGAGGTACAGAGCGCGGTCGTGGTCGCGCCGCCGAAGCTCCCTTCGCCGCCGCGCACCTGGGGCTGGATGCTGCAGCTCTACGCGCTGCACTCGGCGCGTTCCTGGGGCATCGGCGACCTCGGCGACCTGCGTGAGCTCGTCGAGTGGACGGCCCGCGAGCACGGCGCGGGCGCGGTGCTGCTCAACCCGCTGCACGCGCCAGGCCCCACCCACCCGGTGCAGCCCTCCCCGTACACGCCGTCCAGCCGCCGCTTCGCCAACCCGCTGGCGCTGCGCATCGAGGACCTGGCCGACTACCGGGGCGCCGACTCCGCCACCCGTGCCGAGGTGGACGCGCTGCGGGTGGCGGCAGGTGCCGCCCGGATCGACCACGACCTGACCTGGGCGGCGAAACGGTCCGCGCTGGAACTGCTGTGGCGCCACGCCGGCCGCCCCGGGCCGGTCGATCCCACCCCGGGCCTCCTCGACTTCGCCACCTACTGCGCGCTGGCCGAGCGGCACGGCGGGCGCTGGACGCAGTGGCCGCAGGTGCTGCGCGACCCTGGCTCCCCCGCCGTCGCGGCCGCGCGGGACGAGCTGGCGCCAAGGGTCGCGTTCCACGCCTGGGTGCAGCAGCGCTGCACCGAGCAGCTGGCCGCGGTGCGCGACGCCGCCCGGCGGTCCGGGATGGCGCTGGGGGTGCTGCACGACCTCGCGGTGGGCGTCGACCCCGACGGCGCGGACGCCTGGGCGCTGGCCGATGTGCTGGCCAGCGGGGTGACCGTTGGCGCCCCACCGGACGACTTCACCCCGCGCGGGCAGAACTGGGGGCTACCGCCGTGGCGACCGGATCGGCTGGCGGACACCGGGTACGCCGCGTTCCGGGACATGCTGCGCGCGGTGCTGGCGCACGCGGACGGGCTGCGCATCGACCACGTCGCCGGGCTGTGGCGGTTGTGGTGGGTGCCACCGGGCGACTCGCCGGACCGAGGCACCTACGTGCACTACGACGCCGACGCGATGCTGGCGGTACTTGCCCTGGAGGCACACCGGGCCGGCGCGGTGGTGGTCGGTGAGGATCTCGGCACGGTGGAGCCGGCGGTGACCGAGGCGCTGGCCGAGCAGGAGATGCTGGGCTGCGCGGTGTCCTGGTTCGCCCGCGACGAGTCAGCCCCCGGCCAGCCGTTGTTGCCGCCGGCGAGCTGGCCGGAGCGGTCCGCCGCCAGCCTTTCCACCCACGACCTGCCCACCGCGGCCGGCTGGCTGCGCGGCGAGCACGTGCGGGTCCGCGCGGAGCTCGGGCTGCTCGACGACGTAGCGGCCGAGCAGGAAGCGGCCGCGCGGGACCGGGCCGACTGGATGGCGTTGTTGCGGGCCGAGCACCTGCTGGCGCCGGAGGGCGAACCGGAGCCGGACGAGCGCGCGATCATCCTGGCGATGCACCGGCTGCTGGCCAGCACCCCGTGCCGGCTGCGGCTGGTGTCCCCGTACGACGTGCTGGCCGAGCCACGCCAGCCCAACCTGCCCGGCACCGTGGACGAGTACCCCAACTGGCGGCTGCCGCTGCCCATCTCACTGGAACAGCTGCGCACGGACGCCCGGGTCGCCGAGACCGCGGCGGTCTTCGGCCCCGGCCGGTAGCGATCCCTCGTGCTGGTCGACCGGTTACCTCGGCGTGAGTGCCGTTGATCGCCGACCAGCAGAATTGTCGGTACTCGAACATATAATCGAATCATGGCGAACACCGGTGAGCTTCCCTCGGGCCTGGCGGACATGCCAGCCGGTCCGGAACTCACCGCTGCCCTCGCCGGGATCGACACCGCCAGGGTCAGCATCTACCACCGACCCGTTGTGGCGTTGGCTCGCCGGCGGCAGATGACTCACCACCAAGCATTGGTGTTGGCAGAGTCACGCGAACTGGGGCGATGCGCCGGCCCCGCCTCCGGAGGCCCTCGGCGGTTGTCCCAGCCCAGCCGGTGGGCCGAAGGGGAGGTCGCCGCGCTGTACACCTGCAGCGAACGCGCCGCCCGCCAGGAACTCGACTTCGCCGAGCAAGTCATCACCCACATGCCCCGGGTGTTCGAGGCGATGCTCGCCGGCTGGCTGGACCAGGCCAAAGTGTGGGTGTTCGCCGACTATCGCACGAACCGGAGCAGCGACAACCAAGACCGTGAAAATCCTGATTCCGCCGCCGGTGGGGCTGCCGAGGGCGGCGCGGATAGCGGTGGTGAGCCGGTGACCGGGGTGGAAATCCGGGTCGGGTTGGCCACTCTGCTGGGGTTGGATGAGCGCTGCGGGCAGCTCGCCGGGTTCGACTACGTACTCTCCGAGACGGCACGGCGGTCGGTGGCCAAACAACACCGGGGCGCCGAGTGGCGGTTCGCGGTCACCAACGCCGAGGGTCGTGTCGTGTTCGGCGGGCTCACCCGCCGACGACCACTCCTACCGGCGGGTGAGCCCCCCGGGCGATGTCGAGGCGGTGTCGTCGAGCTGCACGTTTCCGCTGAGCTGCTGGCCGCTTTGACCGGTGGCGGTTCGGGAGTGCTCCCGGCCGCGTACTCAAGGTGGGCGCCGGTGCTGGCCGACGTCGCCGCCCAGTACGCCGACCGGCAGCGGCTCCTCGCACAGCTTGATGCCCGACCTTGTGACCGGTTCCCGAATACCGGGCTGGCCCGGTTCCTGTGCATCCGCGACCGAACTTGTGTCTGGCCCGGTTGCCGGCGCTCCGCCGTCAACTGCCAGATCGACCACAACCAGGACCGCACCGACGGTGGGCCAACCACCCAGGCCAACACCGCGCCGCTCTGCCCGCGCCACCACCTCTACAAAACCGCCGGCATCTGGAAACTGCGCCAAATCCGACCAGGCGTCTTCGAATGGATCAGCCCCCTGGGCCGCGTCTACCACACCCAAGCGGAACCACTCAACCCACCAGTACCACTGGTCCCGCAGTGTCCACCACCGACGCCGACTGAGTCACCACCAGCAACGCCGACCACGCTCCAGGCCGATGATCCGGACCCGCCACCGTTCTGACCCACGCGGTCGGGCGAACACGTGCTTCCCGATGACCAGAGGACACGCGGGGCTGGGTACCACCGTGGCCCCACCGGTTCCGGCGGGGCCACGGCCTCTCCGCGGATCAGGTCCGCACTGTCCGGGTGGTGTCTCGTCTGGTACAGGTCAGCCCTGCTGCTGGTGCGGCACGATGGCGAACCGCATCTGCTCCTCGCCGTTCTCCTCGACCCGCTCCACATCGAGCATCTTGTCGCCGAGTACCTGCGCGGCGGTGTTCTCCAGGTAGACGGTCGCCCCGCTGCCCTGCACGACGGTGTCGTCCTGTGCCGGGCTCGGCACCAGGGCGAGCTCAAGCCCCTCACCCTGCCCATCCGTCGCGATCCGCGCTCCCGAGCCCTCCGGCATCTCGTTCAGCGACACGAGGGCGTTGATGGCTTCTGCTGCGCTCTCGGTGATTGCCAACATCCGCCCGACGGTAGGGGTCGGCGCGCGCGATCGCAGCGTGGGAAGGCCGGAGATGTCCAACCGTAGACGGGCGGTCGAATTGCCGCGGCGGAATGCTGTCGGGGCTCTGACATAGCCTGGCATGCATGCGAGGGGACGAGCCGGGCGCCGCCGGTTGGATTCGGCGGTTGTTCGGCGACTGTTGGCGGCACCGGGGTGTCACCATCGGGTCGTTGGTGGCCTCCAGTGTCGGTGTCGGTCTGGAGGCGGTCAGCCCGCTGCTCACCAGGGTCGCGGTGGACAACTCGGTGCGCGGCGTGCTGGCCGGCCTGCCGCTGCTGGTCGCCGCGCTGGCCTTGCTGGCCGTCATCCGGTATGCCTCGGCATTCCTGCGCCGCTACCTCGGCGGGCGGCTGGCACTCGACGTCCAGCACGACCTGCGGCGCGCGGTGTTCGCCTCGGTGCAGCGCCTGGACGGCCCCAAGCAGGACAGCCTGCGGACCGGCCAGGTGGTCTCCCGGGCGATCAACGACCTGCAGCAGGTGCAGGGGCTGCTGTCGATGGTCCCGTTGGTCACCGGGTACCTGGTGCTACTGGTGGCCTCGGTCGCCGCGATGTTGTGGTTGTCCCCGCTGCTCACCGTCGTCGCCCTGATCATGGTGCCGGTTTCGGTGCTGCTCACCACGCGCACCCGCCAGGGGCTGTTCCCTGCCACCTGGTCGGCCCAGCAACGGGCCGCCGACATCGCCCAACAGGTCGAGGAGACCGTCACCGGCGTGCGGGTGGTCAAGGGCTTCGGGCAGGAGATGCGTGAGGTCACCGAGCTGCGGCGGCGCGCGCTGCGGCTGTTCGGCGAGCGGCTGCGCGCGGCCCGGCTGACCGCGCGGCTGGCGCCGCCGCTGGCCGCGCTGCCGTCGCTGGGGCTGGTCATGGTGTTCGGCCTCGGTGGCCTGCTCGCGCTGCGCGGCGAGATCACCATCGGCACCTTCCTCGCCTTCGCCACCTACGTCAGCAACCTGGTCGGCCCGGCCCGGATGATCGGCAGCGTGGTGGTCACCGGCCAGCTGGCCAAGGCGGGAGTGCAGCGGGTCTACGAGCTGATCGACTCGCAGCCCGAGGTCGCCGACCCTGTCGACCCGGTGGAGCCGCCGCCGGGGCCGCTGTCGGTGGAGCTGGACGGCGTCCGGTTCGGCTATTCCCGCGACGAGCCGGTGCTGGACGGCGTCTCGCTGTGCGTGCGCCCGGGCGAGACGCTCGCGCTGGTCGGTGCCGCCGGTTCGGGCAAGTCGACGGTGGCGATGCTGCTGCCCCGCTTCTACGACCCGCAGGCCGGTGAGATCCGGATCGGTGGCGTGCCACTGCCCCAGATGCGGCTGGCCACGCTGCGCCGCGAGCTCGGCGTGGTCTTCGAGGAAGCGTTCCTGTTCTCCGACACCGTCCGGGCCAACATCGCCTACGGCCGCCCGGACGCGGCAGATGAGGAAGTGCGGGCGGCGGCAAGGGCGGCCCAGGTGGAGGAGTTCGTCACCGCGCTGCCGGCCGGCTACGACACGCTGGTCGGCGAGCGCGGGCTGACCCTTTCCGGCGGCCAGCGCCAACGCATCGCACTGGCCAGGGCGCTGCTGTCCGACCCGCGCATCCTGCTGCTCGACGATGCCACCTCGGCGGTGGACGCCACCACCGAGGCTGCCATCCACGCCACGCTGCGCACCGTCACCGCCACGCGCACCACGATCCTCATCGCGCACCGCCGTTCCACCCTCGCGCTGGCAGACCGCATCGTGGTGCTGGACGGCGGCCGGGTGCTCGACCAGGGCACCGAGGCGGAGCTGGCGGCCAGGGGCACGCTGCTGCCGGCCGCCGAGCACAACCGGCACGCTCCGCCCTGCCACCCTCGGGCCGGGCTGTGGCCGGCCGACCCGCCGGATCCCGCGCCGGCGGCCACCCTGGACCCGCGGCTGCAGGCCGAGGTGGCCGCGCTGCCCGAGCCCACCGACTCCCCCGTGCTCGGCCCGAAGGGCAACCAGCTGGACCCGACGACACCGGACCCTGGCTTCACGCTGCGCCGGCTGCTGCGCCCGGTGCGTGGGCTGCTGCTGCTCACCATGGCGCTGGTTGCCGGCAGCGCGTTGACCAGCGTGGCCTATCCGTCACTGGCCCGGCTCGCGGTCGATGGCGGCATCGTGGCGCACGCACCCAGCGTGCTCGCCCTGGCCACCGGCATCGGGCTGGCAGTGGTCACCGCCGACTGGTTGATCACCGCCGCGCAGACGGTGCTCACCGCGCGGGCCGGGGAGAGCGTGCTCTACCTGTTGCGGGTGCGTACCTTCGCGCACCTGCAACGGCTCGGGCTGGACTACTACGAGCGCGAGCTGGCCGGCCGGATCATGACCAGGATGACCACCGACGTTGAAGCGCTGTCCACGTTCCTGCAGACCGGGCTGGCCCAGGCGGTGGTCAGCCTGCTGACGCTGCTCGGCGTGGCGGTGGCGCTGGTGCTCACCGACGGCGAGCTCGCGCTGGTGGCGCTGGCCGCGCTGCCGCCGCTGATCGTGGCCACGGTGTACTTCCGGGTCCGCGCCTCCGCCGCGTATACCGAGGCCAGGGAGCGGGTCAGCCTGGTCAACGCGGACCTGCAGGAGAACGTGTCCGGGCTGCGGGTGTCGCAGGCATTCGTCCGCGAGGAGTACAGCGCGGCGGCGTTCGGTGCCCGCAGCGCCGCCTACCGGGTGTCCCGGTTGCGTGCGCAACGCTACATCGCCACCTACTTCCCGTTCGTCGAGATGCTCTCCGAGCTGGCGCAGGCCGCTGTGCTCGCGGTGGGCGCCTACCGGGTGACCGGCGGCGAGCTGACCCCGGGCGTGCTCACCGCGTTTTTGCTCTACCTGGAGCTGTTCTTCACCCCGGTGCAGCAGCTGTCCCAGGTCTTCGACGGCTACCAGCAGGCCCGGGTCGGGCTGACCCGTATCGGCGAGCTGCTGCGCACCCCCACCTCGGTGGTGCCGGCCCCCGAGGGCCTGGTGCCGACGCCGGACCGGCTGCGCGGCGAGGTCGAGCTGCGCCACGTGGGCTTCCGCTACGGCGGTGCGCCCAGTGAGGCGTTGCACGACGTGTCGCTGCACATCTCACCCGGTGAGACGGTGGCGCTGGTTGGCACCACCGGCGCGGGGAAGTCCACCGTGGTCAAGCTGCTCGGCCGGTTCTACGACGTCACCGCCGGCCAGGTCCTGGTGGACGGGGTGGACCTGCGGCACTACCCGCTGCAAGGGTTCCGCCAGCGGTTGGGCGTCGTGCCGCAGGAGGCCCACCTGTTCACCGGCGACGTGGCCAGCAACATCGCCTACGGCCGGCCCGACGCGGCACCCGGTGAGATCGAGGCGGCGGCCCGAGCGGTCGGCGCACTGGACATGATCGCCGGCCTGCCGTCCGGCTTCCGCCAGCCGGTCGGCGAACGCGGGCAGGGCCTGTCCTCCGGCCAGCGGCAGCTGGTCGCGCTGGCCCGCGCCGAGCTGGTCGACCCCGACCTGCTGCTGCTCGACGAGGCCACCGCGGCACTTGACCCGGCCACCGAAGCGGCCGTCCTGGAGGCCGGTGACCGACTCACTGGCCGGGCCAGTTCGAACCTCGAGCCGCGGCGGCGCACCACCGTGCTGGTGGCGCACCGGTTGGCCACCGCAGCCAGGGCGGACCGCATCGTGGTACTCGCCGACGGGGAGATCGTCGAGCAGGGCAGCCACGAACAGCTGCTCGCGCGGGGCGGCAGGTACGCGGCGTTCTGGCGGGACGGCGCTCTGGAGGATCTCGGACAGCTCGAGGAACCGGCCGGTAGCTCGGCACCCGGCGCCTGACCGGGCCGGGAGAACTTCCGTGGCCGGGGCTCGCCGCCGCCGGGGCAATTCCCCGACCCCTGGCGTGACCGGACATCACCGCAGACGTGCGCTGGCACGGCTACGTAACTGCAATCGGAGGGACTAACCTGGTCGGTGCCCGCCAGCGCACGTCGGAATCAAGCATCAAGTGAGGCGATCTACCACCGTGTCCACGAGCAGCTCGTCCGCCTCGTCGGTCCCCCCGTTCCCCACTGCCCAGTTCGGTACGAACGAGTGGCTCGTCGAGGAGATGTACCAGCGATTTCTCGACGACCCCTCCTCGGTGGATCCGGCGTGGCACGACTTCTTCGCGGACTACCGGCCCGACGCCGGCGAACCGGCCACCCGGGACGACGCGCCGAGCAAACCGTCCACCGATGGCGGGAACGGCAGCGCGTCGACGGGGAGGTCCTCGGGCAGCGCGACGGGCAATGGCGCTGGGCAGTCGGCGCCGAAGGCAGCCGCGGCGGGCACCGCGCCGGCATCGTCGAACGGCGCCGGCGCCGCGCGCACGGCCGCCACCGCCGCCCCTCGGGACACCGAGAAGCACAGCGGCACCGAAACCTCGGGCAACCGGGCCGCCGGGCCGAACGGTACCGACACCACCGCGCGCACCAGCACCGGGACCGCCGAGAAGAAGCCCTCGACCACCGAGTCCAAGGACAGGAAGCCGGCGGCGGGCAGTACCTCGCACGCGGTGAAGCCGGCCGCCCCAGCCGGCGGTGAGAGCGATTACGCCCCGCTGCGCGGCGCGGCGAACGCCGTGGTCAAGAACATGCAGACATCCCTGACGATGCCGACGGCCACCAGCGTGCGCGCGGTGCCGGCGAAGCTGCTCGCGGACAACCGCATCGTGATCAACAACCAGCTCAAGCGCACCCGGGGCGGCAAGATCTCCTTCACCCACCTCATCGGGTACGCCGTGGTGAAGGCGCTCGCCGACTTCCCCAACATGAACCGGCACTTCGCCGAGCGGGACGGCAAGCCGACCGTGGTCACCCCACAGCACGTGAACCTGGGGCTGGCCATCGACATGGCGGGCAAGGACGGCCAGCGCTCCCTGGTGGTGGTGTCCATCAAGGGCTGCGAGGCGCTGAACTTCGCGCAGTTCTGGGCCGCCTACGAGGACATGATCCGCAAGGCGCGAACCGGCGCGCTGAAGGCCGAGGACTTCGCCGGCACCACGATCAGCCTGACCAACCCGGGCACCCTTGGCACCAACCACAGCGTGCCCCGGCTGATGTCCGGCCAGGGCACCATCGTCGGCGTCGGCGCGATGGAGTACCCCGCCTCGTTCCAGGGCGCCAGTGACGAGCGGCTCGCCGATATGGGCATCAGCAAGATCATCACGCTGACCTCGACCTACGACCACCGAATCATCCAGGGCGCCGAGTCCGGTGACTTCCTGCGCCGAGTGCACCAACTGCTGCTCGGCGAGGAAAACTTCTACGACAACATCTTCGCCGCGCTGCGGGTGCCCTACGAGCCGGTCCGCTGGGTGCAGGACTTTCCGGAGGGCGCGGTCGACAAGACCGCGCGGGTGCTGGAGCTGATCGAGTCCTACCGCACCCGGGGCCACCTGATGGCCGACACCGACCCACTCAACTATCGGCAGCGCCGCCACCCCGACCTGGACGTGCTCAGCCACGGCCTGACCCTGTGGGACCTGGACCGGGAGTTCGCCGTCGGCGGGTTCGCCGGCAAGTCCCGGATGAAGCTGCGTGACGTGCTCGGTGTGCTGCGCGACGCCTACTGCCGCACCATCGGCACCGAGTACACCCACATCGCCGACCCCGAGCAGCGCGCCTGGCTGCAGGAGCGCATCGAGGTGCCGCACCAGAAGCCGCAGGTCGCCGAGCAGAAGTACATCCTTTCCAAGCTGAACGCCGCCGAGGCGTTCGAGACGTTCCTGCAGACCAAGTACGTCGGGCAGAAGCGGTTCTCCCTCGAAGGCGGCGAGACGGTTATCCCGCTGCTGGACGCGGTGCTCGACTCCGCGGCCGAGGACGAGATGGACGAGGTCGTCATCGGCATGCCGCACCGCGGCCGGCTGAACGTGCTGGCCAACATCGTGGGCAAGCCGATTAGCCAGATTTTCCGCGAGTTCGAGGGCAACCTGGACCCTGGCCAGGCGCACGGCTCCGGCGACGTGAAGTACCACCTCGGCGCCGAGGGCAAGTACTTCCGGATGTTCGGCGACGGTGAGACCACCGTGTCGCTGGCGTCCAACCCGTCGCACCTGGAAGCGGTCGACCCGGTGCTCGAGGGCATCGTGCGCGCCAAGCAGGACATCCTGGACAAGGGCGCAGAGGGCTTCACCGTGCTGCCCGTGGTGATGCACGGCGACGCCGCGTTCGCCGGCCAGGGCGTGGTCGCCGAGACGCTGAACCTGGCCCTGCTGCGTGGCTACCGCACCGGCGGCACCGTGCACGTGGTGGTGAACAACCAGGTCGGTTTCACCACCGCGCCGCGCGACTCCCGGTCCAGCCAGTATTGCACCGACGTGGCGAAGATGATCGACGCGCCGGTGTTCCACGTGAACGGCGACGACCCGGAGGCGTGCGTCTGGGTGGCCAAGCTGGCCGTGGAGTACCGGCAGCGCTGGCACAACGACGTCGTGATCGACATGATCTGCTACCGCCGCCGGGGCCACAACGAGGGCGACGACCCTTCGATGACCCAGCCGGCGATGTACGACGTGATCGACGCCAAGCGCAGCGTCCGCAAGATCTACACCGAGTCGCTGATCGGCAGGGGCGACATCTCGATGGACGAGGCCGAGCACGCGTTGAAGGACTTCTCCAACCAGCTTGAGCACGTGTTCAACGAGGTACGCGAGCTGGAGAAGGGCAAGATCAGCCCGAGCCCCTCTGTCGAGGAGGAGCAGGTTCTGCCGACCAAGCTGGAGACGGCGATCCCGCTGGAGGTCGTGCACCGGATCGGCGACGTGCACGTGCAGCTGCCGGAGGGTTTCTCGCTGCACTCCCGGATCAAGCCGGTGCTGGAGAAACGGCACACCATGTCCCGCGAGGGCAAGGTCGACTGGGCGTTCGGGGAACTGCTCGCGCTGGGCTCGCTGGCGATGGACGGCAAGCTGATCCGGATGTCCGGCCAGGACACCCGGCGCGGCACGTTCGTGCAGCGGCACGCGGTGGTGATCGACCGCAAGTCCGGCACGGAGTACTTCCCGCTGCGCCACCTCGCCGAAGGTCAGGGCCGGTTCCTGACCTACGACTCGGCGCTGTCCGAATTCGCGGCGGTGGGCTTCGAGTACGGCTACTCGGTGGCCAACCATGACGCCCTGGTGATCTGGGAGGCGCAGTTCGGCGACTTCGTCAACGGTGCACAGTCGGTCATCGACGAGTTCGTCTCCTCCGGCGAGGCCAAGTGGGGTCAGACCTCGGACGTGGTGCTGCTGCTGCCGCACGGCCACGAGGGTCAGGGCCCGGACCACACCTCGGGGCGCATCGAGCGCTTCCTGCAGCTGTGCGCCGAGGGCTCGATGACGGTGGCGCTGCCCAGCACCCCGGCGAACTACTTCCACCTGCTGCGCCGGCACGCCATGGACGGGGTGCGGCGCCCGCTGGTGGTGTTCACCCCGAAGTCGATGCTGCGCAACAAGCGGGTGGTCAGCTCGCTGGAGGACTTCACCGACGGCGCGTTCCGCTCGGTGCTGGACGACCCGAAGTTCGCGGAGCACCGGGGCCAGCTGCCGGACGTGCGCCGGCTGTTGCTGTGCAGCGGCAAGGTGTACTACGAGCTGGCCGCCGCGCGGGACAAGGCCGAACGCGACGACGTCGCGATTCTGCGCACCGAGCAGCTCTACCCGCTGCCCAAGAAGAAGCTGCTCGCCGCGCTGGAGCGCTACCCGAACGCCAAGGACATCCGGTGGGTGCAGGAGGAGCCGGCGAACCAGGGCGCCTGGCC
Source organism: Pseudonocardia sp. (assembly GCA_036500625.1). Lineage (GTDB taxonomy): Bacteria > Actinomycetota > Actinomycetes > Mycobacteriales > Pseudonocardiaceae > Pseudonocardia. The sequence goes on along the minus strand of DASYBQ010000231.1, from coordinate 5,747 downwards.
GTTCTTCGGGCTCGCGCTACCCGAGTTCCACCCGGAGCGGTTCAGCGGGCTGCGGCGGGTGTCGCGGCGCCGGATGGCCGCGCCGGCCGCCGGTTCCGGCAAGGTGCACGAGGTGGAGCAGAACGAACTGATGACGGCCGCGCTCGCCGACTGAGCCGGCTGAGCCGAGGCACCGCACGGCGAAAGCGTGTCGTGCGGTGCCTCGGCTCTCGTGAGTGATAAGTGACGCTGTAGCCTTCGGCGCCGCTTCGCGGTAGCGGCACTTATCACTCACGGGGCCGGGCCGGTGCCTTGTATCGGGTAGGCGCAGAGGGACTGCATCTGGTGTGCCACGGTGCCGGTCAGGTCGCGTACCTGGCGGCCGGGGTCCACCGAGGTCAGCACCAGGTGGTCCGCCGCGCTGTAGATCTTGACGCCGAGCCCGGTGACGTTGACCCGGGTGTTGTTGACCAGCGAGCGGGCCCCGCCGGGCAGCACGGTGCGCACGTCCAGCGCCGGCCGGCTGTTCTGGCAGAACAGCTCGTCGCGGGTGTACTCCACCTTCTGTCCGTTGAAGTTCGGCCCGGAGTACAGGCAGAACGAGCCGAACGTGCAGTACGCGTCGGAGGCCACGGTGAGCGCGCCCGCCGCCATCGCCGCGCCGGGCACCAGTGCCGCGCTGAGCAAGCTGGCCATGCCCAGTGCGGCACGCAGTCGCAGGCTCAGGTTGGACAGCCCCGGTGGCAGCCGGGGCGCGGCGGAGGGCACCGTCCGCCCGGCCGGCGCCGGGCGACCGGGTGGGCGGGGCGGCCCGGACCGCATCGGGACGTCAACCGGCCTGGGACCGCGGCGGGGCGGCGGCTGGCCGGCACGCCGCGCCGGCGGCCGGCCGTACGGCGGCCCGGCGGTCCTGGGTGGCGGGCCGGGACGCCCGGGCCCCGCCGGCTGGTCCGGGCGATGCGGGACGCCGGGCGGTCCTGCCGGGCCTTGGCGGCCGGGCGGCGGCCCAGGACGAGGACCAGGCGGCCTACCGGTGTTGACCGGCGGCCCGGAGTTCGGCCGCGCGCCAGCTGGTGGACCGGGCAAGCCCTGCGCCGGTGGCCTGGGCTGGGCCGGATGCACCGGCACATGCTGTGGTGCTGGAGCCGGAGCCCCGGCGGGGTCCCGCTCAGGCATACCAGCAGGGTAACCGTCCCGCTCCGGTCACCCACCTGCCGGCACCTGTTGCACCTGTTGGCCAACCGGACCGCCGGGGTGCTGGCGGGGTTGCCGCATGGACTCGTCGTCCAGCGTGTCCCCGGTCCGCGACGGCGCCCGGGAGCAGCGATGAGCGCCGACCCGCGCAATGTTGCGCAAACCCGCGGACCGCCGCGTCCGGGCCTGCTGCCGGTAGGGTCGCGCGGTGTATTTCACCGATCGAGGCATCGAGGAGCTGCAACAGCGCCGCGGCAACGAGCAGGTCGATGTCGAATGGCTGGCCGAGCGGCTGCGCGCGTTCGTCGACCTGAACCCGGACTTCGAGGTCGCGGTGGATCGGCTGGCCACGTTCCTGGCCCGCGACGACTCGGACGATCCCGACGGCTGAGGGCCGCCGCCGCCCGGTGCTCAGCGGCGGCCGAGCAGGGACCGGCGGCGGATCGCCTCCCGCAGCGCCTCGAACCGCTGCTCGACGACCGCGTCCAGGTAGTCGACGTCGTGCGGCAGCGCGTCCCGGTCCGGTTTGGGCAGCGGGGACAGGGTCATCCAGTGCTCGTTCCACAGCAACTCCAGCGCCGCCTCCCAGCGCAGCGCCACGCCGAGCACGGTCAGCGCCTCCCGGTTCGCGGCGGCCTCCATCTCCTCGCTCAGCTCGATCAGCTCGCCGCGAAGCCGTCGCGCCCGCTCGGCGTCCTCCCGACGGATCCGTTCCACCGCGTCGTTCATCCCCGCGGTGATCTCCTGGTAGCGGCGCGCGGCACTGAGTGGCGGCCCGGTCATGGCGTCTCCTCCGAAATGTCCGGCACGATCATCACCTCTGGGCGTCGCTGGGTGTAGCGGTCGAACATCAGCCCACGGGCCTGCCGGGGAGACCACGCCACGATGCCGGGGGCCAGCGTGCCGAGCTCGCCGCCCTGCACGTCGAAGGCCACCCAGCAGCCGACGTCGTCCACCCCCGCGCCCATGGTCAGCACACTGCGCAGCCGCTGCACGCTGCGCCACCAACCCAACACGTGCAGGCCGGTCTCCGGTCCGCCCTTGAGCACCTGGCGCAGGGTGTCCAGACCGCTGCGGAAGGTGTCCGGGTCCTTGCGCTCCAGGATTCCGCTGGCGCCGTCCACGCCGTAGAGCAGCAGGTAGTGCGGCTCGTCGCGGCGGGTCCCCTCGGTCAGCCGCGCGGACACGTCAGCGGCGAGGCCACCGATCAGCGCGCCGAAGCGATCCAGCCCGGCGGTCTCCACCGGGTGGCCCAGCCCGCGCAGCCGCCGCGCCAACTCCTCGGCCGGGCCGGCCGCGTCGGCCACCAACGTGGCCACGGTGAACCGGGCGCTGCCCGGCCGGTGCTGCCCGGCCAGCGACAGCGCGGCCGCGCCGAGCACCGCCGACGCGTCCGCCGTCGAGGAGGAGATCACCGCGATGTTGCGGCCCGGGGTGGCGGCCATCGGCACCGAGGCCGGGCTGCCCGCCACGTCCATCAGCTGCCCGAGCACCGCCACCGGGACCGACGCGGTCCTGGCCGGCCCGCGCAGCTCGGACAGCCGGGGGGAGCGGTTCGCGTCGAACAGCCGGGGCTCGGTCAGCTCGGCCGGGCGCATCCGCCACAGCTCGGCCTGCAGGCTGTCCATGGTGTTCTTCGCGGTGGCGTCCGGCACCCGGACGATCTCGTTGCCGTGCCGGATGCCGGACTCGTGGTTGAGCACCACGTGCCAACGCGGCAGCGAAAGCGACTCGTCGTTCAGCTCGGCCAGCACCCGGCGGGAACGCGGCAGCGCCACCCGCAGCACGAACTGTTCGAAGATCGCCGGACGGCCCCAGAACGCCTCGATCCCGGACACGTCCTGGCTGGACAGCACAAGGTGGATGCCCTGCGAGCGGCCCCGCCGGGCCACGTCCTCCAGCAGGGCCACCGCCTCCCTGGTCACGCCGTCCTTCTCGGTGAACAGGTACTGGAACTCGTCGATCACCGCCACCACCCTGGGCCAGCGACCGCCCGGGTCGACGGCGCGCAGCTCCTCCAGCTTGGTCACCTCGTGCGCCTTGGCCGCATCCGCCCGCCGACGCATCTCCTCGGCGAGGAAGCGCAGCAGCGCCAGGCCGAACTCCCGGTCGGTGTTGATGTTCACGCCGACCAGCCGGGCGTGCGGCAGCCAGGTCGGGTCGCGGCGCCCGGGAGTGAACTGGGCGAACGAGACGCCCTCCTTGAAGTCCAGCAGATACAGCTCCAGCTCGTGGGGTGAGTAGCGTGCCGCCATCGAGCCGATCATGGTCAGCAGGAAGTTCGTCTTGCCCGAGCCGCTGGGCCCACCGATGAGCGCGTGCGGCGAGGCATCACACAGCGCCAGCTCCACCGGCAGCCCGTCCCGGAAGCCCACCGCTGCCCGCACCGAGGCCTTCGTCGAGTCGCCGCCCTCCCAGCTGCGCATTTCCGGCGGCACCAGGTCGTTGAAAGTGGCGACCCGGCTGCGCACCCGGTCCAGCTCGTCGGAGATCGCGTGGCAGGCCGAGATGACCACCGCGCGCGGCAGTGGCTCGTCCAGTGTCACAGTGGCGTGTTTGCCGGTCATCGAGCATCGCGCGGTCACCGGACCGGGGATCGCCTCGGCGGCGTTCAGCGGCTCGATCAGCTCGACGTGCTCCAACGGCGCGCTCAGCGTGACAGGCACATCCACCAGCACCAGCTGGATGCCGCAGGCCAGGCCGTTGCGTGCCACCCGCTGCAGCGCGCGCCGGTCCTCCTCGCGCAGCTGGGCGTGGCCCCCGACGAGCACGGCGATCCGCCACGGCTCCGTGCGGGTCTCGGTGCCGGCCGCCAGCGCGCGCAGCGACGGATGCCCGTCGATCAGCACCCGGGTGTGCACCCGGCGGATATGGTCGGACAGCTCGTCCAGCAGCTCGTCGAGCCGGCCGGGGTCGTGCACGGTGAGCACTCCGGAGCGGGTCAGCGGGTAAAGCCCCGGCACCGCGCCGGTGAGCTGGCCGACGTCCCAGACGTTCACCGACACCATGCCGGGGCGGAAGTAGCTCACCACCCGCATGAGCAGCGACTCCACCAGCGTCTCGGCCGCGGCCCTTGTCCGGCTCGTGGAGCGGATCTCCAGGTGCGACTCGTCCAGCAGCGGGACGGCGACCGGGAAGGGCTGGTGCCGGGGCGCCCGGTCGGCCAGCGCGGAGCCGATCCGCCACAGCTCGGGCACCGGTCCGGCGCCGTCCGCCTTACCCAGCTCCCCCAGCCACTGCTCGCCGGGCTCGCTGGCCGGGCCGGGGGCGGCGCCCGCGACCAGCTCCTCCAGCCGGCGCGGTTCGCTGGCCACCCAGGCGCCGAAGACCTCCCGCTGGTCGGCGAGCACCCGACGCAGCGGCTCGGCCATCAGCGGGTTGTCCAGCACCCGACGCATCGAGGGGTCCTTGCGTATCGCGTCCAGCCCCTCGGCGCGCAACCACATCTCGAACATAGCCCTGGCGTGCGCCAGCACAGCGGCCTCGCGCCCGGCCGCCGCGGCACCGAATGCCGCGCCCACCCCGGCCCGGAACTGTTCGAACGCCGACGCGACCCGGTCGCGGCGCTCGCCCCGCCCGCTCACCTCGGCGTGCCGGCGCGGCGTTCACAGCCGGGCGTCGATCGCTTCCACCGACTCGACTCCACCACTGATCAGCCCCAGCCCTCGCGTCAACTCACTGCTCGCCCTCGGCAGCTCCGGCGGGACCAGGTTGTCGTGGTGCGACTGGTCCAGCCGGCTCAGCACCGCGATTGCCTCGTCCAACCCCTGCTCGGCGGACCGGACACAACGATAAGCCGCGCGTAGCCGCTCCGAAACCTCCGCAAGCACACCTCTGACCTCGCCGAGCGATTCGCCCGCCGACTCGGTCACAGGCGCTGCGAGATGCCCTCGGCGGTACTGACCGCCGTGCGCACCAGCTGCTGTACCTCGGAAATACTGCTGACCGCCTGTTGCAGCTGCGCGTTGGCCTCCTGAGCGTCGGACTGTCCGCTGCCCTCGGTGACCCTGGTCAGCGAACCCTGTGCCTCCTCCAGGTGCGACTGCGCCTGCTGCAGCGCCCCGAGGCTCTCCTCAGCCTTCTGCGTGGCCAGCGATATGCCGGCCCGCACCTCCTCGATGCTTGCCATGCAACGCACCCTCCCGTGTCGAGCGCCGACGCGGGCGAACTTAGTCCTCGATCCGGCCCGCCACCCGGCACGACATGCGCATCGGCTCGAGTCACGCCCGGTCGATCCAGGTACGCACGGGTCGGGAGTGACCGTCCGGGCGGTGCAGCGACACCGTGCCGGTAGTGACCCCGACCACTTACCCCGGTCAGCCACGGGGTGTACACCGAGAGTCTCCCACCACGCAAGCCAGGCGCCGGGCCAGTGCTCCATGCGCCCTCACGTCCGTTAGGGGCGACCTATGTCTTCCGCGCAAGCCGCTACCGAGGATCCGCCTGTCCACATTTTGTGGATCAATGCCGGGCTGAGTTGTGATGGTGACTCGGTCGCGTTGACCGCTGCGACGCAGCCGAGCATCGAGGAGATTGCTCTGGGTGCGTTGCCGGGGTTGCCGAAGATCGCGGTG
>DASYBQ010000230.1:0-16522 GCA_036500625.1 Pseudonocardia sp. | reverse complement strand
CGGCGATGTCGTCATTGGCCGCCGGGTACAGAACCTCGACCACCGCAAGGTAACCGACGACGACAAACGTCCGATCATCTACCGCGGTGTAAATGTCGGCTGCTCGCCCGGGCTGCTTGACCGGTTCCAGGCCGCCTTGTCCAGCTGGCAGGGCGTTCGCGTGCACATCGGCACTGTGCTCACCTCCAACACACTGGTTAACTCGAAGACCGTCGTCGCGCAGCTACGCGTCGACTTTCCGGACGCGATCGCCGGCGAGATGGAAGCCGCCGCAGTCCATGAAGCAGCGACACTCGGCGTGAAGCCGGACTGGATCATGGTAAAAGGAGTATCAGACTGGGGCTACTGCAAGGCAAGTCACGGACAACCCCAAGCGGCCCGGAGCGCGGCCGACTTTGTGACCCACGTGGTAGCCAGCGGCGCACTCCGCCGCCGATGAAGTCGTCAAGAATAATCTTCACGCTGGGCGGCGCGCGTACTCACCCCGACGCTACAGACGACCGCGAGCCGCCGATGCTGCCCTCGTGCTGCTCATACTCCATGTTTTCACCGACATTACACGGATACGGCGCCTGGCGCTGATCGGGTGGGCTCCGCAGGGATGGATGGGTGAAGCAGGGTCGCGGGCCCACAATGGTACAGCGCAGCTGGTCGGCCGCCGTCGCGGTGGGTCTTCTTGCCGGTAGGTATAAGGAAGCCGTCCACGCTGGTGACCTTGCGATGGAAGTTACGAGGATCCAGCGCCTGCCCCCACACAATCTCGTATACCCGCCGCAGCTCGGCAATGGTGAATTCCTCCGGGCAGAACGCCGCGCCTAGGGTGGTGTATTCGAGCTTGTGCCGGACACGGCCGAGCGCCTCGGCGAGAATCCTGTGGTGATCGAACGCCACGGCAATCGCTTGGCCGAGCACGGCCTGCACAGGCGCCCACCGAGCAGCGCGGGCGTCCCCCCCGGCCGTGGGTAGTGGCAGGTCAGGCATCAGCGCCACGTAGGCCACTGTGACGATCCGTCCGCGAGGATCGCGGCCGGGAGCACCGTAAGCGCCGAGCTGCTCGACATGCAACTTTGCGGCATCAAGCCCGGTCTCCTCGTCCAGTTCGCGCTGAGCAGCCTGGTCCAAGTCCTCCTCTCCCTCCACAAATCCACCTGGCAGCGCCCACGCGCCAAGGAACGGGGGCTTTCCGCGCTGCACTAGCAACACGTTCAGGCGCTCGTCTCGCACCGTGAAGATCGCGAGATCGACGGTCACCGTTGCCTGCATCTGATCTTTCACCTCCCAAGGTTATCTTTTCGTCTTATTGACGAAAAGAGCCTTCGCGGGTTACTCTTCCGGCATCAGCAGTTCTCGTCACCCTGACGATTAGGGTGGCTGCCGTACACAGCGGGCGACCACCAGCCTCCACGGAGGACCAGATGAAGATTCTATGCTCCATCCGCACCTTGTTCTGGCTGATGCTGTGGGGGCTGGCGATCGGCATACTCATCGGCATGGTCCTCATACGCGCGTAGATCGAGACGGTGATCAGCACTATCCGCCAGCATCTCCAGAGTGTCTGCCATGGCACGAACCTGGACGGTGAACCACGGCCAGGGTGTTCGAGGCCGAGGTCCCCGAATGGAACCACCCTCCCGCGAACGCCCGCAGGTTGACCCGACGCCGGGCGACCTCGTGGTATTCATCCCGAAACACATCGGCGACGACCGGTGCGCACTGACCGACTCGGTCTGGCTAGCGATGCCCAGCACGCTGACCCCCGGGCACAGCCAGTCCAGGGGAGTCCACCTCCTCTGGTTCGGGCACTCCGAGGCCGCAGAAGTAGCAGGTCAGCGAGCGCATGGCCGCCGCACCCAACGCATCTATCTCGGCCAGGAGCTTCCGGGCGATGGTCACACCACCGACGATCGCTGCCGTGGCTCCCTGCTCGGCGATCGCCGCTGCGAGAGCAGGGGCCTGAAACGGCGACCGAGGATGACCCTGCCCCCGGCGAATAGCACCGGCATCGTGTACGCCTGATCTCCGATGTGGATGATGATCGGGGCGAAGCAGGCCAGCACGCGCCCATAGGGCTGGTGCCTAGTTTCAGTGGCTTGCCGACGTTTGTCAGCAACCGGGGGTGCGTGCTGCGTCAGCTCTGGGGCGATCCATCGGGCCTTTCCAGCACCGGGCTCGTCCTGGAATTGTCGCTGGGGCGGTCACGATGTCCGCGACGTCCTGGAGCCCTGCCGCCGGCCTCGCAGGTGCGCTTGGCGCCCCAGTTGTGGCAAGCACAGCGCCTGCGCCGCCGCGTCGAACAGCTGTGCGCACCGGACGACGGACCAGTGGAGTCCGCGTTGCCGAGCCCTACTCGACCGACTGAGAACTCGACGGGTTCGTCGCGGCAGGGAGCACGCCATTGCGGTGCCGGCCAAAAGTGACACTTGCCACAGCAGTGAGTTGACTAGTAAAAAGGTACAGCTCGAAAACACGAAAGGGTGGTGCCGTATGTCGCGCTCACGCAGGTGCTTGGTATCTGGAGTTGCCGCCATCGCGCTGGCAGCAGCGGGCTTGGCCACCATCACCGGGATGAGCATGGGCACTGCCCCGCGGTATGAGGCGTCCCAGTGCCCACCCGGCTACCAGCTCAACCCGCAGAACACCCAGCAGTGTGTGCCGATGTACAACCCCTACGGCACGCCGCAGGGCCCCAACAGCTGACCGGCGCCGAGTTTGTAGCGTCCGATCTTCGGGCGGCGTCGACATCAGGGTGGCAGGGTGGTGATGTAATTCACCCTGCGCGCATTGCTCGCGCCCATCAACCCGACCGCACCGCCCCGTTTGGCGGAATTTAGCCCTGCCTCAAAGTCATCAGTGTGAAGATTGGTGCCTATGAGGTTATTGGGGTGTTTGGGTCAGAAGTCGAATTGGCGCCGAGGTCCGGTGGTACTCCTACCGCTGTTACTGGCGTTACTCGCCGTCTGCCCGCGAACTCCCACACCTGGCCGGCACCTCTCGGCCACCTTGACTGCCTCATCGCTGCGCACCCAGGCGGCCGCGCCACCGGTACCTACGCCGCCGCAACCACCGCAACCACCGGCGCCACCTCCGATGCCGACGCTGCCCCAGCCGCAGGGGCCACCGGTCGACACTCCCGCGCCATCCAGGCCCCAAGCCCAGCCCCAACCCCAGTCGCGCGGCACGGTCCGCGAGCTTCGGGTGTACCTGACCGGTTACACCTGGCAGGACAACACCCCACCCAACTCGGCGATCATCAGCAACCCGGTCCTGCACCGCGCCGCCGACGGCCAGGGCACCTACGACGATCCGATCACTGCCGCGGTCCCCGGCACCCGGGACAAACTGACCTGGCCGGCCGGTACCCGCTTCTACCTGCCCAGCATCGAGCGCTACGTCATCGTCGAAGATGCGGGAGCCAGCCGGGCTCCTCGTGGGGCCAAGGCACATCTCGACGTATGGGTCGACGGCCGGGACGCCACCCGCGCGGCGACCGATGCCTGCGCGAAGGCATTCACCGGCATGGTCCGCGCCGAGCTCAACCCGCCGCCCGGCCGCACGGTGCTTCCGGGACCGATCTACGCCCAAGGGTCCTGCCGTATCCCGCAGCAGGCCGCCCGCTGACCGATGCCAGCGTTGGTAGTCTCACTCACCTGACATCTTGGCGAGCAGGGTCTCGCGCAGCCGGAACTTCTGCACCTTCCCCGTCTGGGTCACCGGGAACTCGTCGAGCACCACCACCCGCGACGGCACCTTGAACTTCGCCAGCCGCACGCCGGCATAGTCGATCAGCTCGGACTCGGCATCCGACAGCGGTGAGCGCAGTCGGACGGCGGCAACCACCACCTCGCCCCAGCGCTCGTCCGGCAGTCCGACCACCGAGGCGTCCAGCACCTCTGGATGGCCGACCAGGCAGTTCTCGATCTCGGCCGGAGCGATGTTCTCCCCGCCCCGCACGATCAGGTCCTTCAACCGGCCGGTCAACGTGATCATGCCTCGGGGGTCCATCTTCCCAAGGTCGCCCAGGCGCAGCCATCCGTCCTGGTCCACCGCCTGCGCCGTGGCCTCCGGATCCCGGTAGTACTCGATGAGCTGGCTGAAGCCGCGGGCGCAGATTTCGCCGGGCTCGTCGAGCGGCACAGTCTCCCCCGTGTCGGTGTCCACGATCCGGCACTCCAGGCGCGGTATCGGCCGGCCGACCGTGTTGACCAGGTCCTCCCTGCTGTCGCGGGGCCGGGTCATGGTCAGCACCGGGGACAGCTCGGTCTGGCCGAACAGGTTGTGCACGGACGCGCCGTACAGTCGCTCGACCGTCTCGATCATGCTGCCGGGCACGTTGGACGCACCCACCAGCACCGTGGTCAACACGGGCGGCTCACCCGCGTCCGCCCGGGTCGCCTCGACGATCGCACCGAGGACCGTCGGCACACTCATCAGCACGCTGACCTGTTCGGACCGGATGGCTGCCAGCGCCGTCGCCGGGTCGAACCGGTCCAGCAGCACCTCGCACCCTCCGAGCCACAGCGGGCCCAGCGTGCTGATCACACAGGACGCGGTGTGGAACATCGGCAGCGGGTTCAGACAGACCGAGCCGGGCTCGATCTCGGCCGTCTGCATGGTCAGCTTGGCGTTGTTCACCAGCGCGCGGTGGTTCAGCAACACACCCTTCGGGGTGCCGGTGGTACCCGAGGTGTACTGCAACATCACCGGGGACAGCGGGTCGACCTCGGGCAGTTCGTCGCGCGGCGCGGCGGCGTAGCGCCCCGACTCGGCGAGGCTGACCACCGAGCGCAGCCGGGGGCAGTCCGGCGCGACCTTCGCGGCCACCGAGGCGAGGTCGTAGTCCCGGCTGCGGTCGGCGTGCAACAGCACCGCGGCGCCGGAGTGTTCCAGCGCGTAGCGCAGCTCCTCCGGACGCATCACCGGGTTGAGCGCCACCAGCACCAGCCCGGCGAGCGCGGCGCCGTACTCGATCACCGGCCATTCCGCGAGGTTCGGCGACCACAGCGCGACGAACTCGCCCGGTTCGGCCAGTTCGAGCAGACCGGCCGCGACGCGACGCGCCTCGTGGTCGAGCTCGGCATAGGTGTAGCGGCGCGGCGCGCCATCGTGCCCGGTCGCCACCAGCGCGGTTGTCCCGGTCAGCTCCCCCGCCCGCTGGCCGAGCAGGGACCCGACGGTGTGGTCGGTGAGCCCGAGGCTCGTGTCGGCCGGCCAGTAGGACTCGGAGAGGGTCGTCATGGGCTGAGTGTGCCGAACGATGCTAGCCTCGGCCATACCGTCCGGACAGTATGTCCAGGATGGCCCGGCCTCGGTCAGACCTGGAGCAAGCATGACAGTCACGGAGCCGCTCAGCCCCACCGCCGGGCACGTCATCTTCACCGAGGAGCACGAGGCGCTGCGCGCGTCGATCCGGTCGTTCGTGGACCGGGAGATCGTGCCGTACGTCGCCGAGTGGGAACAGCACACCTTCCCCGACTCGGTCGTGCGGCGGATGGGCGAGCTGGGTTTGCTCGGGCTTTCCGTGCCGGAGGAGTACGGCGGGCAGGGCGGCGACTATTTCACCAACCTGGTGCTCGCCGAGGAGATCGCCAGGGGCGGCAGCGGCGGTTTCCTGATGGGGCTGTCCGTGCACACCGACATGGTCATGCCGCCGATCCTGCGGTTCGGCACCGAGGCACAGAAACGCCGCTGGGTCGTCCCGGGTGTGGCCGGCGAGCAGATGTACGCGCTGGGTATCACCGAGCCGGACGCGGGTTCCGACGTGGCCGGCATTCGAACGCGCGCGGTCCGTCAGGACGGCGGCTGGCTGGTCAACGGCTCGAAGACCTACATCACCAACGGCCACCGCAACAGCATGATCGTGCTGGTCACCAAAACCGACCCGGACGCGGGGTACCACGGCTTCACCCTGTTCCTGGTGCCGATGGACACGCCGGGCGTGCTCCGCGAGCAGAAGCTGCGCAAGATGGGCATGCATGCCTCGGACACTGCACTGCTGTCCTTCGCCGACGTCTGGGTGGACGACTCGGCCGTGCTGGGCACCGTCGGCAAGGGCTTCGAGCACATTATGTGGGAGCTGCAGGCCGAGCGGCTGATCGGCGCCGCCGGCTGCCTCGCCTACAGCCAGTACGCCTTCGACAAGACGCTGCGCTACGCCAAGGACCGACACACCTTCGGCCGACCACTTGGCCAACACCAGGCCATCCGGCACAAGTTCGCCGACATGGCCACCAAGCTCACGGCGGCCCGCGCGCTGATCTACCAGACGGCCCGGTGCTACGCCCGGGGCGACTACCCGGTGCGCGAGATCTCGATGAGCAAGCTGTACGCGACGCAGGTCGCCTGGGAGGTGGCCGACCAGTGCGTGCAGATCCACGGCGGCGCCGGGTACATGGACGAGTACGACGTGTCCCGGGTGCTGCGCGACATCCGGCTGTACCGGATCGGCGCCGGGGCGGATGAGATCATGCTCGACGTGATCGGAAAGTCGTTCGGGTTCTGACCGTGCCCTCGGTGACCCGCAAGACCCAAGCCGGCCGCGCCGAGCGACGCGACCAGATCAAGACGCGGCTGCTCGCCGCGGTCGAGCAGCTGCTGGCCGACGGGCAGAACTTCACCGAGCTGTCGGTGGAGCGGCTGGTAGGTGTGGCCGGGGTGTCCCGCTCGACGTTCTACGTCTACTTCGAGGACAAGGGCGAACTGATCCGTGCCTGGCTCACCGAGATCATCTCCGAGCTCGAGGTGGCCGCGCGGGGCTGGTGGTCGCTGAGCGGCGACGCTACCTGGGACGATCTGCGCGCCGCGCTGAACAGGGTCGTACTGGTGTATCGCCCGCACACCACGCTGATGGCCGCCGCGTTCGACGCCGCAGCCTATGACCCCGCCGTGCGGGAGCAGGTCGAGGAGATGATGCAGCGCAACATCGCCGGCCTGCGCAAACACATCCGCGCCGGCCAGTCTCTCGGCGCGGTGGACGCCACGCTGCCCGCCGCACAGACCGCCGCCTGGCTGACCTGGATGGCCGAGCGCGGACTGCACCGGCTGGTTCGGGACGCTCCGGAAGAGGAGCTAGCGATACTGGTGGATGCCTACACCAGCATCGTGTGGAACACGCTCTACGCGGGTGCCCGGGGCCGCTGAGGTGTCTTGGTCAAGCTTCGCTTTGGACGAGTTCGTCCCTGCTCGGGTGAGGATTTGTGTCCGCCGTGAAGCTCGCTGGTGTGGGGGGCCGGGATCTCTGTCTGCCGACGTGGCCCAGTCGGCTGATAGAACCTCTGTGTGGTGGCTGGCGGGGTAGACAACTCGCCCGGTCGGCTGCGTGACTGCCCCGGCTTCGGGCGCGTGTGGACCGCGGCCACTGTCTCTGGCTTCGGAGGCTATGTCACCACCCTCGCCATCCAGGTGTTGACCGTGGTGACGCTGCACGAGGGCGCGGGCGGTGTCGGTTTGGGCAGCTCCGCCCGTTGGCTTCCGTACCTGCTGTTCGGACTGTTGGCCGGCGTGCTGGTCGAGCGTTCCCGGCGGCGTCCCCTACTGATTGCCACAGATCTGGGCCGAGGGCTGTTACTGGTCGCGGTACCGCTGCTGGCCCTGGCCCACCGGCTGTCGCTGCCCGTGCTCATGGGGTTCATGGCGGTCTTCGGACTGATGTCGCTGGTGGCCGACGCGGCGGCCCAATCGTTTCTGCCACGGGTGGTACCGGCGCATCTTTTCTGTGCAATGCCGCCGCCGGTGCGGTGCTGCCGCCGTTCGCGCTGCGCACGCTGGGGCTCAGCGCGTTCGGCGTCGGGCCTGGCCATGGCCGCGGGAGGGGTCGGCGGCCTGATCGGCAGTCTGGCCGCCACCCGGCTGGGCGCGCGCTTCGGCGGTCTCCCGGTTCCGAACCGCGCGGATCGGCGACGCGACTGTGACGCAGAAATGATCTCCGTCTCCGCGAACCCACGCAGAAGTGAGCACCAAAGAACGTGTCACCGGCGCATGGGGTAGATCAGCTCGGCGCGACCACTGCTACCAGCGCTGTCGCCGCGCCGACCAGCGCCGTATCCCCATGTGCGTCCGCCTGATGGCGACCCTCGGCCACTGTGATGCCTCGGGTGACGAGCCGCCAGAAGTCGTGTTGGTCCATGGTGATCCGCGCCGCTACGGTGTCGGCGCCCGGCGCTATGTGCCACCGTTCGCCGCGCCGCACCACGTTCCACTGGCCGACCGCGGCGCCGGACACGGTAAACCGCACCGTAGTGCCGTCCGGGCGGACCTGCCCCCGAAGGGTGTCTGGCAGCGCGCGCATGAAGGTGTCGATCACCGGGTGCATCAGATGTGGCTGGTCCGCGCCGGGACGGCCCACCGCGTCCCGGATCTGCTGCTGGTGCGAGTGTCTCGTCGTCGGCGAACACGGCCCCGCCGAACCTGTCCCGGCCACCCGACAGCCGCCGGAGGTAGTCGTTGAACAAGTGCCCCACGATGTCGTGTAGGTCCCAGCCAGGACAGACCGTGAGTCTTGACCAGTCCGCTGGCGACAGCGATCGGAGCAGGTCGAGCAGCTCGGAACGTTCCCGCGCGAACAGCGCCCGCGTGTCCACTATCGGCCCGAAGATCGCCACACCTCGATGGTGACAGTCACGAGAAGTGCAGGTGTTCGGAGGCCATGCGGGCCAGCCGGAACTTCTGGACCTTGCCCGTCGGGGTCTTCGGCAGCTCGTCGGCGGTGGCGAACAGCACGTGCCTGGGCACCTTGAACTTGGCCAGCTCGCTCCGGCACAACTCCAGGACCTGCTCCGCGGTCACCGAGGCGCCGGCCTCCGGCACCACCCAGACGCAGCCGATCTCTCCCCACCGCTCGTCGGGCACCCCGACCGCGTACGCCTGGCTGATGCCGGGGTGGCGGCTGAGCACCTCCTCGATCTCCTTGGGCATCACCAGCTCGCCGCCGCTCTTGTACAGCTCCTTGCTCCGCCCGGTGAGCTGCAGGTAGCCGTCGTCGCGCACCCTTCCAAGGTCGCCGGAGCGCAATCGGCCCGCGTGCAGCGCCGCCTCGGTCTCCGCCGGCTTCTCCCAGAACCCGAGCATCATCGTCGGGCCGTAGGCGACCAGCTCACCTTCGCTGCCGGCCGGCAGGTCCGCACCCGTCAGAGGGTCGACCACGGTGTAGCCGCACAGCGCGCCGCCGTGCGCGGCCAACCCTGCCGCGCCGGCCATCTTGACCGCGCCGACCGTGCTGGAGTGCAGGTCCACCGGGTCCTCCGGGCGACTCAGCGTCATCGCCCCGCCCGCCTCGGTCATCCCGTAGCCGGTGGTGATCTCGGTGATGCCCAGGTCGGCCCGGACCGCCTCCCACAGCCACACCGGCGCCGGCGCGGCACCGGACAGGATGCCGAACACCGAGGTCAGGTCGTAGTCGGTGCGTGCTGGATGCTCCAGCAGGGCCACCGTCATGGTCGGCACACAGAGGATGTCGCTGGCCCGGTGCCGCTGGATGCCGGCGAAGTAGCGGACCGGCTCGAACGCGGTCTGCGGGATGATCGCGCCACCCACGAACAGCACCGAGAGCAGCCCCTCCACATAGCCGAACATGTGGTAGCAGGGCAGCGAGAACAGAACCCGCCGGCCGTCCTCGTAAGCCCTGCTCAGCGCCGAGGCATAGCCGGTGCGCAGCACGGCGTCGTGGGTCACCATCACGCCCTTCGGCGAGCCGGTGGTGCCCGAGGTGTAGAGGATGTCGCCCATGTCCTCGGGCCGGTGCCCCGGGTCGCCAGCCGCCCCGGGGTTCGCCTCGCCAAGCGAACCCAGGTCGGCCACGGTGGTTACCCCGTCGCGGCCCCGCCCGTCGGTGCACAGCAGCACGACCTGGTGCAGCTGTGGCAGTGCCTCGGTGGGGCCGCGCTCCCAGCCAGGCGCCACGGAATCGAGCAGGCCCAGGTAGTCCAGCCCGGCAAAGCCGGTCATGGTGACCAGCATCGTGATGCGGGACTGGGCCAGCACGTAGGCCAGCTCATCGCGCCGGTACAGGTAGTTGAACGGGACGGCCACCGCGCCGGCGGCCGCGATGGCGAACTTCACCGGCACGAACTCCAGGTAGTTCGCCATCAACACGCCGACCCGGTCCCCCGGCCGCAATCCCGCCTCGGCCATCCCGTCGGCCAAACGGGCCGCCCAGTCCGCCGTCTCGGTGTAGCTCAGCGTCCGGTCGTCGGTCAGGACCAGCGGCCGGTCGCCGTACCGCCGCGCGGACTCCCGCAACGCCTGGTCCAGGGTCCTCGGACGCCACGTCGGGTGCGCGGCGCGCAGCTGCGCCCGACGCTGTTCGATGCTCGGACGCATCGCGCGGGTCCTCAATTTTCGGGCCCTGCGGCAGGGTCCCGCCAGCGGTGGTGCGACGGGTCCAGCAGCACGGCCAGTTGCTCGCGGGGCAGCCAGGCGAGGGTCTCCAGCTCCAGCGCGTCCAGGTAGGCCACCTTGCCGCCGGACAGGTCCTCCAGCCGCAACCGGGGTCCGTTGCCGGCATGGTCGATGCTCACCGCCACGGCAGCGAACTCGCCGGCCACCACACCGACCTCGTGGTCAGGATCGCCGGCCATGTCAGATCAGGAAGGACAGGGTGAACAGGGCACGGTCCCGGTCGACCAGGGTGACCCTCTTGCGCGCCATCCGTAGCGAACGGTCCACCAGCCGCAGCCGGTAGTCCGCCCGGCCGGCCCAGATCGTGGCGCCCCGCTGGCGGGACTCGACCGCGAGGAAGTTGGCCCCGACCAGGTGGTCAGCTCCCTCGGTGCCCATCAGCTCGACGTTGCTGATCATCCGGCGGACGCTGGACGGCGGGGTCTGCGAATGCCGCTTGCCGCTCTTGAGCTGGGCCACCCGCAGTCTGATCCGGGACCGGTTGTCGTAGACGATGGACATCTGGGTGTCCGGGTCGGCCAGCGACGTACCGCCGCCGGGAATCCAGTAGAGGCCGTCGTCGGTCCACAGCGACTCCCAGCCGTCGTAGTCGTGCTCATCGGCCAGCCGAGCCTCCCGGTAGAGGAACCGCTCGACATCGGCCAGCGTCAGCTCCGCGACACCCGCTGTCACCGTGCACCGCCCATCAGCCGCTGGTAGTGCGCCCAGATCGCCCGCTGCGGCACCTCGTCGGTGGCGTAGCCGATGGTGTGGCCGTCCTCGTCGACCCGTTCCCTGTGCATGCCGCGGCTGAGGCTGAGCCACTCGGGCTGTCGGGCCTGGACGCCCCGCTGGTTGCGTTCGTACATCTCTGAGTCGTCGGCGAGCAGCAGGCCGGCCGGGCCGACCGAGCCGACTGTCTGGCGCAGCATCCGCTCGTTGAGCTGCGGCGCGCCGGCGAACTGCAGTGCCGTCACGTGCTGCACGGTCTCGTCCACCGCCAGCGGCTGCAGCACGAACAGCTGGATCTCGGCGATGAACAGGTTCGGGAACACCATGACGTGCGGCGAGCCGTCGATCAGGATCTCCTCGGCCGCCTCGCCGTGGGCGGCACGCATGTCGCGCACGTACTCCGGCATCCGTTCGGCGGTGGTGCCGAACCAGCCCATCGGCACGCCAAGCTTGCGGAACTCCGGGCGCAGATCGTTCTCGGTGTGCCCGTTGCCCATGTCCCGGCTGACCGCCGCCGACTTGTCGCTGTAGAGCGCGCCGATGCCGCTGCGCGCCACCTCGAAGATCGACGAGTGCACGAACTGCGGGTGGTAGCCGTCCGTCTCGTTCTCCAGCAGCATCTTCCAGTTGGCCTTGACCTTGTGCTTGAGCCAGCCGGCGGTGATCTTCACCTCGCCCTCCGGGGAGAGCAGGGCCAGCCGGTCGAAACTGTCGGTGGCCGAGCCGAGGTGTTCACGCAGCGTGGGGCCGTCGGCGGCGAAGCTGCCGAACACGAAGCCCCGGTAGGACTCCATCCGGGTGACTCTGCCGAGCCCGAGGCCCTTCTTGGCCTCCTTGCCGCCGTAGCCCCGCATGAACGGGTAGCCCAGCAGCGACCCGTCATTGGCGAACGTCCAGCCGTGGTAGCGGCAGCGCAGCGCGCTGGAGTTGCCCTTCTCCGCGTCGCACACCAGGTTCGCCCGGTGCGAGCAGCGGTTGAGCAGCAGGTGCACCTGACCGGCCCGGTCCCTCGTCATGATCACCGACTGCGGGCCGATGTTCTTGACCACGTAGTCGCCCCGCTCCGGGACCTCGCTCTGGTGGCCGACGTACACCCAGCCCGAGTACCAGATCCGCTCCAGCTCCTCGGCGAAGACCGACGGGTCGGTGTAGAGCGAGCCATGCACCCGACCGGGCTGGATCAGCTCGGCGTACCGGGAGGAGCTGTCGAGGACGGTCATGGCCGCAGCCTCCGAGATACAGAATCGGACAGTGTGTCTGGACAGTATGTTAGCAGTGGTCAGCCGCCCAGCCCCATGCCACCGGAGACCCCGAGGGACTCCCCGGTGACGAAGGCCGCCTCCGGCGACGCCAGGAAGGCCACCGCAGCGGCCACCTCCTCCGGGGTGCCCATTCGGCCGAGCTGGGTGCCGGCCTTCATCGCGGCGACCATCTTGTCCCCGGTCGCGCCGAGCGCCCGGACCTTGTCCAGCAGCGGGGTGTCGATCGGCCCTGGCAGCACCGTGTTCGCGGTGATGGCGTAGCGGGCGTTCTCCCTGGCGATGGACTTCATGAAGCCAACCGCGGCCGCCTTCGTCGCGGCGTAGACGGCGTTGCCTTTGGAGCCGATGCGCCCCGCCTCCGAGGACACCGTGATGATCCGGCCGTAACGGACCTGCTGCATGCCGGGCAGTACCGCCTGGGTGCAGGCGAAGACACCTTCGAGGTTTACCGCGAGCATGCGCCGCCACTGCCGGGGTGTCACGTCGGTGAACCAGCAGAACTCGTCGTAGCCGGCGTTGTTGACCAGTACGTCCGCCGCCCGGTCCCGCAGCGCGGCGTGCACCGCGTCCGGGTCGGCCACGTCGAGCACCACCGCCTCGCCGCTGATCTCCTCGGCCACCAGGTTGGCCGGGCCCGAGTCGAGGTCCACGACGAGCACGTACGCGCCCTCGGCCGCCAGCCGCCGCGCGACGGCGGCGCCGATACCCCGGCCACCGCCGGTGACCACGGCACGCCGCCCGCTCAGCCGATCCATCTCAGCGCCCGGTGAACCGGGGCCGGCGCCGCTCGATCACCGCGGCCAAACCCTCCCGGGCATCGGCCGTGCCGGACAGCTCCGCCACGGTCCGCGCCTCGTCGGGCAGCCCGGTTTCCACCGAGCGGCCCACACCGTCCCAGAGCAACCGTTTGCTCTGCGCCAACGCCAGCGGGGCGCCCTCGGCCAGCGTGCCGGCGAGCTGGTCGGCCGCCTCGCTCAACGCCTCGTCCGGTACGACCCGGTTGACCAGCCCCAGCTCCTTGGCCCGCGCAGCGCTGAGCGTCGGGTTGGTCAGTACCAGCTCCATCGCCCTGCGCAGCCCGATCAGCCGGGGCAGCGTGACCGAGACTCCCGCGTCCGGCGCCATGCCGGCCCGCGTCGCCCCCGGCAGGAACTTCGCCGACTCGCCGGCCACCACCAGATCCGCCGCGCAGACCAGCCCGAACCCGCCGCCGCCGGCCGCGTACCCGTGCACCGCCGCAACCACCGGGGCGTTCAGCCGCATCAGCGCGGTCACCGAGATCTGCAGCCAGGAGGTGGCCACGCGCAGGTAGTCCGGCAGCGCCTCCCCCTTCGAGGCGAAGTCCTTGATGTCGCCGCCCGCGCAGAAGTGCGCGCCGGCGCCACGCAGCACCAGTGCCCGCAGCTCCGGCTCGCTGTGGCAGCGCATCAGCGCGTCGTAGAGGGCGCGCAGGAACGGCACGCTCATTCCGTTGAACGCCTCCGGCCGGTTCAGCGTCAGGTGCCCGACGCCGTTGTCCGCGATGTCCAGCAGCACCATGCCGCTGTCGATCAACTTGCGGGTCATTGACCGCCCTCCCGAGTAGTGAACGCCGCGATGGCCGCGTCGCCGTCCGGACCGACCAGGTGGTCCAGCACAGCGTGCAGCTCCAGGTCGAGACCCTCTTCGAGGGATGTCTCGGCGCTGGCCCTTACCAGCCGCTTGCTTGCCGCGAGCGCCGCGCGGGACCCGCCGACCAGACGGGCGAGGAGCTCGTCGCGCGCCGTGTCCAGCTCGCCGCGCGGCACCGCCCGGTAGACCAGCCCCCACTCGGCGGCCCGCGCGCCACTGATCCGGTCACCGGTGAGGATCAGCCCGAGTGCGCGCGCCGGTCCGACGATGCGGGCCAGCCGCTGCGTGCCGCCACCGCCAGGGACCTGGCCGAACCGGGCGTGGATGTCCGCGAGCCGGGCGTCCTCGGCGGCGAGTGCGATGTCGCAGGCCTGGATCAGCTCGAAGCCACCGGCCACCGCATGGCCCTCGACCACGACCACCACCGGAATCGGCGCCTCGGCGACCGCTGCGAGTGCCCGGCGGAACGAGACGAAGAGCTCGGCGAGCGCGTCGCGGCCCTGCTTGCGCAGCCGGTCCACCTCGCCGACGTCGCCGCCCACGCACAGGTTGCCCCCCGCGCCGGTGATGACCATGACGTCGACCTTGTCGGACAGCTGGCGTACGCCGTCCTCGAGCGCTTTCGCGAGTGCCACGGTGACGGCGTTCATCGCGTGGGGCCGGTTCAGCGTGAGGTGACCGATCCGGCCGTCCCGGCGCACCAGCACCTCGTTGGCCACCACCGACCTCCCCGCTGAGACGCACTGTCTGGACACCATGTCCGAGTCACACTGTGGCCTCGGTCCTCGGTTGCGTCAAGACCGGCTGTGAGACTCTGACCGGGTGGACCACGAACCTCACCGGCTGGTGGTGACCATTGTCGACGATCACGAGCTGTTCGCTCAGGGCCTCGCGCTGCTGCTGGAGACCAAGGCCGGTGACCGGTTCGCGGTCGGCGGCCTGACCACCCGGGTGGAGGAGGCCGCGGCGCTGGCTGAATCCTGCGCGGCCGACCTGGCGATCATCGACCTGGCCATGCCGCCGCTGGGCGGGGTGGTGGCGGTCCGCCAGGTCAAGCAACGCCGACCGGCCACCCGGGTAATGGCACTGTCCGGCTCGGAGGATCTGGCGCTTGCCGAGTCGGCGCTGCGCGCCGGCGCGGACGGCTTCCTGCCGAAGTCCGCCGACCCCGATGTGCTGCTCAGCCCGCTGCTCACCGTGGCCGCCGGGCTGCGGGTGATGCCGCCGGCGCTGCTGGAGTCGCTACTCGCCTCGGCGCGAAAGCCGCCGGACGAACTGGTGAAACGGCTGGACAGCCAGGACCGCGCGCTCTGGGTGCTGATCGCCAAGGGCCTGGAGACCACCGACATCGCCACCCGGATGTTCGTCTCCGAGCGCACCGCCAAGCGGATGGTGGCTGCCCTGTTGCACAAGCTGGACGTCCCCAACCGGATCGAGGCGGCCGGCCTGGCCGGCCACTACGGCCTCCTCGACCAACCCAAACCAGGCTGACACCCGCACGTCGCGCACCTGCTGTCCACGCCGCGCACGGTGTACTGTTAGTGCATCTGGTAACCTAATTGTTACGGTCTTCGCGCAGTCCGGCACTGCGGGTCAACGTGCCTGCCGGGCGAGGTCGACGCCGGACCGGGCGGCAGGCCGTCTACAGGGCGAAGCGCCGGTAGTTCGCGGGGCGTCGGCACCTACGGTAAACGTGATCTTCAACACATAATGCGGTGACAGTCGTCCTGATGGCTGTCCACAGCATCACCCAAAAATCTTTGGAAGCCTCGGTACTCACCTGTGGATAACCCGTTACTGTGTGCTAGTCGAGTAACAGTCGTGCAATTCGGATGAGTGACATGTCGGCCCAGTCCGGTACCGTGGGTCAACGCCGAACCGGATGATCGCTCCCCCTCGCCCGGTCGGCTCGTTGGCGAGTTGGAGGCTGGGTCATGAGGTCTATCCGATGGTCGGAGCTGTTCAGGCTCCAGTGCGCGAGGCTGGCGCTGGACGACCGCGTGCTCGACGAGATCCTGTGGGGCATCGAGTGGGCGGTTGTACGGGACGTGACCCGATACCCAGCGGTCCCGTGTACCCCCTACAGGGTGGTGCACACGAACGAGTACCCGGGCAAGCCAGAGCTGATCATGTTCTACGAGATCCTCACGGAGGAACTGGTCGAGTTCGTGTGGATCGAGGAGAACACCGAGGATCGCGACGACCCGCTGAAATGGTGATCTGGGCTGTCGAGGGCCTAGCTGGCCGCGCTCAGCAACTTGTAGATCTCCTGGCCGCGCCGCGCATCGTACTCGGTCAGCATCGGCTGGCTCAGGAACACCGCAGCGTACGGGATGGTCTCGCCGTCAGCTGCTAGCTGCCAGCCGGCCGTGCGATGGGACAGCTCGGATACGCCTACCGCGTTGTGATGCCAGAGCGCCTCGATCACGTCTTTGATCAGTTTCAACTCTTCCGAGCTGAACACCGAGATGTTAGGCCGGCGATTGGGCACCAAGCGCTCCTGCTGGTACCCGAAGCGCGCCCTGTACTCGACGTGGGCGTCTTCC
>DASYBQ010000229.1:0-10540 GCA_036500625.1 Pseudonocardia sp. | reverse complement strand
TGGCGCCAGCTTCGCGCTCGGCCGTGAGCAGCTCGATCAGTTCCTCGCTCGCGGGTGCCGGTTCGTCGCGGTGATCGGTGAAGACCCGCACCCCCTACCAGCGCCCGCGGCCCAGCCCAGCGGCTGCAGCACCCGATCGATCATCTCTGGGGTGTGCGCGTGTGCGGGTAGACCCAGCCGGTTGGTGTAGTCGCAGCTGTGAAAACCGGTCAACGTGGCCGACCAGTTTCCGCGTAGGCCATCGCGCATGGCCGGGGCCAGACCGTTGCGGACCAGCAGCGACAGATCGGCGTCTCGGGCGGCCACCGCCGAAAGGGCGCTCAACATCGGCGTGATGTCGTCGAGATACATCAGCACCCCATGACACAGCACCAACTCGAACGGTCCCCCGACCAGATCAGGAGCCAGCTCACCGGCGCCCTGGATGAGCCGGACCCGTCCACGAACCTCGGCGGTTTCCGCGTTCAGCGCCTCGGTGAACTGGCCCAGCAGCTGTTCAGAGATGTCCAGCCCGGTGACGTGGTGGCCGGCTCGTGCCAGCTTGAGCGACTGGGTGCCCTGCCCACACCCGACATCGAGGACCCGCAGCCGACCGGCGCCGCGCTCATCGACGAGCTCGGCCAGCTGCACGCCGAGGACATGTTGGCGAACCACGTCGCGCAGGCCCCCGCACACCCACCCACTCATCGACCCCACCCAAGAACCCGATGTTTGGCTCGCTACCGCGCACCCGCTGACAGTAGCCACCGGAACGGCTCAACGACCCAGCTCGGCGGTTTGACCCGTATCCCGACCGGCCCCGCAGTTCATCGGCTTCCGCTCCGCGCTTGGCGCATCGATGACGACATCAACGACGCCCTCATCCGCCCTACTCGGGGTGGGAACCGAATACGTCTGAAAGGGCCGCGCCCCCGCTCCTCCGGCGAACCGGCTGATCAGCGGGACGGAAACTGCCTGCCGGTGGGATAGGCGAGGATGGGGGCGTGGTGAGCGACGATGCGCTGGTGCCGTTCTCGCCGGCGACCAGGGCGTGGTTCACCGGCGCCACACGCGCATCTCGCGGTCAACGCCGCTGTCACCTGGTGCCAGCTGCTTCTCGACACCGTCGCCGATCCTGAAGCACCCTGGTGCAAGAATCCGTGATCAACACCGTATCCGCCCCCTTTTTCGGCGAGTACTGGGGCGCCCCCGTGATCGGGCAGGCATGTCCTCGACCGTTTGGAGCACCTGTGGCCGCATCACCACCGGCTGCCTCGACCGACCCGCGCAAGGTCGCCTCGATGCGCGGCGGCGCCGCGTTCGGCTGGGCCGCGCTGGCGCTGGTTGCGCTCGGCGTCCTGCTCATCCTGCTGTTGCACGTACTGCCGCCGTCTAACCAGGTGAACCCCGTCACCAGGACGATCTCCGAGTACGCGCTCGGCGCTAACCGCTGGATCTTCGACCTGGCGTTGTTCGCGCTGGCCGTCGGCACGGTGGGCGTGCTGGCCGGGCTGGTTCGCGCTGGGGTGGCGCGGGCCTTCGGGGCAGCGTCGCTGCTCATACTCACCTGGGCAGTGTGCTTGGTGCTGTTGGTGGTCTTCCAGAAGTACAACTACGCGACGGACAACGGCGTCGGCCTTGGCGGGCGGATCCACCGGATGGCCACCCTGGTGGGGTTCCTGTCCCTGCCGGTCGGGGCGCTACTGGTACCCGGCGGCGACGGGATGAGGACGCGTCGTGCCAGGCGCTGGACCCGCACAGCCTCGGTCGTCGCGCTGCTCAGCTTCGGGCCGCTGTGCTGGGCCGTGGCACAGGGGCTGCTGACCGGGGTGGCCTGGTGGCGGGTTTTCCCGCTGGGCGCGGTGGAGCGGCTGATGGCGCTGACCGAGATGGCCGTGCTGGCCGCCCTCGGCCGGTGGGCAATCGCCGGAGGTCGACTCGGACGGGCCGACTCGGACGCTCAGCCGGTCCGCTGACCGACCCAGCGCGAGGCGGTGTCGGCGGCACCCCGCTCGTGCAGCGCGCGCAGCGCGTGGCGGTACTCGGTGACGAACCGCTCGTCGTCGACCAGGTCACCGAACAGGTCACGGTTCGCCACGAACTCGAGCCCATCGACACCCTGCTTGGCGGCGTTGGCCATCAACGTCTCCCGCAACTGGTCCTGCACGTCGATGGGTTCGCCCGCCTCGTCGACGCCCTCCGCGTAGCGCGCCCAGGCAGCCACCGTCAGCACCGACCGGCGGAACTCGCCGCCGTTGCGCAGCTGGTGGCGCAGCACCGGCACCAGGAACTTGGGGATCCGGTCGGAGCTGCCGAAGCACAGCCGGGCCAGCGTGTCGGACACCGAGGCATTGGCGAACCGCTCGACCAGCGTGTGGCAGTACTCGTCGAGGTCGACACCGGGCACCGGTGTGAGCGTGGGCACCGCCTCCCGCTCCCAGTAGCCCATCAGCAGGTCCACGAACGTCTTGTCGGCGGCGGCCTCGTGCGCATACCGGTAACCGGCCAGGTAGCCGAGGTAGCACAGCACCTGGTGGCCGGCGTTGAGCAGCCGCAGCTTCATCAGCTCGTAGGGGGTGACGTCATCGACCAGCTGCACCCCGACGTCCTGCAGCGGCGGGCGGCCCTGGGTGAAGTGGTCCTCGAGTACCCACTGGATGAACGGCTCGCACACCACCGGCCAGCGGTCGGAGATGCCGAACTTCTCCGCGAGGATGGCCCGGTCCGAGTCGGCGGTGACCGGGGTGATCCGGTCCACCATGGAGTTCGGGAACGCCACCTCGGCGGCCATCCACTTGCCCAGCTCCGGGTCCCTGGCGGTCGCGAAACCGGTCAGCATGTGCCGCGCGACGTCACCGTTTCCCTGGATGTTGTCGCAGCTCATGATCGTGAACGGGAGAAGGCCGCGGTCCCGTCTACGGACCAGCGCCTCGGTGATCAGCCCGAACGTGGTCTTCGGGGTGGCGCCGGGAGCGAGGTCGGCCTGGATGTCCGGGGAGCGGTCGTCGAACTCACCGGTCACCGGGTGTACGTGGTAACCGCCCTCGGTGACGGTCAGCGAGACGATCCGGGTGCGCTCGTGCGCCATCCGCTCGACCACCGCGTCCGGGTCGTCCGGCGCGAACAGGTAGTCCATGATCGAACCGATCACCCGTGGCTCGAGGTGGCCGTCCGGGTGCTTGAGCACCAGCGTGTAGAGGTAGTCCTGCGCGCGCAGCGCATCGCGCATCGCGCGGTCCGAGTCCAGCGCGCCCACCCCGCAGACACCCCAGTTCAGCGCCTCGCCCTTGGACATCAACTGGTCGAGGTACAGCGCCTGGTGCGCCCGGTGGAAGCCACCGACGCCGAAATGCACAATCCCGGTCTGCTCAGGGGACCGCGAGTAGCCGGGCACCGGCAATGCCTCCCGCAGTGCGGCCAGCGTCTCGGCGTTGAGCGCGCGCATCGTCGTCCTCTCGGGGTGGTCTCCGCGCCGGCGGCACCGGCGGCCAGCGTCGTGGCATCCAGTCTGCCGCCTGGGCGCCGCGGCAGCGGCGGTATGCGCAACGGCGTGCCCGCCGGCTACCTGACGTGTCCGCCGCCTACGACGGAGCCTGGTACCCGTTGCCGTCCGCCGGCTCCGGGCCGGGGCCGCCCGGTTGCGGGCGGGCCGAGAACCCGGGGATCTCGGGCGGCGGCATCGCGCCGCGAGCCTCCGCCTCGGCGGCCGCGACGACCCGGGCGATCTCCGGGTCTGTCGTGGTGTCCATCCAGCCCTCCACGTCCTCGTCGTTGTCCCCGGGCCGCACGGCCGCCGGCGCAGGGTCGTCCGGACTGGGTTGGTAGCGGAACACCCCGTCCTCCCCCGGTGCACCCAGCATCCGGGTGAAGCCCTCCAGCGCCTTGCCGAAGTCGCTCGGCACGATCCAGACCTTGCTGGCCTGGCCGTTCGCCATCCGAGGCAGCATCTGCAGGTACTGGTACGACAACAACTCAGGCGTCGGCTTACCGGCCTTGATCGCGGCGAACACCTTCTCGATCGCCTTCGCCTCACCCTGCGAGCGCAGGTACTGGGCGGCCCGGTCACCCTGGGCGCGCAGAATCTGGGACTGCCGTTCGGCCTCCGCCGCCAGGATCGCCGCCTGCTTGGCGCCCTCGGCGGACAGGATCTGCGCCTGCTTCTGGCCCTCGGCGGTGCGGATCGCGGACTCACGCTGGCCCTCGGCGGTGAGGATGGTTGCCCGCTTCTCCCGGTCCGCCTTCATCTGCCGTTCCATCGACTCCCGGATGGTGGCCGGCGGCTCGATCGCCTTGATGTCCACCCGGTTGATCCGGATCCCCCACTGCCCGGTCGCCTCGTCCAGGCCGCCGCGCAACACGCTGTTGATCTGGTCCCGCGAGGTCAGGCTCTCCTCGAGGCTCATGCCGCCCACCACGTTGCGCAGCGTGGTAGTAGTGACGTTCTCCACACCGCCGATGAAGTTGGCCACCCCGTAGAGCGCCGCCTTCGGGTCGATCACCGTGTAGTAGACGACCGTGTCCACGTGCACCGTCAGGTTGTCCTGGGTGATCACCGGCTGGGGCGGGAAGGTCACCACCTGCTGGCGCATGTCGACCCGCTGGCGGATGCGGTCGACGAACGGCACCAGGAAGCACAGACCCGGCTGTTTGGTGGTCTTGAAACGCCCGAGGCGCTCCACGATCGCCACCGAACCCTGCGGGATGATCTGCACCGCCTTGACCAGCACCACAATGAAAATCAGCACGATCAGTGCCGCTACCAGCAACACGACCGATCCCGTTCCACCCATGTCGGGCATCTCCTCTCCCCGTGCGGGGACGTGCACCTAAAGTTCGGACGAGACCACAGCAGTGACCCCGGACAGCTGCATCACGGTGACCCGCTCACCGGGTTCGAAGACTCGGTTGTGTTCCAGCGCGCAGGCCGACCAGAGTTCCCCGGCGACCTTGATCTGACCGCCGTCCCGGTCGACCCGCTGCACCACGAGCCCGCTGGCCCCGATCGGGCCGTGCTGCGCCTCCTCCAGCTCGACATGCATCCGTCGCTGCAACGCGGGACGGGCACCCATCAGCAGCGTGGCGGACACCACGGCGAAAACGCCGACGTCGGCGAGCATCGGGAGCGGCAGCAATGCGGCGGCCAGGGCCGCCGCCAGTGCCCCGCCCCCGAGCATCACCAGCACGAACGTCCCGGTGGCCAGCTCGGCCCCGACCAGCACGAGACCCACTATGAGCCAGAGCACAGCCTCGGGAGGCATACTTTGATACTGCCAGAAACTTACGCGGCGGTAGTCACGAAATCGATCAGCTTTTCCACGGCCGTGATCAGCGGTGTTTCAAGATCCCGAAAGTCGCGCACCGCGCCGAGCACCCGGCGTGCCCCGTCCGCCGGCTCGCCCCAGCCGAGCGCCGCGCACACGCCCGTCTTCCAGTCGGTTCCCCTCGGCACCCTCGGCCAGCCGGGGATGTGCAGCACCGAGGGCCGCACCGCCTGCCAGACGTCGACGTAGGGGTGTCCGGTGACCAGCACGTGCGGCCCGGCCACCGACGCGGCGGTGCGGGTCTCCTTGCTGTGCGCCACCAGGTGGTCGACCAGCACGCCCAACCGGCTGGCCCCGGTCGGCCCGAAGTCCGCGACCGCACCGGCCAGGTCGTCGATGCCGTGCAGCGGCTGCACCACCACGCCTTCCACCCGCAGGTCGTGGCCCCACACCCGTTCCACCAGCGCCGCGTCGTGGATGCCCTCCACCCAGATCCGCCCACCCCGCGCGGTGCGGGCACGCAGGCCGGCGACGTGCACCGAGCCGGACGCGGAACGTGCGGGCGCCGCCTTGGCCGCCGGAGGCCGCAGCAGCGTGACCGGTGAGCCGTCGATCAGGAACCCGGCGGGACGCAGCGGGAAGACCCGCCGCCTGCCCTTGCCGTCCTCCAGCACCGCGCCGTCCTTGCCGATGCTGACCACCGCGCCGCAGAAGCCGCTAGCCGGATCCTCGACGACCAACCCGGGCTCTCCGACCACCGTCGGGACTTCCTTGCGGCTGCGGGCGGCGGGGGCCAGCGGGTCGTGGTACTGGCGGCTGCGGGTGCGGTCTGCGCGTTGTGAAAGGTCCACAACTGCGCAACGCTAATCGCGTGTCACCCACTTGGCAGTAATGCCACGCCGAGCCGCGCCGTTTAGCCTGGCGGCCGTGCCCTGTCCTTCCGCGACGATGACGGTGTGGCTGTCCGCCTGGCTGAGCGGTGCCACCGGGCTCGACCATGTGCTCGACGCACTCGAGCCGTGGGGCGAGGCCCATGACGTGCTGACCGCCGACGAGCCGACGGCCACCGCCACCGGCCTCCCCGGGCCCACCGACCGGCCCACCTCGGTCACGTTCCTGCTCGCCGCGCTGCGCCGGATGGGCGGGCAGCAGACCCGCACGCCGGCCCGGCTGGTACTCACCGCCCCCGGCGACATCCGTGGCCTGCCCGGGCCTGGCCAGTTCAGCCGGGCCGCGATAGACGCCGGCGAAGGGGTGCTGCTGGCCGACCTCGGCTACGGCATGGTGCCGGCCGCGCTGAGCGACCGGCTGGTGCGCTGGACGGTCCACCCTGTGGCGGGGCTGGTGCCTGGCGAGGAACACACCCCGCTGCGGGAGGCGGAGCACGCGCTGCGCGAACAGGTCCGCCGGTCCGCGGCCATCCTCGCCTCGCTGGGGGTGGCCCGGCACCGACCGGGGGTTCGTGAGGAGATAGCCGACTCGCTGCGGTCCCGCCCGCGCTCGCTGTGGCCGGACGGGATGCCGCCGGGCAGCCTGCGCGTGCTGCAGAACGCCGACGAGCTGTCCGCCATTCTCACCGCCGCGTCGGTGGACGAACCCGGTGGCGCGCTGTCCGCGTCCGCCGCCTCCGCCAGAGGTGAGGCGCTGCGCCCGTTGGCGACCGCGGTGCGGGTGGCGAGGCGGGCCGCCGTCGCGGAGGCGGTCCGCGCCTTCGCCGGTTCCGCCGGCCGACACTGACCACCCACCCGCCGGAATCGTCACGCCGAGTCGGGAACTTCTCGGCAGGGAGTTACGGCCTGCACCGCCGGTAGGGGTTACCCGTGCCGCTGCTGGAGTTTGCTCACGATGGTGGCGATTCCCACCCCCCGCCTCGCCGCGCAGCCCGATGCCGTGCCAACAGTCAGTGGCTCCCGCCGGGGTCCGGGCCGGTGCTCCCGGCAGGCATTCGGCACCCGCGATGCGCCCGGCTTGGTCGGAGTTGATTTTGGTACTCGGTTCGAGGTGATGTGACCCGTCCGGGTGGCGACGTCTCTCGACAACCGGCCAGCCGACAGGTCCGAGATGGGCCGGTAGTCGCGTCAGCGCCCTGGCTGGCGTGCCGGCAGGCAGCAGTTCGCCGCGCAGGGCTGCCCGTCGACGCCGCTGCCGGCGGAGGGTACCCCGCCGAGCGCGCGCGCCGGTGCCGCCTCGGTCTGCTCCCCTACCAACTCGACCACCATCCGGGCGAACCGGATGTCCTCCCCGACCGTCGCGGCCCTTGCGAACGCCATGTCGTGCTTCTCGGCCCACTCCCTGGCCTCGTTGTCCAGGTCCCAGACCACCTCGACGTGGTCGCTGAGGAAACCGATCGGACAGACCAGTACCGAGGGCACCGCCCGCGCGTGCAGCTCGGCGAGGTGGTCCAGGATGTCCGGTGCGAGCCACGGCACACTGGGCGGACCGGACCGGGACTGCCACACCACGTCGTAGGCCTTGGTGCCCAGCTCGGCCGCCACCAGCCGGGCCGCCTCGCGCACCTGCCGTGAGTAGCGGTGACCGCCCTCCTCGGGCACCCCGGCCGCCTGGTCGGCCGCGGTCGGGATCGAGTGCGCGGTGAACACCAGCCTGGCCTGGTCACGCCGCGTCTCGGGTAGCTCCCGCAGAGCGGCTCGCACCGCGTCGGTTGCCGAGGCCACGAACTGCGGGTGGTCGAAGAAGTGCCGCAGCTTGACCAGTTCCGGCGCACCATCACCCACCGAGGAGCGGGCCCGCTCGATGTCCTCGTGGTACTGCCGGCACGCCGAGTAGCCGCCGTAGGCGCTGGTGGCCAGCACCAGCGCGCGCCGGACCCCGTCGCGGGTCATCTCCGCCAGGGTGTCCTCGACCAGCGGGTGCCAGTTCCGGTTGCCGAAGTACACCGGCAGCTCGACACCGGCCTCGGCGAGCTCAGCCTGAATGCGCCCGATCAGCTCGCGGTTGCGCGCGTTGATCGGCGAAACCCCGCCGAAGTGCTCGTAGTGCTCGGCCACCTCGAGCAGCCGCTCTCTTGGCACGCCCCGGCCCCGGGTCACCCGCTCGAGGAACGGCAGCACCTCGCCTCGGCCCTCCGGGCCGCCGAAGGACAGCACCAGCAGCGCGTCCACCTCGGGATTCGGCCCAGCCATCACACACTGACGGCGTGGAACCCACCGTCGGCCCACACCATCGACCCGGTGGTCACCGGCAGCCAGTCGGACAGCAGCGCGCACACCGTGCGGGCCACCGGCTCCGGGTTGTTCACGTCCCAGCCGAGCGGGGCCCGGCCGTCCCAGGCGTTCTCGAACGCGTCGAAGCCGGGGATCGACTTGGCGGCCATGGTGCGGACCGGGCCGGAGGCGACCAGGTTGACCCTGATGCCCTTGGGCCCCAGGTCCCTGGCCAGGTACCGGCAGATCGACTCCAGGCTGGACTTGGCTACACCCATCCAGTCGTAGGCCGGCCAGGCCTGCCGGTTGTCGAAGTCCATGCCCACGATCGAGCCGCCCGGTGACATCAGCGGCAGGCAGGCGGTGGCCAGCGACTTGAACGAGTAGGCGCTGATCTGCAGCGCGGTCGCCACGTCCTGCCACGGCGCGGTCATGAAGGCGCCCTCACCGAGGCAGGACGCCGGCGCGTTGCCGATGGAGTGCAGCACCCCGTCCAGCCCTTCCACATGCTCGGAGACCCGGTCGGCAAGGCTGTCCAGCTGATCCTGGTCGGTGACGTCGAGCTCGAGCACCGGCGCGGTCTCGGGCAACCGCTGCGCGATCCGTTCCACCAGCCGCATCCGGCCGAACCCGGTCAGTACCACGGTCGCGCCCTGCTCCTGGGCCGCCTTGGCCACGTGGAACGCCAGCGAGGCATCGGTGATCACACCAGTTACCAGGATGCGCTTGCCGTCAAGAAGCCCGCTCACGTACGTCTCCCCTGCTGTGTCGCGTGCTGTGTCAATGGCCCATGCCCAGGCCGCCGTCGACCGGGATGACCGCGCCGGTGATGTACCCGGCGTGCTCGGACGCCAGCCAGGTCGCGGTGGCCGCTATCTCCTCCGGCGCGGCGATGCGACCGAGCGGAATCTCGCGGAGAAGCTCCTGCCGGCGCTTCTCCCCCAGGTCGGCGGTCATCTCGGTGTCCACGAAGCCGGGGGCGATCACGTTGGCGGTGATCGAGCGGCTGCCCAGCTCGCGCGCAATGGAGCGGGCCAGGCCCACCAGTCCCGACTTGGACGCGGCGTAGTTGGCCTGCCCTGCCGAGCCGGTCAGCCCGACCACCGAGGAGATGAACACCATCCGGCCCGCCCTGGCGCGCAGCATGCCCCGCGCGGCCCGCTTGGCCACCCGGTAGGCGCCGGCCAGGTTCGCGTCGAGCACCGAGGTGAACTGGTCCTCGGTCATTCGCATCAACAGCGTGTCGTCGGTGATGCCGGCGTTGGAGATGAGCACCTGCACCGGCCCGTGTGTTTCTTCCACCTCGGTGAACGCCGCGTCCACGCTGTCGGCGTCGGTGACGTCACAACGCACGCCCAGCAGCCCGTCCGGCGCGCCGGAGCCCCGGTGGGTGACCGCCACCTGGTCGCCCTGCTCGGCGAACGCCCGCGCGATAGCGAGGCCGATGCCTCTGTTGCCTCCGGTGACCAGCACGCTTCGACTCACCGGGCGAGGCTATCCAGCTCGGGGTGCCTCGATATCTTCAGGGTGTCTCCCACCTTCGGTGTTGTGCCGACCTCAGGGCAGTCTGCGGCCGAGCGCGAACGCTCCGGCCAGGCCGAGCATGGCCAGCAACGTGCCGGCGATCAGCCACGGCCGGCTGACATCCACCTGCCGGGTCTCGTAGCCGATCTGCTCGCCGAGCGTGCCGTAGACCTGCTGCAGCTCCTGCTGGCTTGCCGCGGTGTAGAACTGGCCACCGGAGATCCGGGCGATCTCGTGCAGCGACTCGTCGTCCACCGGCACCGGGGTGTTGTTCCCCGAGATGACGATGTGGCCGAACAGGGTGCCGAACGAGATGGTGGAGACCGGGACCTTGTCCTGGGCCGCCTTGCGCGCCGCGGTGAACGAGCCGCGCGGCTCGTTCTCGCCGTCCGGGCCGGGCACCGTCTGCTTGCCGTCGCTCATCAGCACGATCCGTGCCGGCGGCGGGCCGTTCCCCGCGCCGGCAAGACCGGAGGAGAAGGTCTGGATCGACTGCAGCGCGGCGAGTATCGCCTCGCCGGTAGCGGTCGACTCGGACAGTCGCATGCTGTCCACGGCACGCTTGACCGACGCCCGGTCGGTGGTCGGCGGCACCAACACGGCCGCGGTACC
>DASYBQ010000228.1:0-2028 GCA_036500625.1 Pseudonocardia sp. | reverse complement strand
CGCTCTCCCAGGCGCTCACGATCAACGCCCCGGCAAAAGGCATCTCACCCGTCAGTCCCGGAAGCCGGGGAGAGGAAAATCTTGGCTGGGATGTCCAGAACCGGGTGGCGGCTCCGACCAGAGGCCGAGCGCCCGCAAGGGGCGCCGGTACGGAAGGACCACGCCATGAAGTACATGATCATGATGTTCGGCGGTATTGGCGCCGCCACGCAGAACCGCTCGCCGGAGTGGATCGCCGGCATGCACGAACTGCTGATGAAGCTGGACACCGAGTTGAAGGAATCGGGTGAGTGTGTGGCCAGCGACGCGCTCGTGGATCCCAGCCAGGCCAAGACCGTCCGCTTCACCGGCGGCGCCCCGGTACCGACCGACGGGCCGTTCGCCGAGGTCAAGGAGTCCCTGGCCGGCTACTGGATCGTCGACGTGGGCGAGGAGCGGGCGCTTCAGATCGCCTCCCAGGTGGTCGGCTACACCGAGTACCCGATGGAGGTTCGGCGGATCATGGACCACTCGGCGCAGCCGTGACCGGTGCGCAGAGCCTCACGCGGTGACCGGTCAGCACCGGATCGAGGACCTGCTGCGCGAGTTCGCGCCGCAGGTCCTCGCCGCGCTGGTCCGCCGGTACGGGCAGTTCGATGCCTGCGAGGACGCCGTGCAGGAGGCGCTGCTCGCGGCGACGCTGCAGTGGCCGGGCGAGGGGATACCGGAGCGGCCGCGGTCCTGGCTGCTGACCGTGGCCAGCCGTGCGCTGGTCGACGCATGGCGCGCCGACAGCGCCCGGCGCCGCCGCGAAACCGCCGCGGCGCTCGACCCGACCGGCCACGCACCGGCCGCCGACCTCGCCGTCCACCTCGCAGCCGACCTTGCCGTCCACCTCGCAGCCGACCTTGCCGGTGCCGACCGGGACGACACGCTCGCGCTGCTGTTCCTGTGCTGCCATCCCGCGCTGTCGCCGCCCTCGCAGCTCGCGCTCACCTTGCGCGCGGTCGGCGGCCTGACCACCGCACAAATCGCGGCCGCGTTCCTGGTCCCCGAGGCCACCATCGCCAGGCGCATCGCCCGGGCCAAGCAGCGCATCCGCGACGCCGGGGCCCGGTTCGAGCTGCCAGCCCAGCCGCAGCGCACCGAGCGGCTCGGCGTGGTCCTGCACGTGCTCTACCTCATCTTCAACGAGGGTTACACCACCAGTTCGGGCCCGGCGCTGCAACGGACGGATCTGATCGCCGAGGCGATCCGGCTCACCCGGCTGCTGCACCGCCTGCTACCCGACGAGGCCGAGGTCGCCGGGCTGCTCGCGCTGATGCTGCTCACCGACGCACGCCGAGCAGCCCGCACCGGCACCGACGGGCGAATCGTGCCCCTCGCCGGCCAGCAACGGGACCTGTGGGACATCGCCGCCATCGCCGAAGGACAGGCCATCCTCACCCGGACCCTCGGCACCGGCCCCGTCGGCCCGTACCAGCTCCAAGCCGCGATCGCCGCGCTGCACGACGAGGCCCCCACCGCCGAGGCCACCGACTGGCCGCAGATCCTCGCGCTCTACGACGTCCTCACCACCGTCGCCCCCGGACCAGTTGTCACACTCAGCCGCGCCGTCGCCCTCGCCCACGTCCACGGACCCCGAGCCGGACTCGCCCTGCTCGGCACCCTCGACACCGACGAGCGGATGGCACACACCCACCGCCTCGAAGCGGTACGCGCCCACCTGCTCGAACAAGCCGGCGACACCACCGCCGCCCGAGACTCCTATCTCCGGGCGGCGAAGATGACCGCGAGCCTGCCCGAACAGCACTACCTCGAACTGCGCGCGGCCCGACTGCACCACTCCGCCCCGCCTGCCAACCCAGCCGACTGACCAGACCAGCCACCACACACCGTGAACGCAGGGGTCAGCCGGGTGACCACGCGGTCGGCCTCGGCGACCATGTCCTCGATTTGAACGTGCAGATCAGGGAACGCCGCCGTCAGTACCTGGTGCAGCCCCTCGGCCTCATCCCGGGTCTCGTCTACCCAGAACTCCGGCAGCCG
>DASYBQ010000227.1:0-5165 GCA_036500625.1 Pseudonocardia sp. | reverse complement strand
GCCCCACACACCGGGGCCAGCCCTGTGCATCATCAGTTCCCTTCAACTGCTCTGGGCGACGTGCTCGTCCAGGAAGTCCTGCGTGGTCTTGACCCAGGGGCCGTTCGCCTTGCCCATGCACTTCGGGTCGCGGACGTTCTTGTTTCCCCAGCGGGCCCTGGGTATTAGCGTTGTCCTTCTTGGCCAGGTCCTGCCACACCTGCTTGGCAGGCATTGCGCCGCCTGCGGCCAACCCTTTGCATTCCCGGTTCGAGCGCAGACCGGTCCGAACCGTGCCGTGCCCAATGGCCACGTTCTTGTAGTTGGTGTTGTCGAAGGCAACGAACTTCTTCGCTGCGGGACGAGTACTGGGTGCGGTGGGTTGAGAGCTGGCGCAGGCAGTAGTGCTGGTCGCGGTGAGGGCGGCTAGCTTGCTTGGGCCGATTGCGTCGGTCCAAGTCCTCTAGGTTGTTTCGGTGATCTTGCGGAGCCCTCGGGGATGGTCCGGGTCAGTGCCCCGCAGTAGCGCGAGATGCAGCGCCAGGTGTTGGAACGGCAGGATTTCCACGATCGGCGACAGTGCCTCGGGGATCCCCTCGGGCAGTGCGAGACCGACCGTCGCGGACGCGAGGTGCGCGGGGGAGCCGACGGTCAGCACGTCGGCGCCGGTGCGGGCGAGTTGGTCGTGCACCGGCCGCAGTGCGGTGCCGGCGACCCCGTCCGGCGCGACGGTGAGCACCGGTACCTGTGGGTCGATCATGGCGAACGGCCCGTGCAACAGGTCCGCGCCGGAGAATGCGTGCGCGGACAGGTAGCAGGTCTCCATCAGCTTGAGCGCGGCCTCCCGGGCGGTCGGGTAGGCGTAGCCGCGGCCGGTGAGGACCATCCGCTGGGTGTACCGGTACCTGGTCGCCGCCTCGGCCACCGCCGGCTGCAGCGCGAGGACTTCGGCACCCCATTCGGGCAGTTGGTGCACCGCGTCGGTTCGTCTGCCGTCGATCGCTTCGAGCAGTAGGAACACGGTGAGTAGCTGCGCGGTGTAGCTCTTCGTCGCGGCCACCGAGTGTTCCGGGCCGGCCAGCACCGGGATTGCCAGCTCGGCGGCTTCATCGAGGGCGGAGTCCG
Organism: Pseudonocardia sp.; assembly: GCA_036500625.1. Taxonomy (GTDB): domain Bacteria; phylum Actinomycetota; class Actinomycetes; order Mycobacteriales; family Pseudonocardiaceae; genus Pseudonocardia. The sequence continues at coordinate 4,061 of DASYBQ010000227.1, read as the reverse complement.
GGTTGTTCGTGACGGCGACGGTCAGCGCACCCTGGGCGCGGCCGACCCGCATGCTGTGCACCAGGTCCGGGGAGCCGCCGGACTGACTGATCCCGATCATCAGCACGTCGCTGAGATCCGGTCGGGCACCGTAGGCGGTCATGGTGGACGGCGAGGCGAGCCCGGCGGGCAGTCCGAGCTGGATCTCGGCGAGGTACTTGGCGTAGAGCGCGGCGTGGTCGGAGGTGCCCCGCGCGACGAACAGCACGAACCGGGGTGTGTAGCGGCGGACCTCCCGCGCGACGGCGTCGATCGCGGCGCGGCCCTCGCGCAGCAGCCGGGCCCATGCGGCAGGCTGCTCGGCGATCTCGGCGGCCATCAGAGCACCGCGCGACGTGGCGCCGTTCTGTACCAACGGTTCAAACATGCGGGAGAGTGTGCGATATAACCAGGGAATATGGCAAGAGTCTCTTGCACGGAAGCCAACGAGACCTGTACCAATGGTATCCGTGAGAGGGGAGACTGATGAAGTACCTGCGGCTGCGTGACGAGCTGCTGGAGCGGGTCGCGGTGATGGAGCCCGGCGAACCGCTGCCGCCGGAGCGCGAGCTGGCCGCCGAGATCGGGGTCAGCCGCACCACACTGCGCCGGGCGCTGGCCGAGCTGGTCTCCGCCGGGGCGCTGCGCAGCCGGCCCGGTGCCGGGATGTTCGCCGTCGGACCCAAGATCGCCCAGGGGCTGACCGCCACGTCATTCACCGAGGACATGCTGGCGCGCGGCCTGCGCCCTGGTGCCCGGCTGGTGTCGTTCACCGTGATCCCGGCCGGTGCCCGGCTGGGGCGACGGCTGGAGCTGTCACCGTCCGAGGAGGTGCTGCGGGTGCTGCGGGTGCGCCTCGCCGATGACGAGCCGATGGCGGTGGAGTTGTTGCATGTGCCGGCGCAGCTGGTGCCGGGCCTGGACGCGGATCTGCTCAGCGGCGCGTCGTTCTACCAGCTGCTCGCGCAGCGCTACGGACTCTCGGTCGCCGGCGGCCGGCAGAGCATCGAGCCCACGGTCACCGACCGTGAGGAGTCCAACCTGCTCGGGGTGGCGCTGCACTCGCCGGCGCTGCTGTTCGAACGCACCTCGCGCGACGCCGGGGGTCGGGTGCTGGAGTTCGTCCGCTCGGTCTACCGGGGCGACCGGTACCGGATCGAAACAGCCATCACCCCCTCGATGGTGCAACCGTCGGTGCAGGCCTGATGACCGGGGTACTGGCAATCGACCTGGGCAAGACCGGCTGCCGCGCGGTGCTGTTCACCGACGGGGTGCGCGGCGCGCAGGTGCGCGGCCCAGGTGCGATCGGGCTCGCGGACACCGGCGGCGCGGTTCGCGCGATGGACGCCATCAACGCGGCGACCCGGGGTTGGGCAACCGTCGACGCGGTGAGCGCAGGACTGGCCGGCATGGGCAAGGCGAGGGAGCAGGCGCCCGCGCTGGCCGCCGCGCTGGCCGACCGGTTCGGCACCGAGCAGATCGTGCTGACCGACGACATGACCACCTCGCACGCCGGCGCGCTGGGCGGCGCACCCGGCGCGGTGCTGGCCGCCGGCACCGGAGCGATCGCGCTCGCGGTAACCGACGCGGGGGTCAGCCACTACGTCGACGGGTGGGGCTACCTGCTCGGCGACGACGGCAGCGGCTTCGCGGTCGGGCGGGCCGGCCTGCGCTCGGCGCTGTGTGCGCACGACGGCCGAGGCGGGTCGGCCGAGCTGCACGCCAGGGCCACGGCGCGGTTCGGCAACCTCGATGGGCTGCCCTGGGTGGTGCACGGCGCGGATAACCCGCCGGGGCGCATCGCCGCGTTCGCCCGCGACGTCGCGGACGCCGCGCATGCCGGCGACCCGGTGGCGCGCGGCATCTGGGCGGACGCCGGGCGCGCGCTGGCCCGGACCGCGGCCGCCGCGTTGTCGGGCGGGTCCGTGACGACGGCGTTCGTCTGCACCGGCGGGTTGATGCAGGTCGGAGACCTGCTCACCGGGCCGCTCGACGCCCAGCTGGCTCGGCTGGCGCCGGGTGTCCGCCGCCGTGCCCCGCTTGGCGACGCACTGGACGGTGCCCACCTGCTGCTCACCCGCCCCGACCTGCCGCACCGGACCCAGTTGCGGCGGTCTTCGACGAAGGAGTACCGATGATCGACCTTGGCCGGCTGGCCACCGAGCGGTCCCGCCCCGAGCTGGCCGACCTGGACACCCGTTCGAGCGCCGCGCTGGTCGAGCTGATGATCGGCGAGGACGCCGACGTCGTGGCCGCGGTGCGGGCCGCGAACGGGCCGATCGCCGCCGCGGTGGACCTGATCGTCGACCGGGTCGGCAGGGGCGGCCGGATGATCTACGTCGGCGCCGGCACCGCGGGCCGGCTCGCGGTACTCGACGCCGCCGAGCTGGGCCCCACCTACCGCGCAGGGCCGGACTCGGTGCTGGCCCTGTTGGCCGGCGGCCCGGAGGCGATGACCGCCGCGGTCGAGGGCGCCGAGGACGACCGGGGCGCGGCGCGGCGTGACCTGGCCGGCCTCGCGCCAGGCCCGGATGACGTGGTGGTGGGCATCAGCGCGTCCGGCCGGACCCCTTACGCGCTCGCCGCCCTGCGGGCGGCACGGGCGGCCGGCGCCGCGACCGTCGGGATCGCGAACAACCCGGGCACCCAGCTGGGTGCGCTGGCCGATGTGGCCATCGAGCTGCTCACCGGGCCGGAGATCGTCGCCGGCTCCACCCGGATGAAGGCGGGCACCAGCCAGAAGCTGGTGCTCACCACGCTGTCCACGGCGGTCATGATCCGCCTCGGCAAGGTGTACCGGAACCTGATGGTCGACGTCGAGGTGAGCAACGAGAAGCTGCACGTCCGGGCCGTGCGGATCGTGTCGGAGGCGACCGGAGCCGAGCCGGGCCAGGCGGCGGCCGCGCTGGCGGCGGCCGAAGGACGCTCGAAGGTCGCCATCGTGATGCTGCTGGCCGGGGTCGACGCCGCGCCGGCCGGTGAGCTGCTGGCCCGCTCCGGTGGCCGAATCCGCGCGGCGCTGCACGCCGGGGTCGGCACCTCGTGACCGAGCCGACCGGACCGGCACCGAACGGGATGCTGCTCACCGGCGCCGACGTGGTCACCCCGGACGGCGTGCTGCCCGGCGGGTGGCTGTTGGTCACCGGCGACCGGATCACGGCGCTCGGGCAACCCCCCGCCCCGCCCTCGGCATCCACCGTCGACTGCACCGGCCTCACCCTGGTACCGGGCTTCGTGGACATCCACCAGCACGGCGGCGGCGGCGCGTCCTACGACGGCGGCCCCGACGACATCGCCGCCGCGTTGGCGTTGCACCGCGCGCACGGCACCACCACGTCGGTCGCCTCACTGGTCTCGCTGCCGCTGCCCCGGCTGCGCCGGGTGCTCGCCGAGCTGGCCGAGTGGGTGCAGGAGGGCGAGCTGGCCGGGGTGCACCTGGAAGGGCCGTGGCTGGCGGCGGCCCGGTGCGGCGCGCACGACCCGGCCGCGTTGCGCTCGCCGGACGTCGGCGAGGTCGCCGACGTGCTGCGCAGGGGTGCCGGCACCATCCGGATGGTCACACTGGCCCCGGAGCTGGACGACGGGTTCGCCGCGGTCAAGACGCTCGTGGCGGCCGGCGTGGTAGCCGCGATGGGCCACACCGACGGCGACTTCGACCTCGCGGTCGCCGCCGTGGAGGCCGGCGTCACCGTTGCCACCCACCTGTTCAACGCCATGCCACGGCCGCTGTCGCGGGACCCAGGGCCGGTGCTGGCCCTGCTGGCCGACCCGTGGGTCACCGTCGAGCTGATCGGCGACGGCGTGCACCTGCACACCGGCTGGGTGCGCCACGTGCTGGACGCGGCAGGTCCGGACCGGGTCGCGCTGGTCACCGACGCAATAGCGGCGGCCGGCATGAGCGACGGCTCCTACCGGTTGGGCGGCCTGGACGTCGCGGTCGCCGACGGGGTGGCGCGGCTGCGATCGGTGGGCTCCGCCGACCCGGGTGTGCCCGGCGCGATCGCGGGCGGCACCGCGACCTCGGACCTGCTGTTCCGCCGGGC
>DASYBQ010000226.1:0-11954 GCA_036500625.1 Pseudonocardia sp. | reverse complement strand
TGCGCCACCTCGATCCGCAACACGAACCGGTCATCAGGATCATCCAGATCCCGGCTGCCCCGCGAGGACAACACCGTGAACCCGCTATCCGCCAAATCAATCAACGCTTCCAAGTCTTTGGGCTGGCGGAACAGCCGGTCGGTGTGCCACACCGCGATCCCCTCAGACTGGCCAGTGTGGGCACGCTCCAGCAACCTTTCCCAGTCCGGGCGACGCACCCCGCTCTTCCACGCCGACAACCCGTCCGCCAACTCCAAACCCAACACACCACCACGCCGCTCGATCGTCGCCCGGTTGTCCGCCAACTGCGTCGCGATCTTCTCCAACTCACCAGTCTCGGGCATCTCCGACAACCGCGCATACGAGTCATACACCGGCCGATGATCAGCCCGATTCTCTACGTTCGCCCTGGTTTTAGCCACACACCCATAATAGCGCACCAGGTAAACAAGCAGCGCACGGTGCGCGGCGTGGGCGGGGCATGCGCGGCGTGCCGGCGGAGCCGGCGCCGGGCGGCCAGCGCGCTGACCGCGAGCCCCCGGCTGCTGGTGCTCGACGAACCGGTCAGCTCGCTGGACGTGTCGGTCCGGGCCGGCATCCTGGAGCTGCTCGCCGCGTTGCGCTCCGACGGGGTGGCCCTTGTGGTCATCTCACACGACCTTGCGGTCCTCGAGCACCTGGTCGACCGGGTGCTGGTGATGTCGGAAGGCCGCATCGTGGACAGTGGCCCGACCCGCGAGCCGCTCACCGACCCGGTGACCCGGGAGCTGGTCGAGGCGGTGCCCCGGCTGCAGCGGGCCGAGTCCTGAGCAACCCGCGTCCTGAGAACCCGACAAGAAGAAGGTGAGCGAGATGTCCGTTACCGCGACCGAACCGGACTGGCGTGGCCTGGTGGACAGTTGGGACCGCCAGCAGAGCGGCTACATCCCGCCGCGCGAGCAGATGTTCACCCTCATGATCGACGCGGTGCGGGCCGAGCTCGGCGACGCGCCGCTGGTCCTCGACCTCGGCTGCGGTCCCGGCGGGATCAGTGAGCGCCTGCTGGCCCGGCTGCCCGGCGCCCGCGCCGTGGCGCTCGACCTGGACCCGGTGCTGCTGGCCATCGGGCAGGGTGCGCTCGGCACACTCGGAGGGCGGCTGCGCTGGGTCGAGGCCGACCTGCGGGATCCCGGCTGGACCGGCGCGGCCGGTAACCAGCCGTTCGACGCGGTGCTCACCGCGACCGCGCTGCACTGGCTGCCGCCGGAGCAGCTCACCGTGACGTACCGCCAGGTCGCCGGGCTGCTGCGCCCTGGCGGGTTGTTGCTCAACGCCGACCGGCTGCGGTTCGACGAGCGCTCCCCGACCTGTGCCCGGCTCGCCGAGCGGCTCACCCTCGGTCGCGCCGAGTCGGCGTTCGCCGGCGAGGACACCCCCGACTGGACGGCCTGGTGGCACTCGCTCGACCGGGAGCCGTCGATGCGCCCGCTGCTCGCCGAGCGCGAACGCCGCCTGCTCGGTGAGCACGGCCGGCGCACCTTCGCGCGCCCGACCGAGGCCTTCCACCTCGGCGCGCTGGCCGATGCCGGTTTCCGCGAGATGGGCACCATCTGGCAGGACCTGGACCGCCGGCTGCTGCTGGCGGTGCGCTGACCCCAGGCGCCACGCCCAACAGAAGGGACGAGTGAGCACTTTGGGATACATGGGGCATTCTTGGGCCTGTGATCGTTTCACCCACACCGCTGGGCGCACGGCGCGATGTCCGCGTCGCGGCGGTCATCACCGGCGGCTCGACCGCCGGTGACATGGCCGCGCAGGCCGCGCTGACGCTGCGCCTGCACGACGACAGCGCGGGGTGGCCGTTCGGCGCGGGGTGGGCGGTCGCCGCGCTGCTGCTGGCCAACAGCGTGCCGGCCCTGCTGTGCGTCCCGCTGGCCGGGTGGGCCGCCGACCGTTGCGACAGCAGGCGGACGCTGCTGGTGTCCGGCCTGCTGTGCGCGGTGTTGTGCACCGGCCTCGCCTTCGCACGCCAGCCCTGGTGGCTGTTGGCGCTGGTGGCCGGGATCGCCGCCGTCTCCTCGACGGCAACGGCCACCCTCGGCGCCCTGCTGCCGGTGATGGCCGGCCGCGCGGGCGTGGTGCGCGCCGGCACGGTGCTGCGCGGCGCGGTGCTGATCGGCGGGGTGACCGGGTTGGCCGCCGGTGCCTCGGCGAGCGCATCGGTCGGCGTCACCACGATCCTGCTGCTGAGCGCAGTGACCTTCGCCGTGCTCGGGGTGGGCGCGACCGCGATCCAGGCTCGGCGCGGCGGCCCGCGCCGGTCCGCCCCGGCCGCGGTCGCGCCGGTACCGGAGCCGCCGGTTGCCTCGGTCGGATCGAGGCGGAGGTGTTGGCAGCTGACCGCCGGCTACGCCGTGGTGCTGCTGCTGGTGTCCACCACCAATGTCGCGCAGGTATTTTTCGTCAAAGACACACTGGGCGCCAGCAATGTCGGCTACGGGTTGGTTTCGGCATGCTGGACCGTCGGGACAGCGGCGGCACTGCCATTGGTTCGCCGCGCGTCGCCGGAGCCGGATCGACTGGTGATGGTGACACTATTCGGCGAGCTCGTCGTCGGTATGGCAATCACGGGTTGTGCCGTGCCAGCGGGACTGGCCGCGACCGCCGCGTGCTATGTGCTCGCCGGCGCGGGCGCCTGCGCGATGCAGATTGCCTGGGGCGCGGTACTGGCGCTGAGCACGCCGGAAGATCGTCGGGGCCGCCAGCTCGCCGGCTACAACGCGGTGGTCCGAATGGCCGCCTCGGCGGCGCTGGGCGTCGGCGGGCTGCTGCTGGCCTGGGTGGGCCCTCGGGGTGTCTACCTGGTCAGCGGGGCCGGCTCGGTGCTGGTAGCGGTGCTGGCCGGGCTGATCTGGACCGGCCGAGCCGCGGTTCACCGCGGAAAGACGACCAGTCACATACAGCACAATGGCACCGATTGACCCAAATTCCATGCTCTGCAACGGTTGTTCTTGCACTAACAAGTACATCGTCAACCGACACCAGCGATTGGGGTGACACTCGCATGGACCAGGACAACGTTGAGCTTGTGGAGATTCGGAATGTTGTCGAGGACGCCGACCTCGAAGATCTGCCACTCATGATCGACCTCCCACTCTAGAGTTCGCGGGAAGATCAGCGATAACCCGGCTGGCGGGAACGTGTCTCCGCGTTCCCGCCAGCCGGGTTTGTCATGCGAAATAGCAACCGACGACAGGGACGGTTTGCGTGCGAGTCGACCCGGACACCAACTCGGCCGAGGTGGACCAACAGGCCCTGGTGGCTACCGTGCGCGCCCTGTTGCGGCGGGGGACCAGCCGGCCCGAGCTCGACCAGGCGGTGTGCCGCGCGCTGCCGGCACCATCCGCCGGTACGGCCGTCCCACCCTGCTACCCCGGGCTGGTGGCCGCCGCGCAACGGGTCCGGCCCGCGAAGCACGGCCGCGACGACGCCGAACCGGTGGCCGGGTTCGACACCGAGCTGGCCGGCGTACTGGAGCGCGCCGAGGCCAGCGCGCGGCGTGCCGACCCGCCGCTGGCCGGGCAGTGGCGGGTGGATCTGCCGCCCGCCGAACCGCACCTGGCCGGGAGCGTCCGTCGAGCACTGGCCCAGCTCCCCGCCAAGGCCGGGAGCACTGCCCGCGCCGAAGTCACCGACTGGACCGACACCCAGCGCGCGGTGGCCCGCGAGGCGGCCGAGCTGATCCTGCGAGCCTGGCCGGCTATGTATGCCGAGCTGGCCGCGGTGCTGCGCCAGGTCGCCCTGCTGGCCGGGCCGAGCATCAACGGCTTCACCGACTTCGCCACGCACGGCGTGGCCTACCTCAACCGGGACCGGCTCGACAACGGCACCGACGGGCTGCCCGCCCGCTACCGGCTCGCCGAGGCGCTCGTCCACGAAGCGACACACAACCGGTGCAACGTCGCGTCGCTGACCATGCGGTTCCTCGTGCCGGACCCGGCCGGCGCGAGGCGGTTCGACACGCCACTGCGGGCCGACCCCCGGCCGATGTCCGGGCTGTTCCAGCAGCTGGTGGTCATCGCCCGAGGCGTCCGGCTCTACGACCTGTGCCTGGAAAAGGACCCGAGCAACGGGGACGGCCACGGTGCGGTGCGGCGCCGGCGCGACGAGCTGCTCGAGCAGGGCGGCCGAGGGCTTGCCGTGATCGCCACGCAGCTCGACACGCTGTCCGAGAGCGGGCTGGCGGTCATGGCACAGGTCAGGTCGCTGCTCCGAGCCGGCGCACCGATCCGGGCATGAACGCCGGTTCGAGCACCGGGACCGCGGCCGGCATACGGGTCGACCTCGGGCCGGTGCACGTCTCGCGCCCGTTCGACCGGTACCCGAGCCTGCTGTTCGGGCGGACCGCCGTGCGCGGCGACACGTTCGCCGCGGTGGACTCCGCAACCGGGGCGACCGGGCCGGACGCCGGCCTGCTGATCGGGGCGGCCGCCGGGACGGACGAGCCGAGCGTCCGACTGCGGGCCCGAGGCGAACTGGTGGAACGGATGAGCAACATCCTCGCCGCCCGGCGGGCCGAGTCGCGGCCCGAGACCGTCAGCTACGCGCGGCTGGCGCGCCAGGGCGTTGCGGCGCTGGACCCGGCCGCCTGGGCGGAGCTGTCCGTGCTGGCGGACATCCGGGAGCGGCCGATGGTCTGGGTGGCCGGGGGCTCGCTGGTGAGCGGCGCGGCGGTACTGGTGCCGGCCTGCGCGGCGTTCCTGCGGCACCGCCCGCCGGACGGGCAGCCGGCTGCGATGACACCCGGTTCGGCCGGTCTCTCCGCGCACCTCACGCAGCGGCTGGCCAGCCGGCACGGCCTGCTCGAAGTGCTGGAACGGGACCTGTTCTGCCGCGCCTGGTACGGCGACGGCACCCGCGCCGAGCTGCCGGGAGTCGGCAAGGGGCCGGCCGGGCGCGCACTCGGGCTGCAACGCACCGCGATCCTGCTGCCCGGTCCCGGTGGCACCGCCTGCCTGGTGGTCTGCCTCGCCGAGCCCGGCGGAAGCCGGCAGAGCTTCGGTGCCAGGGCCGTCGCCGACACCGGGCCCACCGCGCTGGCCGAGGCACTGGAGGTCGGCACCGACGAGGCATTGATGGTGCGCTGGAGCATGCGTACCCCCAGCGCCGAGTCCGGTTGGCAACAGCTGGCCCGGACCGGCACCCTACCCGGCGCGCTGGGGCACGCCCTGCACGCCTTCTACCGCCAGGACAGCCTCAGCCACCTGCTCCGCGACCCGAAAGGCGAAGCCGGCCACACCAGCGACAACCGCGAGGCCGACGACACCGCGACGCTGGTGCACCTGCTCGCCGAGCACACCGGCGACGACGTGGTGTGGGTGGACTGCACCGTCGCCGGTCTCACCGGGGAGTCCGAGCCGCCGGGCGTGGTCGGGCGGGTGGTGGCGCCCGGCGCACGGCGACTGCCGCACGCCACGGCGTCGCCGCTCGACCCCTCGGCCCTCGGCGGTGCACACCACCCACCGCACCCGCTCGGCTGACCCGATGCAGAAGGAAGGACCTATGGTCGAGGCACTGGTCCCGGGGTACGCACGCCGCTACGCCGAGGAGTACGACGGCTGGTTCGCCAAGCCGGCCGATCCGGCGGTGCGCCGCCTCGCCGGCCTTGCCGGCGCCGGGCCGGTGCTGGAGCTGGGTATCGGCACCGGCCGGGTCGCCGTGCCGCTGCACGAGCTCGGTGTGCCGGTGCACGGTGTCGACTGCGCCGAGGAGATGGTGGCCAGGCTGCGCCAGAAACCGGGCGAACGCGACATCCCGGTCACCATCGGCGACTTCGCCGACGTCCCGGTGCCCGGCCCGTTCTCGCTGATTTATGTGGCGTCCGGGACCTTCTTCGAGCTGCCCAGCCAGCGGGCGCAGCTGCGCTGCCTGCGCAACGCGGCGCGCCGGCTGCAACCCGGCGGCCTCGTCGTCATCGACGCGTTCCTCCCGGAGGCATTGTTCCAGCTCGCCGCGCGGGGCGAGAGCACCGTGCCGGCGGCCAACGGTGACCTCGTGATGTGCACCCGGACGCTGGCCCCCGACCAACAGCGCTACAGCTCGCACTACGCGGTGACCACCGGCGAGGGCGTGCACGAGCTGGACGTGTCGTTCCGCTACGCCGGGATGGGCGAGCTGGACCTGATGGCCCGGCTGGCCGGGCTCACCCTGCGCAACCGGTGGGGCGACTGGAGCGGTGGCCCGCTGGACGGCTCGAGCGTCTACCACGTGTCCTGTTACGAAATCGACAACGCCGACGACGCCGAGGACCTGGACCGTGGCTGAGCTCCTCGCGCTGCTCGCGCTCGCGGTGTCGGTCGTGGTGGGCGCCACCATCAGCCCCCGGCGCAGGTTCTCCTGGGCGATGTACTCCGCCTCCACCAAGGCGTTCCTCTGGGTGCACGAACCGCAAGGGCCTCGGCTGGCCCGGCCGCAGGACCTGTGCCTCGCCCCGGAGAACCACCTGTTGACGCTGCCCGACTTCGCCAGGGTGCTGGCCGGTACCGAACCGGCCCACCCGATCGAAGGCCTCATCATCGGCTACACCGGCAACCATGTGGTGCGCTACGACCCCCGCCGGCCGACCCAGCTGGCCAGGGGCGAGCTGGCCGCCGGCACCGAGCTGGACGAGCTGGCCGAGACGCTGCACCGGTTGCCGCCGTGCCGGTAGTGCCGCTGGTGTGCCTGGCGTTGGCCTGCGGGTGGGACGCGGGCATCCTGCTGGCCGACGACCGGCGGCTGCGCCGGCTGCCCGGCCGGGCCTACCGCAGCGGGTTGGGATGGCTGGACATCGAGATGCTGAACCGGTGGCGGCGCGGCTACCCGGTGCCGGTGGTCGCGGCGGCCGGGCTGCTCGCGGCGGCCGTGCTGGGCCAGCCGGCGGGCAGCGCGGTCGGCGCCCTCGCGTGCGGCGCGGTCATCCTCTGGGTCGCGCGGGAGGGACGATTCACCCACACCCGGTTCGCCCCGCTGTGCCTCGCGCTGCTCGCCGCCGCCCTGCTGCTCGACCAGCTCGCCCGGCTCAGCGGCGCCGTCCCGCCGCACGGCGGCGCGCTGCTCGCCTCGTTCTGCGCCGCCCAGCTCTACCTGGTGGCCGGGCTGCGCAAGCTGCGCTCACCGCAGTTCCTCTCCGGGCGGGTCGTGCTGGACAACCTGGCCTACGGCGCCGCGCAGGCCGCCGCCGGCAGCCGGGACTTCCTGCCGGTGCTGCCGCCGCGCTCGTTGGCCACCCTGGTGCGCGACACCCGGCTGCACCGGGGCTGCCGCATCGCCGCGATCGCCGCCACCCTCGCCGAGCTCGTCCTCGGCCTCGGCGCGATCGGCCTGCTCCCCCGGCTGCCCATCCTGATACTGGCCGTGCTGAGCCACCTGGGATTCCTGCTGATGAGCCCGGTGCGGATCATGCCCTTCGCCATCGCCGGAGTCGGATTGCTCTTCCTCGCCACCACCCACCCACTGCTCGCCGGCATCCAGTAACCCGTCCGGGGTAGTCGCGCGCGCGACCCGATGGGGTGCTTCGACCTTCCGGAAACCGGCCGTGACTGGAGGCACGGTAGAATAGACGCCAGGTCGTTCGGTTTCGGTGTTTGTGTGCTCTGCACGCTCGCGGGAACAGTCTGGTTCTGGCGCAGTGGCACAACGTTGCTGGCCAGTGCTCACCAGGCTCGGCCGGGCCGCGCACAGTGTGCGGTCCACCAACCTGCTAGGAGCAGATCGTATGGCACAGGGAACTGTGAAGTGGTTCAACGGCGAGAAGGGCTTCGGCTTCATCTCGCAGGACGGCGGCGGCTCGGACGTCTTCGTGCACTACTCGGAGATCGACGGCGCGGGCTTCCGCAGCCTCGACGAGGGCCAGCGCGTGGAGTTCACCGTCGGCCAGGGCGCCAAGGGCCCGCAGGCCACCGGCGTGCGCGCCGTCTGACCCACTTTTCACCGGGAGCCCGTCCGCCGCACCCGCGGCGGGCGGGCTCCTGTCATGTCAGGACCGCCGGCCTCGTCGCCTCCTACTGGCCCGCCAGGTACTGGGCGGCCAGCACCTCCCCGAGCCGAGCGGTGTGGTCGATGATGTGCCCGGCATCGGTCGCCAGAATCCCGGCCCGCCAGGCGTTGATCAGCTCGACGAACCCGCCGATGCCGATCAGCGTGCTCATCCGCAGCTCGACGGGGTCGGCGCCGGGACGCAGGTAGGGCTGGGCCAGTGCAACCAACAGGTCGGTGAACTGCTGCAGCGTCTGCTGGCGGCGCTGCTCCAGTGCGGCGCTGCCGGTGTGCTCGCCGAACAGCAGCGCGGCACCTCGCGGGTCGTCGCCGAGGTGCTCCACCAGTTCCGCGATGGCCGCGCGGAGCTGGGTCATCGGGCCCTCGCCCAGCTTCGAGTGGATGGCCCGCAGGATCCGGGCGATGGTCTCGTCGCGCACCTGGTCCCACACCGCGACCAGCAGGGCGTCCCGGTCGGCGAAGCTCTCGTAGAAGTACCGGTCGGTGAGCCGGGCGTGCGCGCACACGCCGCGCATGCTGACCGCCGCCCAGCCTTGTTCGCCCCAGATGTCCAGCGCCGCGTCGACCAGCTGGCGCCGCCGGTCGGTCTGGCGCTGCGCCAAGCTCAACCCGCCGTAGGTTCCCGCTTTCGACCGCACCCCGCCATCTTGACAACTCGGGCCGCGTCGCACAATCTGATGGCGTGCGACATCAGAGATGGCAACTGCCATCAGATGACCGGGCAGCGCTGCCCGGTCCGCCGGGTGGCCCACCCGCCTCCTGGCGCGCGAGGGCGCTGTCCCGTTTCTCCTCCCGCGTGCTGCGCCCGGTCATCAGCCACCTTCCCGGTGGGTACGCCGGGGTGCGGCTGACCCGGCGGTTGGTCGCCGGTTACCTCGCGCTGCTCGGACCGGAGCTGGCCGGCAGCCAGGTGCGCCAGGTACGGGAGCAGGCGCCCGGCGGGCTCACGGTGCGCGGCGAGTGGGTGCGGGGCCCGGGGGTGCGCCGGAGCGACGCGGTCGTGCTATACCTGCACGGCAGCGGGTACGCCATCTGCTCGGCGCGGACGCACCGCGGCCTGACCTCCCGGCTGTCCGGCATGACCGGCCTGCCGGTGTTCGCCTGCGACTACCGGCTCGCCCCGCACCACCGCTTCCCTGCCGCGGCCGACGACGTGCGCGCGGCATACGACTGGCTGGTCGGGCGGGGTTGGGACCCGGCGCGGATCGTGCTGGCCGGCGACTCGGCCGGCGGACACCTTGCCGTCGACCTGGCGTTGGAGCTGTCGCGGACCGAGGCGATCATCCCCTCCGCGATAGTGTTGCTGTCCCCGCTGGCCGACCTCACCTTCGGCCTCGCCGGCGAGCGGGACCTGCTGCGCGCCGACCCTATGGTCTCCCCGCAGCGCGCCCGCCGGCTGCTCGACCTCTACACCGGCGGTGCGGACGCCACGCACCCCCGGCTGGCGCTGGACTTCCGAGGCGCCCGTGCGCTGCCGCCGACGCTGATCCAGGCCGGCGCGGCCGAGATGCTCGCCGCCGACGCGGAGTACCTCGCCGAGCGGCTTCGCGACGCGGACACCCGGTGCGAGCTGGAGATCTGGCCGGACCAGATGCACGTGTTCCAGGCGGCGCCGGTGCTGATCCCGGAGGCCGAGGTCGCGCTGGGGCGCGCCGCCGCGTTCATCCGCGCCGAACTGGTCCGCGCCGAACTCTCCCGGCCCGGACTGGGCCGGACGGGACTGGTCAAGACCGAGCTGGACACGACCGAACTGGACAGCACCGAACGTCGGGTCGAGGAGTCGATGGAGGCGACCGGATGATCCCGCTGATCAGAAACAGCCTCGGCGAAGCCGCGTCAATGTTTTCCGGGGGGTCGTCGCGGGGCGGAGCCCCCCGACTGAGTTGGAGCAGTTCCGGCCGCACGCACCACGCACATGCCGTGGTCACCGGCGCGGGCAGCGGCATCGGCCGCGCGTTCGCCAAGGAGCTGTCCCGGCGGGGCGGGCGGGTGGTGTGCGCGGACATCGACGAGCACGCCGCGAAACGCACCGCCGAGGACCTGCTCGTCCGCGGCGGCGGCGCGCTCGCGGTGCGCTGCGACGTTTCCGACGCCGACCAGGTCGCCGAGCTGGCCGACCTTGCCGAGCAGTGGTTCGGCGGGCCGCCGGACCTGGTGGTGAACAACGCCGGCGTCGGCACCGGCGGCCGGGTGGTCGGCGACGCGCCGATGGCGGAATGGCATGCCACCCTCGGGGTGAACCTGTGGGGCGTGGTGCACGGCTGCCACGTGTTCGCGCCGAGGCTGCGGGCGGCCGGTCGCGGCGGGATCATCAACGTCGCCTCGGCGGCCAGTTTCGCCGCCGCGCCGAGGATGGGCGCCTACAACGTCAGCAAGGCCGGCGTGCTCGCGCTGTCCGAGACGCTGGCCGCCGAGCTGTCCGGCACCGGCGTCGCGGTCACCGTGCTGTGCCCGACGTTCGTCCGGACCAACATCCTGCGCAGCGACACGATCGACCAGGCGGCCACCCGGCTGGCCGAGCAGCTGATGCGCTGGACCGGGGTCGGCCCGGACCGCATCGCCGCCGCCACCCTGGACGCGCACGACCGGGGCCGGCTGCACGTCGTGCCGCAGTGGGACGCCCAGCTGGTCTGGCTGCTCAAGCGCCTTGCCCCGGCGCCCTACACCCGCGCGCTCGGCCTGCTGCACCGATTCGCGCCCGAACCCGCGACGACCCCCGCCACGACCGAGGAAGGGTGAGACGACGATGGCCTTCGACTACGAGCGGATGCTCGCAACGATCAAGGACCGGCAGTGGGCCCTTGCCGACGTCGACTGGGACGCCCCCGGTGCCGAGCGGATCACCGACGAGCAGCGGCCACGGCTCAAGGCGTTCATGGCCGACCTGGTGTGGATCGAGAACGTGGGCGCCCGAGGGTTCGCCGCGCTGGCCACCAAGGCGCCCACCGAGACGCTCAAGCAGATCTACGTCTACTTCCACGCCGAGGAGCAGCGGCACGCCAACGCCGAGCTGGCCCTGATGCGCCGCTGGGGGATGCTCGCCGACGACGAGATACCCGAGCCGGACATCAACGTCGCGCTGGTCATCGAGATGCTGGACAAGTACTCCGACGACCTTCCGTTGTCCGTGCTCGGCACGCTGATCCCGATGCTGGAGGTCGCCCTGGACGGCGCGCTGGTGAAGTTCCTGCTGGACGAGGTGGACGACCCGGTCTGCCACGAAGTGTTCCGCAAGATCAACGCTGACGAGTCGCGGCACATCGCGGTCGACTTCCAGGTGCTGGACATGATCGGCGCCGCACCGCTGCGCCGGCTGCTGATCCAGTCCGCCGGCCTGGTGAAGCCCAGCCTCCTGCTCGGCGCACTGATCTACATCCCGCTGCTGAACAAGATGCGGGACAACATCGTGGCAATGGGCCTCGACGAGCAGAAGCTCTACAACGCGGTGAACCGGTTCACCTCGATCGGCGAGCGCAGCGCCAACACCCGCCGGGTGCCGCTCTACCACGTGATCAAGATGCAGGCCGCGATGGTCACCGACCGCTCGCACCCCTACCACTACCTGGCCGACCTGTTGGTCGGCATCACCGGCCTGATCCCGAAGCGGGTGCTCGGCGCGACGCCGAGCTGGGCGAAGGAACTGACCCACGAGCCGGTGTCCCGATGAGTCGGGTTCCGCACGCAGCGCTCGTCATCGGGGCGGGGTTCGCCGGGCTGGGCGCGGCGATCCGGCTGCGTCAGGCCGGCGTCGAGGACGTGGTGGTACTGGAGCGCGGCTCGGAGGTAGGCGGAACCTGGCGGGACAACACCTATCCGGGCGCGGCCTGCGACATCCCTTCGGTGCTCTACTCCTACTCGTTCGCGCCCAACCCGGAGTGGTCGCGGGCCTACTCGGGCAGCGCGGAGATCCTGCGCTACATCCGGCACCTGGTCGACGA
>DASYBQ010000225.1:0-9692 GCA_036500625.1 Pseudonocardia sp. | reverse complement strand
TCGCCGACCTGGTGGTCGTGTGGGCGCGCGACGAGGCGGGCAACGTCGGCGCGTTCGTGGTGGAGCACCCGGACGGCGCGGCGCACCCGGTGGACGGCTACCACGCCCGGAAGATCACCGGGAAGACGGCGAACCGGGTGGTGTGGCAGGCGCAGATCACCCTGGACGGGGTGCGGGTGCCGCTGGAGGCGCGGCTGGCCGACGCGCGCGGCTTCGACGACACCAACGGGGTGCCGGCCAAGTCCCGGCAGACGGTCGCCTGGGAGGCACTCGGGCACGCGATCGGGGCGTACGAGGCGGCGCTGTCCTACTCGCTGCGCCGCAAGCAGTCCGGCCGGCCGATCGCCCGTTCCAGCTGGTGCAGGACAATCTCTCGCACATCACCGGCATGCGGGCGATGCGTCCCCGGATGGCCCAGCTGCAGGCCGGTGAGCGGGTGGAGCTGCACCACGCGGCGCTGGCCAAGCTGCACACCGCGTCGGCGGCGCGGCGGGTGTGCGCCATGGCGCACACCCGCCATCCTCGACCGCACACACCGCCTCGACCGCACACAGTGAGTAGGCGCCGCACATAGGCCCGGACATGTGTGCGGCGCCCACTCGCTGTGTGCGGTGGATGGGGAGCGGCGGCGGGGCGTTTGGTGGCTCCGTCAATCTGGACCGGGCGGAACGGCCGAGTTGTCCACAGGCTCGCGAGTAGTCCACAGATTGCCTCGGCACGCGCCACGCGCGGCGGGAACAGGCCACCCTCGAGGCTATGGACGGTCCTGACCTCGAGCTGTACCGGCGCTCATCCCTGATTGCGCGGGGTTACACCGACCGCGAACTTCGCGGGCTCAGGCGCCGTGGGCGGTTCACGCTGCCCCGGCGCGGTGCCTACCTGGTCGGGCCCCGACTCGCGGAGGGCCGAGGCGTGGCACCGGGTCAACGTCCACGCGGCGCTGCCCCAGCGGAGACGGCGTGGTGATCAGCCACCTCTCGGCGGCTGTGCTGCACGGCTTGCCGACGTGGGGGGTCTCGCTGGACACGGTCAACGTCACCCGGTCGCGTCGCTCCGGTGGCCGGAAGCAGCGGCTGGTGCATGTGCGTACGCGCGGCTGGAACCGGCCGACGTCGTCATGCTGGATGGAGTCCTGGTCACTTCCGCGGCGCGCACAGTTGTCGACATCGCACGCTGCACGTCGTTCGCCGCCGCGGTCGTTGTGGCGGATACCGCGCTGGCACGCTGCATGGTGACCTCAGCCGAGTTGCTGCACGTGCTGTCGCGGTGCCGGCGGTGGCCCGGTAGTCCGCACGCCCAGCGAGTGATCGCCTTCGCGGACGGGCGCGCGGAGAGCGTCGGCGAGTCACGGAGCAGGGTGGCCATCGCGCTCGCCGGGTTGCCAAGGCCCGAGCCACAGTGGGTTGTGCATGACGCGGGCGGGCGGTTCATCGCGCGGACCGACTTCGGGTGGGAACAGCAGCGTGTTGTTGGCGAGTTCGACGGGCTCACCAAGTACGGCAGGTTGGCGCGTCCCGGCCAAGCGCCCGGTGACGTGGTCTTCGCGGAAAAGCGCCGAGAGGACGAGGTGCGGGCGGAGGGCATCACCGTCGTCCGATGGACCTGGGCGGACCTGCATCCGTTCGAGTCCACCGCCGCCCGCTTACGTCGCGCCCTCACCGACTCGACCGCACACAGCGAGTAGTCGCCGCACATAGGCCCGGATATGTGTGCGGCGCCCACTCGCTGTGTGCCGTGGATGGGGAGCGGCGCGCAGTCCGCTCGCCGCGCCCGAACTGCCGCCCACCCCGCTGCTGCCCCGGGGTCGCACCCGCTGAGCTGCGCGCCGACTCGGCCCGAGGGAGTATGCGCCGATGGAGTCCGAGCAGCGGGTTCTGGTGCGGGACAACCCGGACCGGTCGCGTTTCGAGATCACCGTGGACGGCGGGCTGGCGGGGTTCTCCGAGTACCGATCCCGGCCCGGCCGGCTGGTACTCACCCATACCGAGGTCAGCCCGGCCTACCGGCAACGGGGGCTGGCCGGGCGGCTGGTCCGCACCGCGCTGGACACCGCCCGCCGGCGCGAGCTGGTGGTGACACCGCTGTGCCCCTACGTCGCCGCCTTCATCCGCCGCAACCGCGACTACCTGGAGCTTGTCGACGAGGTCCACCGGGCGCAGCTGGCCGACTGACGGATTTCCTCGCCGCGCGGTTTGTCGCTGCGCGCCGCCACGGCGAGGAGCACTATCGGAGGTGCACCACGGCACTGCACCCAGGAGGACCGGCATGCCGCAAGAGCCGAACGACCCGCTGCAGGGCCTGGTCAGGGGGCTGGTCGACGGGTTGGAGCAGTCGCTCGGCGGCCTCAACCTCGGCAACCTCGGCAACCTCGGTGGGTTCGGTGACGACGAGACGGACCAGCGCCGGGACGGTTCGCGCCTCGACGAGCGGCGTCGCGCCGACCGCCGCACCCCCATGCTCAACCGCTTCGGCCGGGATCTGACCGCCGAGGCCCGTGCCGGCCGGCTCGACCCGGTGATCGGGCGGGACGACGAGGTGGCCCAGGTGCTGGAGGTGCTGTCCCGGCGCAGCAAGAACAACCCGGTGTTGATCGGCGACCCCGGTGTCGGCAAGACCGCGATCGCGGAAGGTATCGCGTCGAAGGTCGTCGAGGGTGACGTGCCGGAGACGCTGCGCGGGCGGCGGATCGTGTCGCTCGACCTGGCCGGCATGGTCGCCGGCACCCGCTACCGGGGCGACTTCGAGGAGCGGTTCACCGCGCTGATCGACGAGGTGCTGGCCGCCGACCGGAATGTGGTGCTCTTCCTCGACGAGCTGCACACGGTGATCGGCGCCGGCTCCGGGGAGGGTGTGCCGATGGACGCCGGCAGCATGCTGAAGCCCGCCCTTGCCCGGGGCGGGCTGCAGCTGATCGGCGCGACGACCGTGGCGGAGTACCGCAAGCACCTGGAGCGCGACGCGGCGCTGGAACGGCGGTTCCAGCCGATCCTGGTGGAGGAGACGTCGGTCGCGGACACGGTGTCGATCATGCTCGGGCTGCGCGCCAGGTACGAGGAGCACCACGGGGTCACCATCACCGAGGAGGCCGCCCGTGCGGCGGTCACCCTGTCCGAGCGCTACCTCACCGACCGGTTCCTGCCGGACAAGGCGATCGATCTGATCGACAGGGCGAGCGCCCGGGTGCGACTGCGTGGGGTGACGCCGGGGGAGCCGCGAAGGCCGCACCCGGTCGCGGTGGACGCCGAAGGGGTGGCGTCGGTGGCTCCCCTTCGCCCCGCGCGCGGCGGGCTCGAGGTCGCCCCCGACGATGTGGCCGAGGTGGTCGCGGACATCACCGGGATCCCGGTTGCTCGGCTGACCGAGCTGGACCGGCACCGGTTGCTGCATCTGGAAGAGCTGCTCGCGCAGCGGGTCGTCGGCCAGGCCGACGCGGTGGCGGCGGTCGCGGACGCGGTCCGGGCCGGGCGCGCCGGGCTCACCCATCCGGACCGCCCGGTCGGCTCGTTCCTGTTCCTCGGCCCGACCGGGGTGGGTAAGACCGAGCTGGCAAGGGCGTTGGCGAACGCATTGTTCGGCGCCCCGGACCGGCTGGTGCGCTTCGACATGACCGAGTTCGGTGACCGGCACACGGTGTCCCGGCTGGTCGGCGCGCCGCCCGGCTATGTGGGCCACGACGAGCCGGGCCAGCTCACCGACGCGATCCGGCGCACCCCGTACACCGTGCTGCTGCTGGACGAGGTGGAGAAGGCCCACCCGGACGTGATGAACGTGTTGCTGCAGGTCCTGGATGCCGGTCGGCTGACCGACGCCCGCGGCCGCACCGCGAACTTCACCAACGCCGTGATCATCATGACCAGCAACCTCGGCGCTGAGGCGCTGCTGGCCGCGACGGCCGCCGGCCGTTCGGTGGAGGACGTGCGGGAGCCGCTGATGGCCGGGGTGCGCGGCCACTTCCGGCCGGAGTTCCTGAACCGGATCGACGAGATCGTGCTGTTCAGCGGCCTTGGCCAGACCGAGCTGCGGGAGATCACCGGGCTGCTGCTGGCGGAGACCCGCAAGCGCCTGCAGGCCCAGGGCATCGAGCTGCGGCTTGAGCCGGACGCGGTGGACTGGCTGGCCACCCTCGGCTACCAACCGGAGTTCGGCGCCCGCCCGCTGCGCCGCACCATCGGCCGTGAGCTGGAGCGCCAGCTCTCCCGTCTGCTGCTCGGCGGCGACCTGGCCGAGGGCCACCAAGTGGTCGCCACCGTGGCCGACACCGGTGACCGCCTGGCCCTCACCGTCCACTAGCCGCCGCCCGCCCGGTGCGGGATGGGGGGTGTGCTTCTCGGTCGGCCTTGGCGCAGGTGTCCAGGATGGTGCGCGCGACGAGTTCTGGGTTGTCGATCATTGGGACATGGCCGCAGTCGGGTAGGGCGATCTGCCGGGCCTCGGGTAGTAGGCGGGCCGCGCGCTGGGCCTGGCGGGGCAGCAGGATGTGGTCCTGGTCGCCCCAGGCGATGGTGATCGGCACCTTCGGCGGCGGGCCGGACCAGACCAGGCGCCGGCCGGCGCGCATCGCCGGGTTGAACGCGGACGAGTTGCGCAGCGCGTCCGTGTCACCGATCGCCTCGATCCGCCCGATGCGCTCGGGGTGCGCGTAGAGCACCCGCAGCGTGGCGGCCCGCAGCCGGGGGTTGTCGACCAGCAGCGCGCGCACCGGACCGGGCGCGCGGGCCCCGGCCCGGATGATCCGCAGCGTGGCCAGCGCCCGCGCCCGGTCCCGCCGGGTCCAGAACCCGGCCGGGGACAGCGCGGTCGCCGAGCGGACCAGGCCATGGGATGCCGCTTCCACCGCGATCAGCCCGCCCATGGAGTTGCCGGCCAGGTGCGGCCGGTGCACGCCCAACGTGCGGAACAGCTCCGGCAGCACCCGCATCGTGCCGGCGAGGTCGTGGGTGTAGCCGGGCGGCAGGTCGGGGGAGCGCCCGAAGCCGGGCAGGTCCAGCGCGATCACCTCGTGCTCCCGCGCCAACAGGTCCAGTACCGGTTGCCAGGCCTGCCAGCGGTGCCCGATGCCGTGCAGCAGCACCAGCGGGCTGCCCGTGCCGCGGCGGTCGAGGTTCACTTTGATCATCCGGGTACCTTTCGCGGAAACGGCATCGTTGCCAAATAAAATGTAACATTGCTCAATGGCGCATTGGCAGGATTCGCGACGCGCTACGGTGGCCGGCGTCACCCATCGAAGGAACACATGGCCGAGTACCGCATCGACGAGCTCGCCAGGGCCGCCGGCACCACCAGCCGCAACGTGCGCGCCTACCAGGAGCGGGGCCTGCTGCCGCCACCGCGCAAAGAAGGCAGGGTGGGTATCTACACCGAGACCCACCTGGCCCGGCTGCGCCTGATCACCTCGCTGCACGAGCGCGGTTACACCACCGCGCAGATCACCGAGCTGATCGTGAGCTGGCAGCAGGGCCGCAACCTCGGCGAGGTGCTCGGGCTCGAGGAGGCGCTGAACAGCCCTTGGACCGACGAGATCCCGACCTACCTGCCGACCGCGCAGGTGCGGGAGTACCTGGAGGCGGACGTCGAGCCCGAACTGTTCGACCGGGTCGTCGCGCTCGGGGTGCTCAAACCTGACGGCGAACAGTGCCTGGTGCCCAGCCCGCAACTGGTCAGCACGTTCGCCGAACTGGTCAGCAAGGGCTTCCGGCTGACCGATGTGCTCGCGCTGCACGAGGCGATCGCGCCGGCCATCGAGCAGGTGGCCCGGCGGATGGTGCAGGCCGGCGCGGCGCGGCTGTTCGAGGAGCACGGCCAAGCGTGGCTGCCCAGCTCGGTCGAGGTCGCCGAGGTCACCGCGCTGCTGCAGCGGCTGCGCCAGCTGGCCATGTCCTCGGTGCAGGGCCTGCTGGCGCACGCGATGGAGCGCCAGGTGGCCGACGTGATGGGCGAACACCTGGTGCGGGTGATCAGGCAGAACCTGCCGGACGCGGCCCGAGGCGGTTCGCTGGACTGACCGGGCGAGACCGGGCGACCGGCAATTGCGATTGCCTGCCGAGACGGTCCCATCGTTTACTGGCCCGATGGGACCAACTGGGGTCGACGGAGCCCTCGAGCCGGGGCCGGGCCAGTCCGGGCTGCGTCGAGTCATCGTGTTGCTGCTGGTGAACCTGGGCTTCAGTCTTGTGCTGACCGTGTTGATGTTCGTGTCCCGCAACGAACTGGTCAACTACCAGCTCAGCCACCTCCGCCCGCCGCCCGGCACCGACCTGGCGGCGATGCGGATCCAGCTGCGCAGCCAGGTCTGGTCCCGTTCGATCGGTGTGCTGGTGGTGTCGATGGTGTACGCGCTGTTGATCCGGCGGCTGCTCGCCGGCAAGCGGCGCGCCTACCTGCGGGTGATCTGGATCAGTGTCGCGGGCCTGCTCGGCATCGTCTTCCTGATCGTGGCAGGGCAGTACCCGGTGTGGATGCGGATCGAGCAGGTGGCACAGGCGGTGGTGCTGGCCTCGCTGCTGTGGGCGGTCACCCGCCCGGCGGTGCGCGCGAGGTTCCGAAAGCCCGCGACGGCGGCGACAGCGTCGGGCTAGGCCGACTCTTCCGAGCCGAGTGCCAACACCAGCTTGCCGGTGTTCTCGCCGCGGAACAGCTTCAGCAGCGTGTCCGGGAAGTCGTGCACCCCGCCGTGCACCACGTGCTCCTTCGAGGTGATCTCGCCGGCCCGCAGCCACTCGGCGATCTGCGACTGGGCCTCCGGGTAGCGCGGCTGGTAGTCGAAGATCACGAAGCCCTCCATCCGGGCTCGTTCCACCAGCAGGCGCAGGTAGTTGGCCGGTCCGACCGGGCGATCCAAGTTGTTGTACTGGCTGATCGCACCGCAGATGACCACTCGCGCGCCGCGCCGCAGCGCACCCAGGCCCGCGTCCAGCACCGGGCCGCCGACGTTGTCGAAGAACACGTCGACACCGTCCGGCACGGCCTGGTGCAGCCGGCGTCCGAGGCCTTTCTCGCGGTAGTCCAGCGCGGCGTCGAAGCCCATCTCCTCGGTCAGCCAACGGCATTTCTCCGGTCCGCCGGCGATGCCGACCACCGTGCCGCCCTTGAGCCTGGCGAGCTGGCCGACCATGTTGCCGACCGCGCCGGCCGCCCCGGAGACCAGCACCGTCTCACCGTCGGAGAACGCGCCCACGTCGAAAAGGCCGAAGTAGGCGGTCATGCCGGTCAGGCCCAGCGCGCTGAGGTAGGTGGGCGCCGGCACCTGGGACAGGTCGACGGCCAGCACGCCTCGGCCGTCGGAGATCGCGTACTCCTGCACACCGAACACGCCGCTGACGTGGTCACCGACGGAGAACTTCGGGTGCCGGGAGGCCACCACCTCGCCGATCCCCGCCGCGCGCATCACGTCGTTGACCTCGACCGGCGGGATGTAGGACCGTCCCTCGTTCATCCAGCCGCGCATCGCCGGGTCCAGCGACAGGTGCGAGAGGCGCACCAGCAGTTCTCCGTCAGCCGGCTCGGGCACCGGCTCGGAGGTGTGCGCCCAGTCGCCGGGCTTCGGCTCGCCGTGTGGCCGGGCGGCGAGTCGAACCTGGTGGTTTGTCCTGTCGGTCATCTGCGACTGCGCCCCTTCGACTTCGGTGTCACGAACTCCTGGCCGAGGGTGGCACGTGCGGTCCCGGTCGCGCCGCCGGAGGTGCCGGAAGCCACCGATTGGGCCAAACGGCCTTCGCTCGATTGCCGGTAGGGCCGTGTGGGGGATAGGTGCGGCGACAAGATGGTTGCGCAAAGTAATTATTTTGATCACTCACGTGGCGTGTGGTGGCGATCAGGGTGAGGGGCCGGCGTCGCCGGTAACCGCGTGACGAAACCGTCCATGCTGACATCGGCCGATGCCCGGGCCCTGGAGCTGGCACGAGAGCTGGTCACTTGGAGTGGTCGGCTCGTGCACCGTTAGAGTGACTCGCCGGACGGGCGTCTGGTCGGAGACCGGGGAGGGATGCAGTGACCTTGTTACGCGCGATCGACGACAAACGTGGCTGGCTGGTCGCCGCGGTGGCGCTGGCTTTCATCCTGAGCACCGGCATCCTCGGCTTTCAGCTGGCCGTCCTGCCCTCCTCGTCGACGGTGCCCGGCACGGCGGTGGCCGTACCGGGCACGGCGGCTCCGGCGCCCGCCACCGTCGCCCCGGTCGCGCCACCGGTGCCGGCCCCTCCGGTCGCGCCACCACGACCGCCGGGCCAGGCCGCGCCCGGTTCCGCCGCCCAGCTTGCCGCCGAGGCGGTGGGTCGGCTGCAGGCGCGCGGTTTCCAGGCCAGCGTGCGGACCAGCGCCGACGCCACCGACTGCGTGGCCAACTCCTACGGCGGGACCCAGGGCTACCTGCGCGCGCACCCGTGCACCGGCCTGCACCGCGGCCTGCTCGAGGTGCACGGTGGCAACGGTGGGTCGGCGCTGGTGGCGCTGGCATGGGTGGCCATGCCGGAGCAGGGCGGCGCGGCCGGCCTCAAGTGGCTGCTCGACCAGCCCGGCTCGGGCAACGTCACCGCGCTGGACCGCAACGACGCGTTCACCGGGCAGTTCTACGCCTCCTCGCTCAACGGTCCCGTTGCCGTCAACGCGGACGCCCACCCGAGCTCCGGCGGGTTCGACGACGCCACGCTGCACACGATCGTCACCGCCGCCGCCGGCTGATCCCCGGCTCGCCGGGCGGGGGCGGATCGGCGGGTCAACCCCACATCTGACACGCCGAGCAAGGTGCTTGCTGTGGTACGTTCATGGATGTTGCAGTCGTGTTTTCCTCGATCGTTGCGAAGCGTGCGTGGAACGTGACACCGGGCTTCGTTCGTCGGGGGAACCCTCCCTGGTCGGCGTTGTCCTGCCGCAACGAGTCGGCCGGCAAGGTGTCGTCCGATACAGAAACACCAGGAGAGACATGGCTCAGGGCACCGTCAAGTGGTTCAACGCCGAGAAGGGCTTCGGCTTCATCGCCACGGACGACAACTCCCCCGACGTCTTCGTGCACTACTCGGCCATCCAGGGCGATGGCTACCGCAGCCTCGAGGAGAACCAGCGCGTCTCCTTCGAGGTCACGCAGGGCCACAAGGGCCCGCAGGCGGACGGCGTTCGCGTTATCTGACCTCAAGCACCGCTGAACCGGCCCCGGCGCGAACGTGTCGGGGCCGGTTCGCGACCGGGCCGATCAGGGCTGAGGCTGCGACGGCCAGGCCGCGGTGCGCGCCAGCCCCTCTGCCACACCGACCGGGTCGCGGGCCGCCGTGAGCACCGAGGCAGTGCCGGTGACCGCCGCCGCGTGAATCTCCTCCGGGGCTCCGCCCACCGTCGCGGCCAGCTGGAAACAGCAGCCACTCATCCTGTCTGGCGGACCATCGGCCCGCCGGGCGTCCGAGGGGCGTCCGCCGAACGGACCCGGGTGTCGGCTCCGAATGGGGCAGCCGCCGACCCATGGCGAGCTGCCGGTCATCCTCGCGTTGTCCAGGCATCACCCGGGAGAGATTGATAGCGATCCCGCTCGTCTCGTCGTCACGCCCAGTGAGCGCTACCGACGTTTCGCCGCGCGACTTCGACCTGGCTTTTGTGTTGGGCTTCACAGCAGAAAGTTCGTGTTGTGATGTTTGGAGGACGGCGGATGTCGTCGTGGTGGAACAGCTCGCGGGCCGTCTACGGCACGGAGTTGCGCGCCGGAGCTC
>DASYBQ010000224.1:0-1630 GCA_036500625.1 Pseudonocardia sp. | reverse complement strand
CGAGTCGTGCCGGATGGTCAGCGTCTCGCCCTCGGTGCCGAACAGCACCTCCTGGTGGGCCACCAACCCCGACATCCGGACCGAGTGCACCCGCACACCGTCCACCTCGGCGCCGCGGGCACCGGCGCGCTCCTGGGTGGTAGCGTCGGGCATCGGGGCCGAGCCAGCCGCCGCGCGGGCCTGCGCGATCAACGCGGCGGTGTGCGCGGCGGTGCCGGAGGGGGCGTCCACCTTGCCGGCGTGGTGCATCTCGATCACTTCGGCGGAGTCGAAGAATCGCGCGGCCAACTGAGCGAAGTGCATGGACAGCACCGCCCCGACGCCGAAGTTGGGTGCTATCAGCACCCCGAGGCCGGGCTTGTGCTCCAGCCAACCGCGCACCGTGGACAGCTTGTCGGCGTCGAAGCCGCTGGTACCGACCACGCAGGCGATGTCGTGGTCCACGCAGAACCGGATGTTGTCCATCACCACGTCCGGCTGGGTGAAGTCGACCACCACCTGGGCACCCGCGTCGGCCACGTTGAACAGCCAGTCGCCGACGTCCACCATTGCGACCAGGTCCAGGTCGTCGGCGGCCTCCACCGCACGGCACACCTCGACGCCCATCCGGCCGCGGGCACCGAGCACGGCCACCCCGATCGGCTGCCCCGGCTCGGACGACGTCGTCTCGCTCACCCAGCTACCTCCGCTGTAGGAATCATCAGGCGTCGGGGCCGCGCAGCGACGAGGGCAGCTCGTCCACCGAGTCGAACGGGCCGACCACCGCGCTGGTGAGCGGGCGGCGCAGCACATCGTCCGCGACCGCAGCCACCTCGTCGACGGTGACCGCGTCGATGATCTCCAGGCTCTCCCGCAGCGAGCGCTGCCGGCCCAGATCCAGCTCGTGGCGCCCGATCCGGTTCATCCGCGACCCGGTGTCCTCAAGACCAAGCACCAGCCCGCCGCGCAACGCACCCTTGGCCCTGGCCACCTCGGCGTCGGTAAGGCCGCCGTCGAGCACGCCAGCCAGCTCCTCGCGCGCCACCGCCGCCACCTCGCCGAGCCGTTCCGGCTGGCAGCCGGCGTAGATCGCCAGTTGGCCCGCGTCCTGGTAGCTGGTGGTCGCCGAGTAGACCGAGTAGGCGAGGCCGCGGCGCTCCCGGATCTGTTGGAACAACCGGGAGCTCATGCCGCCGCCGAGCGCGGTGTTGAGCACCTCCAGCGCGGGGCGCCGGGTGTCGTGCCGATCCAGCCCGCGCAGCCCCATGATCAGGTGGGCCTGCTCGCTGTCCTCGCTGTGCAGCACCGTGCGGCTACCTGCCGAGAGCAGCGGGCGGGTGGGCCGGGGCCCGGCGGGCGCGGCGGGCACACCCGAACCGAAGGCCCGCGCCACCAGCTCCACCAGCTGGCCGTGGTCGACGTTGCCGGCCACCGCGACAACCATCCGAGGCGGCGTGTAGTGCCGCCGCCAGAAACCGCGCAGCCGGTCCCGGGTCATCTCCTCGATCGACTCCGTGGACCCGATCACCGGCAGGCCGAGCGGATGGTCGCCGAACAGCGCGGTGTCGAACACCTCGCCGGCCAGGTCCTCCGGGTCGTCGGCCCGCATGGCGATCTCTTCGAGCACCACGGCGCGCTCCAGCTCGACGTC
>DASYBQ010000223.1:0-46853 GCA_036500625.1 Pseudonocardia sp. | reverse complement strand
TGGCTCCGGAGGAGTTCCGGCGAAGGCCGGGCAGTGGGTGCCCGTAACCACATGCTCAGCGTGAACAGGCCGCTGCCAGGGTGAGCACAGGCGCGCTCGGCGACGGAGGAGCCAAATTTCTGAGGGCGGGCCCCGGAGGGGCCCCGCAAGAAATTTCCGCGCGAGAACCCGCCCAACAACAGAGCCGGTGGTCGGGGTCGAACCGACGACCTTCCGCTTACAAGGCGGGTGCTCTACCACTGAGCTACACCGGCATCGGATCGGATCCTCTCATCCCTGGTCCTACTCTGGACACCATGGCACCCCTGATCGCCGAGGAGTTACTGCTCATCGCCTACCGACGCGACGGCGCGGCGGGCGTCGGCCGCACCGAGCTGGACCTTGCGCTCGGTGGCGCGCTGCTGGTCGAGCTTGCGCTGGCGGGGAACGTCGAGCCGACCGGACGCACGGTGGTGGCGGTGGGGCAGCGCCCGCCGCCGAGTGATCCCAGGCTGGCCGAGGCGCTTGCCGACATCGCGGCGCGGCCACGCTCGCCGAAGTCGCAGGTGCGGCGGCTGGCCAAGGGCACCCGCGCCCGGCTGCTGGCCGGTCTGGTGGCCGAAGGGGTGCTCACCGAGCTGCCCCGCCGGATGCTTCGGGCCCGGCGCTACCCGCTGGCCGACCCGCGTCCCCGTCAAGAGATCGAGCGGCGGCTGCGCGCCGCCGTGTTCGACGGCGGGCAGCCGGACGAGCGGACCGCGGCGCTGGCCGGCCTGGTGCGCGCGGGCCGGCTGGAACGGCGGGTGTTCCCGGACGACGACCGGCGCGAGCTGCGCCGCAGGCTGGCCGAGATCTCCGAGGGCGACTGGGCGGCCGAGGCGGTGCGCAAGGCGATCCGGGCGGCGCAGGCCGCCACCGCGGCGGCGGTCAGCGGCGCCGCCAGCACGTCCGGAGGTTGACCGTTGGCTTCCCGCTTCGGCGAGCGGACCCGGGAGCGGACCCGGCTGCTGCTGCGCCGCACCGCTGCCCTGCCGCACTGGCTGCCGCACAACGGCCAGCACACCACCGAGACCGACGCCCCGGTGCCGGTGGAAGACTCCGGCCACGGCCCCGGCCCGATGGTGCCGGACGACGCCCGGGTGCTGCAGGTGCTGGACCTGGCCATCCGGGTCGGCGAGGTGCTGCTGTCCAGCGGCGAGGGCGTCGCGGAGACCACCGCGATCATGCTGCGGGTGGCCGACTCCAGCGGCCTGCCGTCCTGTGACGTGGACATCACCTTTACCTCGATCACCATCTCCTGTCACCGGGGCATGGTGGCCCTGCCGGTGACCACCATGCGGCTGGTCCGCTACCGGTCGCTGGACCTGACCCGGCTGGCCGAGGTCGAGCGGCTGATCCAGCAGCTGGAACGCGGCAGGTGCGACCTGACCGAGGCGGCCGCCGAGCTGGACCGGATCACCGGGGCGCGCCACCCGTACCCCCGCTGGGTCGCCACCGCCGCCTGGGCCGCCATGGCTGCTTCGGTCGCGCTGCTGCTCGGCGGCGGCTGGGGGGCCGCGTCGGTCGCGTTCGTGGCCACCGCCTCGATGGACAGGGCCGGCCGGCTGTTGAACCGCTACGGGCTGCCGATCTTCTTCCAGCAACTGGTCGGCGCGTTCCTGGCCACCGGCATTACCGCCCTGGTGATGTTCACCGGGGTGTTGCCGGGCACCCGGCCCTCCCTGGTGGTTGCCGCCGCGTTGACGGTGCTGTTGTCCGGGCTGTCGGTGGTCGGCGCGGCAAGGGACGGCATCGACGGCTTCTTCCTGACCGCCGCCGGCCGCGCGGCGGAGATCGCGATGTTCTCCGCCGCGCTGCTCGCCGGTGTGGTGCTCGCGCTGAAGGGCGCGGTGCACTTCAATGTGGAGCTCGCGGTGGCCGGGCCGTTGCCGATCAGCTCGGGTTCGGCGCTGCTGCAGGTGTTCGCCGCCGGGATGACCGCCGGCTGCTTCGCGCTGGCCGGCTACTCGCCGGTGCGCCACCTTCCTGCGGCGGCCGCGACCGGGGCGGCCGGCTGGGCCATCCACCAGCTGATGCAGCAGCTGGGCCTTGGCCCGGTGGTGTCCACCGGGATCGCGGCGGTGGTGCTTGGCAGCGGCGCCGGCCTGCTGCGCCGGTTCACCGGGGTGCCGGCGCTGGTGATCAGTCTCGCCGGGATCACCCCGCTGCTACCCGGTCTGACCGCCTACCAGGGCTTCTACCAGCTTGCCGTGACCGGTGTGACGGATGGCCTCGTCACCGTGATGCTCGCGTTGGCCATCGGGGGCGCACTGGCCGGCGGGGTGAGCCTCGGTGAGTGGGTGACCAGCCGGCTGCTGCTGCCCCGGGACGACCGGGTCGGGGCGGCCGCACTGGGTTCGCTCGGCAAGTAGTGTCGGAGACCGTGGACGACACGGGTGGTTCGGACTTCATCGTGGTGGCCAACCGTTTGCCGGTGGACCTGGTGGTCGGCAAGGACGGCACGCAGAGCTGGAAGCGCAGCCCCGGCGGCCTGGTGACCGCACTGGAGCCGATGCTGCGTGCCAGGGACGGAGCCTGGGTGGGCTGGCCAGGTGTGCCGGACGCCGAGGTGGAGCCGCTGGAGCGCGACGGGCTGCTGCTACACCCGGTCACGCTCAGCGCCGGCGAGGTGGCCGAATACTACGAGGGCTTCTCCAACGGCACGCTCTGGCCGCTCTACCACGACGTGGTGGCCACACCGATGTACCACCGGCACTGGTGGCACGCCTACGTGCGGGTCAACCAGCGGTTCGCCGAGGCGGTGGCGAAGGTCGCCGCGCCGGATGCCACCGTGTGGGTGCAGGACTACCAACTGCAGCTGGTGCCGGCGAACCTGCGCAAGCTGCGCCCGGACCTGCGGATCGGCTTCTTCCTGCACATCCCGTTTCCGCCGACCGAGCTGTTCCTTCAGCTGCCGTGGCGCAGCCAGATCGTGGAGGGCCTGCTCGGCGCGGATCTGGTCGGGTTCCACACCCCCGGCGGGGTGCGCAACTTCCGCTGGCTGGCCACCCGGCTGGCCAGCGGTCGGGCATCCGGAGGCGGGAAGCCGGGCGAGATCGGTGTCGACGGGCGCTCGGTCAAGGTGGGCGCGTTCCCCATTTCCATCGACTCCGCGCGGCTCGACGAGCTGGCCCGCTCCGAGTCGGTGCGGGCCCGCGCCGAGGAGATCCGCCACGAGCTCGGTGACCCGAAGCGGATCGTGCTCGGGGTGGACCGGCTGGACTACACCAAGGGCATCAGCGCCCGGCTGCGCGCGTTCCACGAGCTGCTCGAGGACGGCCGGATCTCGGCGGAGGACACCGTGTTCGTGCAGCTGGCCACACCGAGCCGGGAGCGCGTCGAGCACTACCAGCAGATGCGCGACGAGATCGAGCTGAGCGTGGGGCGGATCAACGGCGAGTTCGCCAAGGTCGGCCGCCCGCCGGTGCACTACCTGCACCAGGCGCTGCCCCGTGAGGAGTTGGTGGCGTTCTTCGTGGCGGCCGACGTGATGTTGGTCACCCCGCTGCGTGACGGGATGAACCTGGTGGCCAAGGAGTACGTGGCCTGCCGTTCCGAGGAGACCGGGGCGCTGGTGCTGTCGGAGTTCACCGGCGCGGCCGGTGAGTTGAGCAGCGCACTGCTGATCAACCCGCACGACGTGGACGGGATGAAGGACGCCTTGGCCGCCGCGCTGTCCATGGACGCCGAGGAGAGCCGGCGGCGGATGCGGGCGCTGCGCCGCCAGGTGCTCACCCACGACGTGGACCGGTGGGCGCGCTCCTTCCTCGACGCGCTCGGTCTGCCCAGGCCGGGCGAGACGGTACCCGTCGACCAAGACCATTAAACGGAGCCGTCGACCTGTTCACAGAAATAAGATGTTTACGCAGGTCGCGGCGTTAGCGGATATGCAGGACCGGCCATCTCCTGTTAACTTTGGAAGATCATGACCACCGATGGGGACGCTGAGTGCAACGGGATCCCGGGGATCGGCATCTCCTCTCCCGTCATCGAGGACGGTGTCGCGCTGTACGAGCTCGCCGCGCAGACACAGGTGCTGGATGTCAACTCCCGATACGCCTACCTGCTGTGGTGCCGCGACTTCGCCGCCAGCACGGTGGTCGCGAAGCGATCCGAGAGCGGCGCAGCCGGCGCGGAAGTAGTCGTAGGCTTTGTGACCGGCTACCGTCGTCCCGACGAGCCGACCACGCTGATGGTCTGGCAGGTCGCGGTATCCGCACTCGCACGCGGGCAGGGCCTTGCCGGCCGGATGCTCGACGTGCTGTTCGACCGGGTGGCTGCCCAAGGCGCCGTCGACCACCTGGAGACCACGATCACCCCCGACAACGAGGCGTCCATCGCGCTGTTCCGCGCCTTCGCCAAGCGCCGGAACGCGCAGGTGCGGAAGACTGAGCTGTTCAGTGGCTCGCTGCTGGGCAGCAGCGAGCAGCCGGAGCACGGACCGGAGAACAGTTACCGCATCGGACCCATCGCGGCCACGTGAGGAGAGTTCCGTTGACTTCCAGCACCGAACTTCCGCCTATCTTCGAGGCGCTCGAGTCGCAGGTACGCAGCTACGGCCGCAACTGGCCGGTCGTCTTCGACACCGCCGTCGGCTCCCGGATGAACGACGTGAACGGCCGTTCCTACCTGGACTTCTTCGCCGGTGCCGGCGCGCTCAACTACGGGCACAACAACCCGGCGCTCAAGGGCGCACTGATCGACTACCTACAGCGTGACGGTGTGGTGCACGCGCTGGACATGTACACCTCGGTGAAGGCGCGGTTCCTCGAGGCTTTCGACGAGATCATCCTCAAGCCGCGCAACCTGGACTACAAGGTGCAGTTCCCCGGCCCGACCGGCACGAACTCGGTGGAGTCGGCGCTGAAGCTGGCGCGCAAGGTCACCGGCAAAGAGGCAATGATCAACTTCACCAACGGCTTCCACGGCATGACGCTCGGCTCGCTTTCGGTGACCGGGAACTCGATGAAGCGCGGCGGCGCAGGCATCCCGCTGGTGCACGCCACGCCGATGCCCTACGACAACTACTTCGACGGCAAGTTCCCGGACTTCCTGTGGTTCGAGCGGGTGCTCAAGGACTCCGGCAGCAGCCTGAACGAGCCGGCCGCGGT
Organism: Pseudonocardia sp.; assembly: GCA_036500625.1. Classification (GTDB taxonomy): domain Bacteria; phylum Actinomycetota; class Actinomycetes; order Mycobacteriales; family Pseudonocardiaceae; genus Pseudonocardia. The sequence goes on along the minus strand of DASYBQ010000223.1, from coordinate 41,724 downwards.
GATCGTGGAGACGGTGCAGGGCGAGGGCGGCCTGAACCAGGCGCGCGCCGAGTGGCTGCGCGGGCTGTCCGACCTGTGCCAACGCCACGGCATCCTGCTGATCGTGGACGACGTGCAGATGGGCTGCGGGCGCACCGGGCCGTTCTTCAGCTTCGAGATCGCCGGCATCCAGCCGGACATTGTGTGCATCTCCAAGTCCATCAGCGGGTATGGCCTACCTATGGCCCTGACCCTGATCAAGCCCGAGCACGACCAGTGGGGCCCCGGTGAGCACAACGGCACGTTCCGGGGCCTCAGCCCCGCGTTCGTCACCGCGACCGAGACACTGCGGCACTACTGGCGCGACGACACGCTGCAGCGCTCCACCCTGGCCAAGGGCGAGCGCGTCGAGGAGGCGCTGACCCAACTGGCCGGCGAGTCCTCCGGCGGGCTCGAGGTCAAGGGCCGGGGTCTGGCGCGCGGTCTGGGCTTTGCGCAGGCCGAGCTGGCCGACAAGGTGCAGGCCGCCGCGTTCGAGCGCGGCATGTTGATGGAGACGGCCGGCCCGAGCAGCGAGGTGGCAAAACTCATGCCCGCGCTGACCATCTCCGATGACGAACTGGAAGAGGGGCTGGAAATTTTCGCAGACGCGGTAAGGAGCGTGATCCCATGATCGTTCGCACCCTGGAAGAAATCACTGACACCGACCGGGACATCGTGACGCCGAACTGGCGCAGCAAGCGCATCGTGCTGGCCAACGACAAGGTCGGCTTCTCGGTGCACGAGACCGTGCTGGACGCCGGTTCGGTCAACGACTTCTGGTACGCCAACCACATCGAGGCCGTCTTCATCACCGAGGGTGAGGGCGAGCTGTACGACAAGGACAACGACAAGACGTACAAGCTCGCGCCCGGCTCGATCTACGTGTTGAACGGCAACGAGAAGCACCAGCTTCGCCCGAGGACCCAGATGCGCACGGTGTGCGTGTTCAACCCGCCGGTCACCGGCCGCGAGGTGCACGACGAGCACGGCGTGTACCCGCTGATCACCGAGGACAGCGACCAGGCCTCCTGACCGCACCCAGCGAGCCGACCGCACACAGCGAGCCGGCGCCGCACATAAGCTGGGACATGTGTGCGGCGACCACTCGCTGTGTGCCGTCAAACCGCTGTGTGCCGTGCGGTCGTCGGGGTAGGGTCAGACGGTGGCCTGGTTGGTGGGGGCGTTGTCCTGGTAGGGCATCAGCCGGGGGCGTTTGGGCGCGTAGCCCTCGCCGGTCTGCCGGCCGCGCATCCAGTCCCGCAGGTAGGGCAGCATGTAGTTGCGCGCCCAGGTCAGGTCCTCCTGGCGGCGGTGGCGCCAGGGGTGCGGGTCCACCTCGCCCAGCGGCTCGCGCCAGTCCTCGGTGACAGGTATGCCGAGCACCTCGAGCGTGCGCAGCGCGACGCGACGGTGGCCGTCCGGCGTCAGGTGCAGCCGGTCGCGGCCCCAGGAGCGCGGGTCGGACAGCGGGGTCATCGCCCACAGGTCCACCAGCACCAGGTTGCGCCGGTCCGCAATGCCGCGCAGCAGCTCGTTGAAGGTGGCGATGCGCCCCCGGATGGTGCTGAGTACCGGAACCCTGCGGGTGTCGAAGCCCGCGAAGATCACCACGTCCGCGCCGGTGGCGACCAGCCGGGCCAGCGCCGCGTCACAGCGCTCGGCCACCGCGTCCGGGTCGCAGCGCGGGCGGATGATGTCGTTGCCGCCGGCGCTGAAGGTGATCAGATCGGGTCGTACCTGTTCGGCCACCGGCACCTGGTCGCGCACGATCTGGTCCAGAAACTTGCCGCGCACCGCGAGGTTGGCGTACCGGAACCCCGGCACCTCGCCGGCCAGTCGTTCGGCGACCCGATCCGCCCAGCCGCGCGGGGAACCGTCGTCACGCAGGTCGTCGAGTCCTTCGGTGAAGCTGTCGCCGAGCGCGACATAGCTCGTCCAGGGCCGCACCACTCGCCTCCTTCGCACGCCGTTCACCACGGGGACAATCTTTGGCTACCAAGGATTACCCGTAGCGACAGCTCAGCGCCACCCATTCCCATCACGTTCGGATGTCGGTACGGGTCGGCCGGTCGATCGGGCCGGGTCCATCCCGTGGCTGGTGGTGGCCGGTGAGTGGCCTCGCGACGGATGCGACACAGTGGGGGTCATGCCAGGTGAGCCGGAGGCATCCGGTCAGTCACTGACCGACATACTGGGTGGTCGCAAGGGTGCGCTGGACGCGGGCGTCCCCGCTGTGGCGTTCGTCACGGCCTGGGCGGTCTGCAACGCGGTCACCGGCCGGCCCGGCGCGGCGACCGGCGTGCTCTACGGGGCTGCAGCGGCGGTAGTTACCGGTGTGGTGCTGGCGGTGTTCCGGTTGGTCCGGGGCACCCGGCCGGCCGGGGTGGTGCTCAGCCTGCTCGGCGTGGTCGTCGCGGCACTGGTCGTGCTGCGCACCGGGCGGGCGGCGGACTTCTTCCTGCTGCAGATCGCCTCGAACGCGGCCAGCGTGTTGCTCTGGGTGGCCTCGATAACGATCAGATGGCCGTTACTCGGTGTGATCGTCGGGCTGATACTCCGACAGCGCACCCGGTGGCGGCACGATCCTGACCTGCTGCGCGGCTATGCCCGAGCGAGTTGGATTTGGGTGGCCCAATACGTACTGCGACTAGCGCTGTTTATTCCGCTCTACCTTGCTGACCAGGTTATTGCGTTGGGAATAGCCCGCGCCCTTACCTGGGTGCCGACGGTGGCATGCATTGCGCTGTCCTGGCCGGCCATGCGGACCGCCCTGCCCGAAGATCATCCCGGCGTTAGGTACCCTCGCTCGGGACCGGGTGAGAGCGTTCACGGACCGTGATCATAGACATGGTGGTCGTGGAACTTGTCGCTCGCTCGGCCGCTGACCCCCGGACGCGCAGCACGATCAACACTCGGAGACATGACCGCCGAATCCGACTCAGACGCCCCACCCGTCACGGCATCCGGGAACGCACCCGATCAGCCCGGTGCTCCCCGACCCAGCGATGCGGACCACGCGTCCGAGACGTCGCCCAGTGCGGACGAGCCGGCCGGCAGACCGGTTGCCGACTCGACGAGAGACTCGACGAAAGACTCGACGACAGATGCCTCCGAAGAGAACGACGATCGCGCGGCGGTAGGCGGCCGGAGTGAGCCGGACCATCCCGCCGAGAGCCCTGTCGAACCGGAACACCACAGCGGGCATCCGGCCGGCTCCGGAGTGTCGGCCGAGCCCGACCAGGACGGTGTCGACGCCGCGCATGCGCACAGTGCTGGCGCCACGGCTGAGCACGCCGGCGTCGGCTCGGGTGAGTCCGAGCACAGCGGACCGCCGCTGGGTGAGTGGTGGCTCAGCGAGCGCACCCCGGCTGAGCAGGAGCGCGGCGGCCAACCTGAGGTGCCCGCCGCGCGGCACGACACGACAGGAGACGGACGGGAGGTAATGGACTCGGCACCGGTTGCGCAATCGGGTGCCTCGGTGGGCGACGAGCCGCCTACTGGTACTAGTGGGATCGCCGCTAGTAGCAATGACGCTGACAACAGCGGTGGCCAAGGCGACGACAACACCCCTGCCGCCGCTGCCTTCGCAGGCTCGCCCCACCGGGGCGAGCCAGTACCGGATGAGGAGACAACCTCCCTGATGCCAAAGGTCGGCAACGAGCCCCGGAGCAACCCGCCGGAGCCCCGCAAGGCGCCCGGCCCCAGCCCGCAACCGCCGCTGCAGCGGGGTCGCCCACCGGCGAGCCAACAACCGCCGGCCAACCAGGCGCCACCTCGGCGCCAGACACCAGCGGTGCAGGCGCCACGGGCCAACCAGCCGCCTCGCCCGTTCACCCCGGCGACCCCGCCGCCCGCGCAACCGGTCATCCCACCGGTCCTCGGCGCGACGGCGGACCGGGCCGCTCGTGGCACGGTGCCACCGCCCCGGCCATGGCCGGCTCCGCCGGTACGCCCACCGGCACCGATCCCGCCGAGGCAGCAGGTCCAGCTCGGACCACCGCCTCGGCCCTCGGTCCGCCAGGACGCCACAGCCGTTGCGCAGCCGGAGCCGGCGGCGCACAAGCCCTCGGACGGGCTCAGCCTGAGCAAGGTGCTGGCCGGCGGCATGACCGCCGCCGCGTCCGCGGTGTTCGGCTCCTACTTCGGTGCCTTCGGCACGGTCGGTGGCGCGGCGGCCGGGTCGATCGCCACCACCGTGGCCACCCGGCTGCTGCAGCGGTCCATCGAGCGCACCCAGAGCACCGTGGTGGAACGGGTCAAGGGCGCGGTCGGCCTCGACCCCGGCTCGGCCGGCGGTACTGCCGGGGCCACCGGTGCGGTCGCCTCGTCGGGCACCGGGTCGGTGCCGGCCACCGGGTCGGTACCAGCCAGGACGGGCCAGCGGGGCGCCTCGCTGGACCGGGTCGAGACGGTGCGGATGGATCCGGGCGAGGCGAAGAGCGCCGGACGAACCGGCCGGCGGCCGGCCCGGATGCTGGTGCTCGGCACGCTGATGATCTTCTTGCTGAGTCTTGCCCTGGTCACCGGTGTCGAGTGGGCCAAGGGCTCGCCGCTTTCCGGTGGCCAGACCGGCGGAACCAGCCTGCAGCGGGTGCTCGAGCCGCACGCGGTGCCGCCGCCGCCGGCTGAAGTCGCGCCCTCGGAGGACAGCTCGCCCAGCGAGGCGCCGAGCGACTCCGCCGACCCGTCCGCGAGCGACTCCGCGAGCCCGTCCCCTGACGAGTCGGACTCCGGTGGGCTGCTGCCGACGAATCCCAACCAGCGGGGGTCCGACAGCTCTCGCTCCAGCAGCCAGAATCCGCCGCCCTCGGACAACACCGGCGGGAACAACGGCAACGGCGCCACCACCTCGCCCAACGGCGGTGGCCTGCTCGGCGGACTGGGCCGAAACCACTCCGGCGGTGCTGGCATCTTCCCGCGCAACGACCAGAACAACTGACCGCACTCCCGGACTCGCGGAGGATCCCGCCCGGGCGGGGTCAGACGGTGCGCAGCCGGTCGGCCATCGCGCGGGCGGCGGCGGTCGGGTCGGCGGCCTCGGTGATGGCCCGGACCGCCACGATCCGGCGCGCGCCGGCGGCGATCACCTCGTCCAGCCGGGACAACCGGTCGATGCCGCCGATCGCGAACCACGGCCGGGGTGTCCCGGTGGCGGCCGCCGAGCGGATCAGGTCGAGGCCGGGGGCCGGCCGGCCCGGTTTGGTCGGCGTAGGCCAGCACGGGCCGGCGCAGAAGTAGTCCACCCCCGGCTGGTCCTCGGCAGCGATCACCTCGCCGACCGCGTGGGTGGACCGTCCGATCACCGGCTCCTCGCCGAGGACCCGCCGCGCCCACGGCACCGGCAGGTCGTCCTGGCCAAGGTGCAACACGTCCGCCCCGATCGCCACCGCCACGTCGGCCCGGTCGTTCACCGCGAGCAGCGCACCGTGCCGCTCGCATGCCTCGGCGAGCACTTCCAGCGCGGCGATCTCCTCCCGCGCCTCCAGCGGGGCGGCCCGGCCCTCGCCGTAGTCGATCTTGTCGCGCAGCTGCACGATGTCCACCCCACCGGCCAGCGCGGCCTCGGTGAACTCGGCCAGGTCCCGGGTATCGCGGCGCGCGCCGGTGCACAGGTAGAGCCGGGCATCGGCGAGCCGAGCGCGAATTTTGTCACCGTCGAGGTTCGGCACGGTCACTACCGTAGAGCGTAAGCTGGCCGACGGTTACGCACGGGAGCCCCGGGCATGCGGATATGCCGACGCAGCGGGCTGAGAGGGGACTGACGCGGTCCCGACCGTCGAACCTGATCCGGGTCATGCCGGCGCAGGGAGCGGAGTGTGATGACACGACACGGGGCGCCTCGTCCGGGCCGGCTCGCGATCATCGGGGCGGGGGTGATCGGGCTCAGCTGTGCCTGGCGGGCGGCCGAGGCGGGTTGGTCGGTCGAGCTGATCGACCCCGAGCCGGGCGGCGGGTCGTCCTGGGTGGCAGGCGGCATGCTCGCCCCGGTGACCGAGGCGTGGCCCGGTGAGGAGGCGCTGCTCGAGCTGGGTGCCGACTCGTTGCGCCGCTGGCCGGAGTTCGCCTCCGCGCTCGCCGAGGCCGCCGGCACACCCGCCGGGCTGCGCACCGAGGGCACCCTGGTCGTCGCGGCCGCCGCCGGTGACCGCGCCGAGCTGGACGAACTGGCCGGCTACCTGGCCACTCTCGGCCGCGAGGTCGCCGTGCTGTCCGCCCGCGAGCTGCGTCGGCTGGAACCGGCGATCGGGCCCGATGTACGGGGCGGGTTGTCGGTGCCCGGCGACCTGGCGGTGGACAACCGGGTGTTGCTGGCCGCGCTGCGCGCCGCGGCGTGCCGGGCCGGGGTGCGGTTCGTTGCCGCGTCGGCGGCTCGCGCGCGCGGCGGGGCGGTCGACCTTGTCGACGGCGCGACGGTGCCGGCCGAGGTGGTACTGATCGCCGCCGGGGCGCACAGCGCTGCCCTGCACCCGGCGCTGACCGGACTGCTGCGGCCGGTCAAGGGCGAGATACTGCGGCTGCGGCACCGGCCCGGCGCACTGCCGCCGCCGAGTCGCACGGTGCGCGCGGTGGTGCACGGGCGACCGGTGTACGCGGTGCCCCGGGACGGCGGTGGTCTGGTGGTCGGCGCGACCCAGTACGAGTCCGGATTCGACATCGAGCCGACCGTCGGCGGGGTGCGTGACCTGGTACGGGACGCCGAGCGGGTGCTGCCGGGCATCGCGGAGTACGCGCTGGTGGAAGTCGTCGCCGGGTTGCGCCCCGGTACGGCGGACAACCTGCCGCTGATCGGGTCGTTGGATGGGTCGGGCGTGCTGGTCGCCACCGGGCACGGCCGCAACGGGATGCTGCTCGCCCCGGCCACCGCCGCCGCCGTGCTCGACCTGCTGGCCGGTTCGCCGGTCGCAGGGCCGGTGACCGCCGCGGATCCGGCGCGGCTGATGCCCAGTGGTACGCGGCTCAGTAGTACGAGGAGGTGACCGTGCGCATCTGGATCAATGGCGCGTCGCACGAGCTGCCCGAGCCGGTGACGGTGACCGAGGTGCTGCTCGCGCTGGATGCCCCGGCGTCCGGGGTGGCCGTCGCGGTGGACGATGAGCTGGTGCCGAAGACGGACTGGGCCCGCCACCGGCTGCGCGCCGAGGCGCGCGTCGAGGTTCTGACCGCTGTGCAGGGAGGCTGAGACATGACAGGCATGACGTACCCGGACGAGCCGCTGGTTGTCGGCGGCCGCAAGATCGGCTCACGGCTGATCATGGGAACGGGCGGGGCGAACAACCTGGCCGTGCTGGAGCGCGCCCTTGTCGCCTCCGGCACCACATTGACCACGGTGGCCATCCGCCGGGTGGATGCCGCCGCCGGCACCGGCGTGCTGGCGCTGCTGCGCCGCCTCGGAATCGGGGCGCTGCCCAACACCGCCGGCTGCCGCACCGCCGCCGAGGCGGTGCTCACCGCCCGGCTGGCCCGCGAAGCGCTGGAGACCGACCTGGTCAAGCTCGAGGTCATCGCCGACGAGCAGACCCTGCTGCCGGACCCGATCGAGCTGCTGGATGCCGCCGAGCAACTGGTCGCGGACGGGTTCACTGTGCTGCCCTACACCAACGACGACCCGGTGCTGGCCCGCAAGCTGGAGCAGGCCGGCTGCGCGGCGGTGATGCCGCTCGGCTCGCCGATCGGCACCGGGTTGGGCATCCGCAACCCGCACAACATCGAGATGATCGTGGCGGCCGCCGGCGTGCCGGTGGTGCTGGACGCCGGCATCGGCACCGCCTCCGAGGCGGCGCGGGCGATGGAGCTGGGTTGCGACGCGGTGCTGCTGGCCACCGCGGTGACCAGGGCCGGCGACCCGGAGAGGATGGCGCACGCGATGCGCCTGGCCGTGGAGGCCGGTCGGGCGGCCCGCGGCGCGGGCCGGATCCCCCGCCGCTACTGGGCACAGGCCTCCAGTCCAGCCCTCGACTGAGCCGAGGGCCGAGCGGCTCTCGGAGCCAACTTTGTTGCTTCAAAAACGGTTCCGCGGAACCGCTCTTGTCCAGAGGTGGCGCTCAGTCGGCGGGCTCGAGGATCACGACCGGGATGGTCTTGTTGCCGGTCTCCACCTCGACGTTCGGGTTGGCCACCAGGTTGTGGTATCAGGCCGGGTTGGCCGGCGCGCCGGCGTAGGACGCGAACACCGGGTAGCTGCCGCCAGATCCTGGTACGTCAGCGGGTTGGCCCGGGTGGCCCCGCTCTTTGCGCCCGTGTTGTGTGCCAGCAGCCACGGAGCACACTCGAACAAGCCGCGCCGTGGGCGGGCCAGATGCCCGAGTTGCCATTGGACGGGGCCTCGACGATGTCCGCTAGTGATCCAGATCGGCGTTGAGCCGGTGCAGGCCGGTCACGAACTCGGCCAGCTCGCAGTAGCTCCATCCGTCCAGCCGGTCTTGCCATTCATCGCGGCGGGCGGCACCGGCGAGGGCCAGTCGATGTTGCCCGTCCGGGGTGAGCCGCAGCAGGTAGGCCCGACCGTCCAGCGGGTCCGGCTTGCGGTGCACCAGGCCCAGCTGGATCAGGGTCGAAACGTGTCGGCTCATCGTCGACTTGTCGAGGCCGAACTCGTCGGCCAGCTCGATCAGCCGGACCGGGCCGGCCTGCGCGATCACCACCAGCACCGCGTAGTTGCTCGCGTCCATCCCGGGGTGCACCCGGGAGGCGAACGAACGCAGGAAGCGGCGGGACCGCCGGTGGAACAGGCTCAGCTGTTCCTCGAAACGGTCCACCTGGTCCTCTCGCGCAGCGTGCTGTTCGCCGGCGGTGTCCCGTTCCTCACCAACAGCATCCGAGGTCACGGGCGAACGATAGGACCTGGCTTCGCTGCGCATGCGGCAGACCGGCCGAACTGGGACGCGGCAGCGAACATAACGATGAGCTCTAGCGGATGGCCGGTGTGCTGTGACATCGCTCAATCGGGTAGCTTACGTTGCGTTGCACAACTAACATGTTCCTGTCGCACGAGAGGGGAACCGATGTCCAGCGTTCTGACCGAGCGCACCACCGCCAGCCCGCGTCGCTGGTCGCGCGACCACCCCGGCTACAAGTGGGTCGCGCTGTCGAACACCACCGTCGGCATGCTGCTCGCCACGGTCAACTCGTCGATCGTGCTGATCTCGCTGCCGGCGATCTTCCGGGGCATCGGGTTGGACCCGCTGGCGCCGGGCAATATCAGCTACCTGCTGTGGATGATCATGGGCTTCTTGCTGGTGTCCGCGGCGCTGGTGGTGACGCTGGGCCGGATGGGCGACATGTACGGCCGGGTCAAGATTTACAGCATGGGGTTCGTGGTGTTCGCGGTCTCGTCCGTGGCGCTCGCCCTGGTCCCGTTCGGCGGTGGTGGCGCCGCGCTCTGGCTGATCGGCTGGCGGGTGGTGCAGGGCGTCGGTGGCGCCATGCTGTTCGCCAACTCGACGGCGATCCTCACCGACGCGTTCCCCGCGCACCAGCGCGGGATGGCGCTGGGCACCAACCAGGTGGCCGCGATCGGCGGCTCGTTCATCGGCCTGGTACTCGGTGGCGTGCTTGCCGAGTGGCACTGGCGCTCGGTGTTCTGGGTCAGCGTGCCGATCGCGGTGCTCGGCGCCGTCTGGTCCTACCGTTCGCTGCACGAACTGGGCGAGGGCAAGGCCGGCAAGATCGACTGGTGGGGCAACGTCACGTTCGCGGTCGGGCTGTCGGTGCTGCTGGCCGGCATGGTCTACGGCATCAACCCCTACGGCGGACACCCCACCGGCTGGACCAACCCGTGGGTGCTCGCCGGGGTGGTCGGTGGCGTGGTCATCCTGGCCGCGTTCTGCGTGCTGGAAGCCGCCATGGCACGACGCGGCGCCGAGCCGATGTTCCATATCCAGCTGTTCCGCAATCGGCTGTTCGCGCTGGGCAGCGTGGCCAGCCTGGTGGCCGCTGTCGGCAGGGGCGGGCTGCAGTTCATTCTCATCATCTGGCTGCAGGGAATCTGGCTGCCGCTGCACGGCTTCGACTACGAGTCCACCCCGCTGTGGGCCGGTATCTACCTGCTCCCACTGACCGTCGGCTTCCTGGCCGCCGGGCCGGTGTGTGGCATTCTCTCCGACCGGTACGGCGCACGGGCTTTCGCGACCGGCGGCCTGGTCGTGGTGGCGCTGTCCATGATCGGGCTGATGGTGATCCCTGTCGACTTCTCCTACTGGGTGTTCGCCGCGCTGCTGCTGCTCAACGGCATCGGTTCCGGCATGTTCTCCTCGCCGAACACCTCGGCGGTGATGAGCTCGGTACCGCCCGAGCAGCGCGGCGCGGCGTCCGGCATGCGGGCCACCTTCCTCAACTCCGGCTCCGCGCTGTCCATCGGCATCTTCTTCACATTCATGATCGTTGGCCTTGCCGGCTCGCTGCCGGGTGCGTTGCGCACCGGGCTGACCGGGCAGGGTATACCGAGCTCGGTGGCCGACCAGGTGGCCGGTCTACCGCCGGTGGGCAGCCTGTTCGCCGCGTTCCTCGGGTTCAACCCGATTCAGCAGCTGCTCGGCCCGAGCGGGGTGCTCACCCACCTGCCGGCGGCGAATGTCGCCACGCTGACCGGTAAGGAGTTCTTCCCCCAGCTGATCTCCGGGCCGTTCCAGCACGGGCTGTTCGCCGCGTTCCTGGCCGCGTTGATCATGACGGTGATAGGCGTGGTGGCGTCCGCGCTGCAGGGCAAGGAGCGGGTGGCCGACCTCGTCGAGCCGATCGGCGCACCCGCGCCCGGCCCGGGCCTGCTGCCGATCCCGGCACCGGCCGGTCCGGAGGAGGACATCCGCGACCCGCTGCTACGCGCGTTGCTGGACGAGCCGGCTTTGGCGCTGCGCGCGGCGGCGAACCTGCGCACCAGCCAGCGACGGCTCGTTGAGCTGCGTGAGTCGATGGACGAGCACCGTACCCAGCTCGCGGAGGCCATCGCGCAACTCCGCGAGGCCGGGCTCAGCCAGTCCCAGGTGAGCCAGCTGGCCGGCGGCCACCACCGCGACCTGGCAGATCCGCTGATCGACGCGCCAAAACCGTCACGGACGCCGGTGTCGGAGCCGGCATCGGCGCCACGTCCGACCTACCGCCCGTCACCAACCCCTCGGTCCACAAGCCCGGCCCGGCCCGCACCCACGGCCCGGCCCCGGCCGACACCCTCGGTGCGGCCCACCCCCTCGCCCCGGCCACGGGCCAACGGACAGTGGGACTCGCCGGCCACCGGGACGTCCACCCCGTGCCCCGAAGCAGGGCCATGTGCCGATGCCTCCGCCTCGACCCGCACGTCGCCGATGAGCGTGGCGGTGGGCGCGATCCAGGCGGACTCAACGACCCGCCGGGCGGCTCCAGCCTGAGGCAACTCGGCAAACCTTGTGATCGAAGCCGAATCAGATCAGCAGGATTGACGAGATTTCCTCAGGGGTGACATGGTTAAAGGGATACTGATATAGCATTTGGGAGCTCGCCACGATGTGTGGTGACCGACCGTCCCGGTAGGCGGTGGGTCCAGCGGATCGGCAGAGCGTCCGTCCCCGCTGAGCTCCGCGACGCGCGGACGGGCAACCCCGGTGAGGCAGGTTGCTCGGGGGTCGGGCGCGGCTGTTGTGGAGGTGGTTGATGTGTCGAAGGGTTGGGCGCCGGTGTTGAGCCTGTTCACCGCCACGCCGTACAGCTTGAACGCCCAGCCCCCTCGCCGGGGGCGGCGCGGCACTGGGTACCTGGGCCGCCGGCGGCGTTCAGTGGTTCCGACGGGACGGATCAACTCATCGCGCAGGTCAGGCCTGGGGCCTTGGCAAGCCTGACGTCTGTGGTGAGCGGCGGGAGATCCAGTACGGTGGCGAGCGCGACGTACAACGCGCCGCGGAAGATGATCGTGTGCTTTCACCACCGCCGATGCGTCGATGACGTAGTCAGCCACCGCGCAGCTCGCGCCGTGCGGCAAGCGGCGTGTCGTCGCTGATTCCCGGGTTCGGGTCCTGGCGCAGCGCCTCGCGTACCGCCGCCATCACCTCGGCCTTGTCCCGGCGCTGCGCGTGCTCGATGAGCTGTTCGCGCAGGTAGGCCCGCAGCGACTGGCCCGCGAGCTGGGCGCGCCACCGGTGGTCTCCGCCACGCTCTCGGGCACATTACGCACCTGGATCACCGCTGTAGCGCTGTATTAGCGCTACTACTGGAGTCAGTCCTACTCACGGTTTCCGCCGTTGTCGCGCAGCCCCAGCCGGCCCAGCTCGAGGCCGGCCAGTCGGCGGATCACGTCCGGGTCGGAGCGCCGCCAGGAGGCCGCCGGGGCCTCGGACACCGTGTGCAGCCGGCGCACCGACACCCGGGTGAGCGCGCGCAGCGCGAGCAGGTCGGGGTCGTGCGCGCGGGCGGCGGCCGCGGCGCCGGCGGTCCGGGCGTAGTACACCCGCAGCGGCAGCCAGAGCGCCAGCGGCGGCATCAGGCCGAGCAGCGTGACCAGCGCCCCGGTGGTCGTGGCGAGGGTGCTGATCTGGCCGATCTGCTGTGCGCCGACCCCGGACAACGAGTGCCCGGCCGCCTCGCCGCCGCGCAGCGCCGCCGCGAGTTGCGCACCGAAGAACGGCACCCGGGCCGCGGTCCTCGCCGCCTCGGCGAATGCGTCGCCGATCGCGGCGCCGGCGTTGAGCAGCGCGTTCGCCGGCGTGCGCAGCCGCAGGATCTCCTCGCGGGTGCTCTCGGCCAGCCAGGTGAACCCGGCGATCCAGCCGAGCGCCAGCACGTCGGCCAGCAGCTGTCGGGCGGCGCGGCCGGGCAGCTCGGCATAGAGCTTCATGTGGGCCGCACTCCGGTCCTGTGCTGCGCGGTGAGCATGCCGTCGAGCATCGTGTCGAGGAACCAGCGAGCGCGTTCGTCGCCGTCGCCGGTCACGAGTGTTTCCCGCAGCCGGTGGATGTGCGGGTACCGCTCGGCGGGCAGCGCGGCGTAGGTGGCGTGCAACGTGGCGACCACCGACTGCTCGTCGCCGTCGCGGCGCAGGTAGGTGGAGTGCTCGAGGGCCGCCGCGTTGACGTAGAGCGTGAGCAGGTCGAGTGCCCACGCCGCCGGCTGGTCGCCGACCCCGCCCCGAGCCAGCAGCCCCAGGACGGCCTCCCCGAAGGCCAGCGCGTTCGGGCCGGTCGGGATGGTGCCCAGTGCCACCCGGGCGATGCCGCCGTGCCGGCCGACCACCGTGACCGCGCGCAGCAGTAGTTCGGTCAGCTGGCCGCGCCAGTCGGTCCTTTCGGCGTCCGGGTCGGGCAGCGGCAGCTCGCCAAGCACCTGGTCGTACGCGGCGATCAGCAGGTCGTCACGGTTGGCGAAGTAGACGTAGAGCGAGCCGGCCGCGGTGTCCAACGCCTGGGCGAGCTTGCGCATGGTGAGGCCGTCGATGCCTTCGGCGTCGAGGACGTCGACCGCGGCGGCAACAATTCCCGCCCTGGTCAGCGGTGGCTTGGCCGGGCGAGCCCTGCGGCTGACCGGCTCGGTGTCGCCTGGGTTCGGCGCGGGAGTGGGCGCGGGAGTGGGCACGGCATGAGCTTAACGGATTGCCGGTACGCCGTTCGTGACGTACATTGTTCGTTATGAACAATGTTCGTTACATACGGTGTTCGTCGACTCTTGGCGGTCACCGATGACCACACTCATCACCGGAGCCCGGGGCGAGGTCGGTTCCGGTCTGCTGCGCCGGCTGCACGCGGCCGGCCACGATCTCCGGGCGGCCAGCCGCGCGCCCGAGCAGGTCGAGGTCCGCACCGGCGTGCCGGTCGTCCCGCTCGACCTCGCCGATCCGGCCACCTTCGCCCCGGCACTCGCCGGCGTCACCGCCGTGTTCCTCTACGCCGAGCCGGCCGGCATCACCGAACTGCTGGCCGACGCCGCCGAAGCCGGCGTCGAGCGGATCGTGTTGCTCTCCTCCGCGTCGGTGGCCGAACCGGGCGGCGACACCGACCCACTCGCACACCACCACCTGGTGGTCGAGCGTGCCCTGCTGCGCGCGCCGGTCGGCAACACCGTGCTGCTGCGGCCCGGCGCGTTCGCCAGCAACGCACTCAACTGGGCCAGGCCGATCCGCGCCGGGGAGCCGGTCGAGCTGGCCTACCCGGACGCGCGGACCGCGCCGATCCACGCCGAGGACATCGTGGACGTCGCGGAGCTGGCGCTGACCGGCGACAAGCTGGACGGGCAGGCGATCGCCCTTGTCGGGCCGGAGTCGCTGAGCTTCCGCGAACAGCTGGCCGTGCTCGCCGAACTGCTCGGTCGGCACATCGAGCTGCGCGAGCTGACCCACGGGCAGGCCGCCGCTCGAATGGCCCAGCACATGCCGGCCCCGGTCGCCGAGTCCCTGCTCGGCTACTGGGCCCGCTCACTGGACGGCCCGGCCAGCACCGCCGACTCCGCCGAACGCATCACCGCCCGCGCCCGCCCCTTCGCCACCTGGGCCCGCGACCACCTGGCCACGTTCCGCCGAGTTGAGCGGGCCGCCACCGCACGCGGATAGTACGAGCCGGAACCCGCTAAAAAGACTGGTCGGTGCTGATTCGCCAGAGTGCGGAGACCGGGCCGTGGCCGGCGCCGAGCGGGTAGGAGTGCCGCACTGCCTGCACCAGGTAGCGCTTGGCGAAGGCCACCGCGTCCCGCACCGGGTCGCCAAGGGCCAGCCGGGCAGCGATCGCGGAGGCCATGGTGTCACCGCCGCCGTGCGTGTTGCCGGTGGCGAACCGAGGGCCGGGCAGCTCGGTGAACTCCGAGCCGTCGTAGAGCAGGTCGACGCACACCTCGGTGTCCTCGGCCAGGTGGCCGCCCTTGACGAGGACACACCGCGCCCCGAGCCCGTACAGCACCTTGGCGGCGTCGTACTGCGCGGTCCGGTCGTGCACGTCGATGTCGGTGAGCAGCCGCACCTCGTCCAGGTTCGGCGTGATCAGCGTGGCGCGCGGGAACAGCAGCGTGCGGAACGCGTCCAGCGCGGAGTCGGCCAGCAGCGGGTCGCCGTGCATCGAGGCGGCCACCGGGTCGATCACCAGCGGGGTGCCCCGGTCCGCGCCGATGTCCGCCTCGTCGCAGGCGGCCGCCACCGCCTCGATGATCTCGGTGCTGGCCAGCATGCCGGTCTTCGCCGCGCCCAGCCCTATGTCGCCGGCCACCGACAGGATCTGCCCGGCCACGATGTCCGGCGGTATCGGGTGCACCCCCGTCACACCGACCGAGTTCTGCACCGTCACCGCGCACACCGCGAGGCAGCCGTGCACCCCGCACGCGGTGAACGTCCGCAGGTCGGCGGCGATTCCGGCGCCACCGCCGGAGTCGGTGCCGGCGATGGTCAGTGCGCGTGGCGGGGTGATGCCGACCGGTTGCAACGGCATGGGAGAACCGCTCAGTCGCCTGCGATCGGCAGGTACACCCGGTTGCCCTGCTCGCCGAACTCGCCGGACTTCTCCTGCATGCCGGCCTCGATGGCCTCGACGCTGGTCAGGCCGTGTTTCTCCGCGTAGTCCCTCACATCCTGGGTGATCTTCATCGAGCAGAACTTCGGCCCGCACATCGAGCAGAAGTGCGCGGTCTTGGCCGGCTCGGCTGGCAGCGTCTCGTCGTGGAAGGACCGGGCGGTGTCCGGGTCCAGCGAGAGGTTGAACTGGTCGGACCAGCGGAATTCGAACCGCGCCTGGGAAAGCGCGTCGTCCCGGCCCTGCGCGTGCGGGTGCTCCTTGGCCAGGTCGGCGGAGTGCGCGGCGCTCTTGTAGGTGATCACGCCGGTCTTCACGTCGTCCCGGTTGGGCAGCCCGAGGTGCTCCTTGGGTGTGACGTAGCACAGCATCGCGGTGCCGTGCTGGGCGATGATCGCCGCGCCGATCGCACTGGTGATGTGGTCGTAGGCCGGCGCGATGTCGGTGGCCAGCGGGCCGAGGGTGTAGAACGGCGCCTCGCCGCACCACTCCTCCTCCAGCCGCACGTTCTCCGCGATCTTGTGCATCGGCACGTGGCCGGGGCCCTCGATCATCACCTGCACGCCGAGGGCGCGGGCGATGTGCGTCAGCTCACCGAGGGTCTTCAGCTCGGCCAGCTGGGCGGTGTCGTTGGCGTCCGCGATTGAGCCCGGCCGCAGCCCGTCACCCAGGGAGAACGTCACGTCGTAGCGGCGCAGGATGTCGCACAGCTCGGAGAAGTGCGTGTAGAGGAACGACTCCTTGTGGTGCGCGAGGCACCACGCCGCCATGATCGAGCCGCCCCGCGACACGATGCCGGTGACCCGCTTGGCGGTCAGCGGCACGTAGCGCAGCAGCACGCCGGCGTGCACGGTCATGTAGTCGACGCCCTGTTCGCACTGCTCGAGGATGGTCTCCTTGTAGACCTCCCAGGACAGCCGCGCCGGGTCGCCGTTCACCTTTTCCAGCGCCTGGTAGATCGGCACCGTGCCGATCGGCACCGGCGAGTTGCGCAGGATCCACTCGCGGGTCTCGTGGATGTTGCGGCCGGTGGAAAGGTCCATCACGTTGTCCGCGCCCCACCGGGTGGCCCAGACCATCTTGTCCACTTCCTCCTCGATGGAGGAGGTCACCGCGCTGTTGCCGATGTTTGCGTTGATCTTGACGAGGAACTTCTTGCCGATGATCATCGGTTCGGACTCGGGGTGTCTGTGGTTCGCCGGGATGACCGCGCGCCCGCGCGCCACCTCGTCGAGGACCAGTTGCACGTCCACGCCCTCGCGGATCGCGATGAACCGCATCTCCGGGGTAATAAGGCCGGCGCGTGCCCAGGCCAGCTGGGTGGCCGCGCCGTCCACCGGCTCGCGCGCGTCGATCCACGGCTGGCGGGTCTTGGGCAGCCCGGCGCGCAGGTCGATGGTCGCGGTGTCGTCGGTGTAGGGACCCGAGGTGTCGTAGACGTCGAGGTGCTCACCGTTGGTCAGCTCGACCCGGCGGGCCGGTACCCGGATGTCGTCGGGGCCGTCCAGGTACACCTTGTGCGAGCCCTGGATCGGGCCGGTGGTCACGTTGGGTTTCACAGAGCGGTCTTCGAGCGCCGTCATGGCGATTCCTCCCTACGCCGGCATTACCCGGACAGGTTCGTGCGGTCGGCGGCACCCAGCCGCCCTCTCAGCCCGCTGTTTACGAGCTCCCGCGTGTGCAGTTGTCTCTCTTGACCGTAACCGCCCTGCGCCCGCCCCGCCAGAGTTGCGCCGATCGGTCGGTCGTGCATGCCATGCTTGGCAGATGACCGCCGCCCCTCTCAACCGGCCGGACTCGTTGCCGTCCCGGCTGCTGACGGTTACCGAGTACGCCGCGTGTGGCGAGACGGAGTCGGGCTACACGGAGCTGCTCGAGGGGCGCCTGATCATGAACCCCAGCCCGATGCCCAGACACAACTATGCCTCGGGTCGGTTGTTGATCGCAATCGACGCCGCGCTGCCCCCGGACCTCGTGGTGATCCAGGACGTGGATCTCGACCTGCGGCTCGCCGAAGACGACAAGCCGGGCTTCTCCCGCCGGCCCGATCTGATGGTGGTGCGCAACAGCGCGATGAGCAGGGTGGACGGCGTCGGCGGCATGCTCACCGCAGCTGACGCGCTGCTCACGGTGGAGATCGTGTCGCCAGGCTCGGAGCGCACCGACCGAGTGGTGAAGCGCGGTGAGTACGCCGATGCGGGCATTCCGCACTACTGGATCGTGGAGCTGGGTGAGCCGGTGTCGGTGCTGGCGTGCCATCAGGCTGGCGAGTTCGGCTATGCGGACGGCGGGGAGTTCACCGGCCGTTTCGCCACCACTGAGCCGTTCGGTTTCGAGCTGGACCTGTCCCGGCTGGGCTGATGCCTGAGAAGCCGAGTTGCACCGAACTGTCGGTCGTGCATGCCATGCTTGGCAGATGACCGCCGCCCCGCTCGGACCACCGCATGAGTGGCCGCATCGGCTGCTTACAGCGGCCGAATATGTAGAGCTCGGTGAGACCGAGGTCCGCACCGAACTCTACGAGGGACGGCTCCTCGTGTCACCGAGCCCCAGTCTGAAGCACAGCAAGTCCGCACGACGGCTGGCCAACGCACTCGAAGCGTGGGCCGGGCAGGGTTATGAGGTTTACGAGGACGTCGACGTTGACCTCGATCTTGCCGCGCCTGGCGAACCGGGGTTCGTCCCTCGGCCCGATGTGGTGGTAGCTCGTGCGGAGTCGGCCCGCCGGATCGAGTACGGCGGCGGGACACTGCACACCTCGGATGTGGTGTTGGTTGTAGAAATCCTGTCGCCCAGCAGCCGAAAGATGGACCGGGTGGTCAAGCGGGACGAATACGCCGACGCTCGGATTCCGCACTACTGGATCGTGGATCTGGACGACCCAGTGTCCATCCTGGCGTGTCACCTGGCCGGCGATTTCGGCTATGCGGACAGCGGCGAGTTCACCGGAACGTTCCGTGCCACCGAGCCGTTCGAGTTCGAGCTGGAGTTGTCCCGGCTGAGGTGACTAGCGCGGGTAGCGCTGGAGTAGGCGTTGGTCGAGGTCGGCGAGGTAGTCGCGCCCGTACCGGCCGTTCTCCAGGGTTTCGTAGAGCCCGAGGGGCAGGTCGTGCGAGATGTCGGCGGCGGTCGAGGCGGCGGCCAGTGCGATGGTGGCGACGGTGTCGACGTCCCCGGTGTAGTCGATGCAGGCGTGCAGCAGGGATCGCAGGCTCCGGGCGTTGGTCAGCGCGCTGAGCGCGGCGTGCACGCTCATCACTCCTTGGGCACCGACCGGGCCCTGCCAGGGTTGCGCCCAGGCGTGCTGTCCGCCGGCGGCCCGTAGCCGCTGCTCCACCCAGGTTGCCGCGCCGCTGCTCGGCCCGAGGCGGTGGTAGCAGTAGTGCACCGCCAGCGCTGCCGCCCGCGCGGACTCAACGCCGCCGGGGGAGTCGTGGGTGACCCGGGCTTGGGTCCGGGCGTGGTCCAGCACCTCGTCGACCCTCGGCAGCAGGCCGATGGGGGCGGCCCGCATCGCGGCGCCGCTGCGGTCGTTGCCGGGCGTGAGCTTGCCCAGCAGCTCGGCGCCGGTGTTGCCGGCGCGCAGCAGGGCGTGGAAACGGGTGGAGTAGCCGTCCCGCCGGTCGCGGCGGAACACCTGGACGAACCGCTCGGCGAGGTTGCCCGCCGACCACGCCTCCCCGGACAGCAGCAGCTCGGCGATCGCGATGGTCATCTGGGTGTCGTCGGTGTAGTCGCCGGGGTTGATCCCGGTGTGCCTCGGGTGCTGGACATATCCACCCAGCGTGTTGTGCCGGGCCACGAAGTCCGGCTCGCTGTATTCGAAACCGGCACCGTAGGCGTCGCCGACGGCCAACTCAACGAGCACGCCGGACCAGCTTCATCTTGCCAACGGGATGGCAGCGGCCAGTTCGGTGAAATGCGGGAGCTCGCGCCAGCTCTGGTGGTTGCCGATGACGTAGAGGCGGCGTTTGGCGCGCGAGACGGCGACGTTGAGCAGGTTGGGCCTGCTCGCCGCCCATTCCCGCCCGTGTGGCCGGCGCGGGTCCCCGCCAAGGACGAGGATCACCACATCGACCTCGCGGCCCTGGAACTGATGGACGGTGCCCACATTGTCCTCGGCGAACTTGTGGCTGACCGCGGACCCGGCGATCGTTTGCGAGCCGATGACCGCGTGCCGGAAAGGACTGATCACCGCGATCTGTTCCTCCGGATGGTCAAGTTCGGTACGGAGCCGATGGAGCAGAGTGCGCAGAGCGTCTCCCTCGGAGGGAATCCAGTTTCCCTCCGATTCCCCGGAGCGCACGTCGACCCATTGGTTCATGCCTGGGAACTCCCCCCGGTGCGACGTGCCGTATATCATCAGGTCGCCACCGTAGGCAATGTTGTTGGATATCTTGAAAAATGGTCGGTCGCACCGGCGGTGCACCCGAAGCGGGGCGCCGACCCATACGGTGTCCTCTCGGCCGCGTATCGCCAGCTCGGTGCCATATCGGTTGAGCCGGTCGGCGACGCTCTGCGCCGAGATCGTGCCGGGGAGCCATTGCCGGTCCACGTCGTAGCGGCGACTCAGCGCGTGCTGCGCGGTCATCGGCAACGAGACGATCGGCTCGATCTGTTGCGGATCTCCCACCAGCACCGTGCGGCGACTACGCCAGATTCCCCCGACCACGCCTTGGGCGCTCGCCTGGCCGGCTTCATGCACCAGCAGCCACCCGAAGGCTTCCCGACCGACTCCGGTGAACAGCCGTGGCAGCGACGAGAACGTTGTCGACACCACCGGAACAAGCAGGAAGAACGACTGCCATGCCGCGAGCAACGTTGCCGGGTTCAGCTCTCGGTTCTTCCGAGGCATGCTCATCGCAACGGACAGATTGTGCCGCAGCTGGCGTGCGGCGCCGAGCGCGAAGGCCTTGTGCAGCCGCAGCGCTTCCACAAACAGCTGGTTGCGCGCCGTCAGGTAGTCGTGGTCGGCCCAAGGAGAGCGCAGCTGCAGATTTTCGTCGTCGGCGACGCCCGGGTCCGGTGGCATCGTCAGCGGCCACCGGGCACGAGCGGTGTTCAGCGCGTTCCGGGTGGCGTGCAACGCGGCCGTGGCAACCGGGAGCGCAGTCCGCTGCTCGGTCAGCTCGCGGAGCCCCTCGCCCACCAGTTTCTCGAGTTTCTCCCTCCGCTCCTTGAGTTCTTTCACCCGCCGCGCAGCGGCCTGACGGCGCTCATGCAGGCTGGCGGATGCTATGCGCCAGTTGTTTTTCTTCTCGAAGTGGTACCAATTTGGCTTTTTCATTCGGTGAACAGTGCATTCGTAGTCCGCCTCCTTGAAACCGGCCTCGGCGGCGTGCACAAGCTCCGCGTGATGGTCGCGGTCGGCCTGGAGCTGCCGGTAGTGTCGGGTGGCTTTGTGGCAGGCGCGCTGGGTGTCGTCCACCGTTGTTCGGTGCCGGTCGATATCGCGGATCGCATCGGCCGCTGGCTGCCGTTCCTTGGCCAGCCGCTGCACCTCGGCCGAGGCGCGGCGGAACCGCGCGACCGCGTCGGACCAGTTCGGCCCGTCGGCGGTGTCGGCTTCCGCGTGCTCGAGCAGAGCCTGCATTCCGGTCACGGCCGACTCGTTCGATTCGCCTTGGCCCCACCAGAACCGCTCGACGAAATTCTCTCGGTTCTGCATCTTGCCAAGGGTGGCGGCGATCAGGCCCCAGGCGGGCCGGCGCAGCACGTGGGTCGCCAGCTCGGGAAAGTAGTCGGCCGCCTCACTCACCCGGGAGAGCACCGCGCCGATCCCGGGGATCTCGGCGCCGATGTTCTCCGCCGCCGTGTTGTCGGCGGTGGCCACCACGATCTCGAAACCGGCCAGACTGGGGTGCACCGCGCGCACGGACATCCAGTACCTGTCACCGACCAGCACCTTCTCCAGCACCTCGGTGAATGCGTCGCCGGGGTGGTTCAGGTCGGCAAGGCGGTGGGCGCGCTGCACGACGACGTTGGCGACGATGTCGCGCAGCATCGTGGTCTTGCCGGTACCCGGAGGGCCGTGGACCGCGAAGAGCCCCGGCGCGTCACCGAGCTCCCGCTGGATCTGGTTCACCGCGAACTGCTGGCTCAGCACCAACGGCTTGTCGATGTCCGCCGGCCAACGCCCGCCGGGGATATGACGAGGCTCGACCGAAGTGATCACCTCGCGCGGATCGGCGCGGACGTCGACCCGGGTGTCCCGCGAAATCCTGTCGTTGTCCCGCAGATAGCGGGTGAGGCCCGGGCCGATGTCGCCGGTGTGGTCCGCTCGCGCCACCCTGGCCAGATCCTCGGCGGTGCAGCTGTTGAGAAAGGCCGGGTTGGCAGGGATGTCGCGCGCACGCGACACCGTGTTGCACGCGACCCGGATCCCGGCCGCGGCGAGGCCGGTGACACCCAGCCCGGCGCTGAGCGTCTCGACGAACTCGTGCAGCCGCACGATCGGGATCGGCGCGCCCTCGGAGATCGGTTCCGGAATGCCGCGAGACCGCGCCGCGACGGGCCGCGCGGGCTGGGCCGATGACGTGGCGGCTTGGCGGGGCGTCAGCAGGCTCTGCACGAACTTCCCTGCGATCGGTCCGGCAATCCCAGCCGCCGGTGATCCGGCGGGTGTGGTCACGGCGGCGGTAGCCGGGCCGGTCGGGCTGAGCTGGTCGAACGCCGCCTGGAACTGCAGCTCGTCGCGCTCGAAGCCGTCCAGCCAGCCGGGGCCGTCCACCTGCTGTGAGGTGAGCCGACCCAATGCCCATGCGCAGGACGACAGCACGGCGGACTGCCGCACCAGGTATCCGTTGGCGTCGACCGTCAACCCGAACAACACCGATTCGCCGCGCGCCGGACCGTCGCGGTACTCGTCGTCGCCGAACCGCGCGATCAGCTCCGCCTCGACGCCCGACAGCCGATAGAGACCACAGTAGAGGGTGAACTCCCAGGTCTGACCCGGTTTCAGCCGGAGCCCCGCCAGGTCGTGCCTCGGCTCCCACGGCGCGGGCTGCCCGGGGTGCAACGAGCAGACGAACGACTCCGCCTCGGCAGGCAGCACGCCGTCCGCCGCGGGTGGCCTCGGTGGGTTGAATGTCTCCACCGCGCGCCAGTAGTCCAGAACGCTGGCCGAACGCTGCTGCTCACGCGCCACTGCCAACCCTCCGGTTCCTCGATCTCGCCGCGGGCGGCCGCACCGGTGCGGCCGCGCCGTCGAGTATGGCGCGGAGATCGTCCACGCGGGACGGAACATCGGGAAATCGACCGGGATCAGCCGGCGACTTCGAAGGGACCGCCCGCTCGTGGCCTGGGCAGATGTGCAGTCCGCAACATTGTCGGTGGCGCGTGCCATGCTTGGTCGATGTCCGCCGCGCCGCTCGAACTGCCGCATCCGATGCCGTCTCGGCCGTTCACCGTGGCCGAGTACGCCGCTCTCGGTGAGACCGAATCCGGCTATACCGAGCTCATCGAAGGGCGGCTACTGATGTCCCCGAGCCCGGTGCCTGATTACGGGTATGCCATGGGCGAGCTCTTCGTGGCGGTCCGGTCGTCGCTACCGGAGGGATTCGAGGCGATCCAGGACACAGACCTTGACCTCGAGTTGGCGCCCGCCGACGAGCCGGGCACGGTGCGCCGGCCCGACGTGATGGTGGTCGCGGCGCAGGCGCGCCGACGGGTGCGAGCGGAGGGCGGATTGCTGCGGGCGTCCGATGCGCGGCTCGTGGTCGAGATCGTCTCGCCGAGTTCGCGCCGCACCGACCGGGTTGTCAAGCGCGATGAGTACGCCACCGCGGGCATTCCGCACTACTGGATCGTGGACCTTTCCGAGCCGGTGTCAGTTCTGGTCTGTCACCTGGCCGGCGAGCTGGGCTACGCCAACGACCACGAGTTCACCGATGTCCTGAGCGTCGCGAAGCCGTTCCCGATCCAGCTGGAACTCTCGAGGCTGGTGTAGCGCATTCCCAGCTCTCAGAGGTCGGCCGGTTCCTGGTCCGCCGGTTCCTGGTCGGCCGGCTGCTGAGCGGCGGGGTCCCAGGCGAGTCCCGGGGCCCCCCATCCTTGCCGCTTCAGCGCCTTGCGCGCCGCTCGGGAGTAACGGCCGACGAGCCGATCGACGTAGATGGTTCCGTCGAGGTGATCGGTCTCGTGCTGCAGGCACCGGGCGAGGAAGCCGCGACCGGAGACCTCGACCGGGGAGCCGTCGAGGTCTACGCCGGTCACTTTGGCCCACTCCGCCCGACCTGTCGGGTACTCCTCACCCGGGACCGAGAGGCACCCCTCGCAGTCCTCGTCCGGGTCTGGCATGGTCTCCGGGATTTCGGAGGTCTCCAGCTCCGGGTTGACCACAACACCGCGCAACCGCTGCCCGGACTCCTCGTCCGGGCAGTCGTAGACGAACACCCGCAGGTCGACACCGACCTGGTTGGCCGCCAGCCCGACACCGTCCGCCGCCGCCATGGTGTCGAACATGTCCGCGACCAGGGTGCGCAGCTCGTCGTCGAACTGCGTCACCGGGCGCGTTGCTTCATGCAGCACCGGCTCGCCGATGATGCGTATCAGACGGACGGCCATAGTGTCGGGACCTTATCGGGTCGCTGGCGGCGGGTTGGTGGTGCGTCGAAACCACGGGCCGTCGGTGTCCCGTGATCTAATGGCGGCTGAATCACATGGACGTAGTTTACGAGGTGCCGATGGATTCCGTCGAGATGTTGCCGACAAATTGGGTGCCCAGCGGCGAGCTGGCGCGCCGCGAGCGCGAGATCCTGGCGTTCGAGCGGCAGTGGTGGAAGTACGCGGGCGCCAAGGAGCAAGCCGTCCGTGAGCTGTTCGACATGTCCGCCACCCGCTACTACCAGGTACTGAACGCACTGCTCGAGAAACCGGCCGCGATGGCGGCCGATCCCATGCTGATCAAACGGTTGCGCCGGCAACGGACTGGGCGGCAGCGGGTTCGCGTCGCTCGCCGGCTCGGCGTCGACGCGCGCTGAGCCCGGCCGGCCACCGAGCACAGCTGACCCAGCCACGAAGTCAACCCGGAGGTCCTGGTGACCGCGCCCAACCCACCGAGCGGATCCTCGCCGCTGCGTCTCGGCGGCTTGGTGCTGCTCGGCATCGCGGCGGTGGCCGCCGTTGTCGGCCTGGTCTCGCTGGCCGGTGGTGGAGACTCCCCGGGTACGACATCCGCGGCGGCTCCGCCGTCCTCGGCCAAGGCCGCTGTGCCGCCTCCCGCCATGCCACCACGGTCCGCCGCTGCGCCGGCCAAACCCGCGCCGGCGGTGCCGGTCGTGCCGGCCGCGCCGGTCGTACCGCCGCCGGTGAAGCCCGCCGCGCCGGCGCCCGCTCCGCGCACCGCGCCGGCGCCGCTGCCCGCCGCCGGATTGCCGCCGGTGGGCGAGCCGGCCGGGCCGAAGGGCAGCCCTGCCGGCGCGAGCGGCTCCGGCGCCAAGTCCGGCGACTCGGGGCGGATGGCGACCAAGGTCCCGGTGCGGGTCTACAACAACAGCATGGTCAGAGACCTGGCCGAACGGGTCGCGGCGGACTTCCGGGCCGACGGCTGGCAGGTGACCGAGGTGGGCAACTACCCGGCCGGCGTCATCCCGAGCAGCACCATCTACTACCGGCCCGACACGGATGAGCAGGCCGCGGCCCAGGCGCTGGCCACCAGCTTCGGCATGCGGGCCGAACCCCGGTTCGCCGGCCTGCGCGACGCCAGTCCCGGCCTGATCGCCATCGTGACCAAGGACTACCAGCGCCGCTGAGCCGGTCCGGGGGACCAGAGCATGACCGTGATGCGGCCACGTGAGCCCACCGAGCGGCACCGGGCCGCCACCTCGTTGGAGCTGTTCTTCGACCTGTGTTTCGTGGTCGCGGTCTCGCTGGCCGCCGCGCAGCTGCACCACGCGCTGGCCGAACAACACATCGGGGTGGGGCTGCTCGGCTACCTGATGGTGTTCTTCGCCATCTGGTGGGCCTGGATGAACTTCACCTGGTTCGCCTCGGCATACGACACCGACGACGAGCGCTACCGGCTGACCACGCTGGTGCAGATCGCCGGCGCGCTGGTGCTGGCCGCCGGCGTGCCCAGCGCGTTCCAGCAGGATCTCCTGGTCGTCACGCTCGGCTACCTGATCATGCGGCTGGCCATGGTGGCGCAGTGGCTGCGCGCCGCGGCGTCCGACCCGCGGCGCCGGCCCGCTTCGCTGCGCTACGCGGTGGGCATCACGGTGGTCCAGCTGGGCTGGTTGGCGCGGTTGGCGCTGCCCGGCGTCTGGGGGTTGCTCGGGTTCGTGCTGCTCGCGGTGGCCGAGATCGCCGTCCCGGTGTGGGCCGAGCGCGCCGAGGTGACCACCTGGCACCCCGGGCACATCGCGGAGCGCTACGGCTGTTTCACCCTGATCGTGCTCGGCGAGGTGGTGCTCGGCTCCACCGTGGCGCTGCGGGAAGGGCTGGCCGAGGGCGGCCACCTGGCGCCGCTGCTCACCCTCGCGGTGGCCGGCGTGGTGCTGGTGTTCTCCATGTGGTGGTTGTACTTCGACACGCCGGCCGATGACCTGCTGACCTCGCTGTCGGCGGCCCTGCGCTGGGGCTACGGGCACTACCTGGTGTTCGCCGCCGTGGCCGCGGTGGGTGCTGGCCTGGAGCTGGCCGTCGACTTCGAAACCGGGCACACCGAGCTGTCCTCGCTGCCCGCCGGCCTGGCCACCGCTGTCCCGGTGGCGGTGTACCTGTCGTTGGTCTGGCTACTGCAGGTCCGCCCCCGGCCGGAGGCCGGCTGGCTGAACGCGGCCTTCCCGCTGGTCGCGCTGCTGGTGCTGGCCAGCCCGCTGACCCACGCCCCGGTACCCGTAACCGCCGCCCTACTCGCCACCCTGGTAGCCGCAAAGATCTGGCACCGACACCGGGTGGCCACCACGGGAGGGTAGGGTATATCCCGAGTTCGACGGGCACGATGACTTCGTGGTCTTCGACTATGACGCAGTGATGTGGTACCGGTACGACGACGAGTTTCACCTGCTCGGCTATGACTACAGCGACGATCCGGCTGATTTTACGGATCGATCCGCGTTGCTCGATCGCATGTTGGCGGTGGCCGTGCCGTTTACCGAGGTGGTGTTGTAGCTGTAGTGACGAGTTCGTACGGTCGTTCGCCGCGCCGGGTTCGGCTCGGCGCCCAACTTCGGCGCCTACGGAAAGACGCTGGTCTGTCCGGCGAAGCGTTGGCCGAGGAACTGGGCGTCTCACAGTCGCATTTGTCCCGAGTTGAACTCGGCGACGCGGCACCCAGTGTTGAGTTGGGCCTGGCGTGGCTGACGGCGTGCCGTGCGACTTCCGCCGAGCATGCCTCGGTTCGCGAGCTGGTCGAATCCGTCACGGTCGAGGTTACATCTCGGCGCACGTCCACAGGGCGGAGCCTCGTCTCCCTGCAGCGTGACGCGGCGGTCGCTGAGGCGGCGGCGAACACGATCAGCGGGTGGGTACCCATGCTGATACCTGGGCTGCTTCAAACCGCGGGCTACGCGCACCATCTGGTCGGCGGCGATTTCCCTGACCGGGACGATGTCGCCGCGGCGGTGGCCGCACGGATGCAGCGACAGGCCGTGCTTTACGACCAAGGCAAGATGCTGCGATGGGTCATCGGTGAGGCCGGGCTGCGTTGGCGGGTCGCGCCGCCAGAGGCGATGACTGCTCAGCTCGATAGGTTGGCGCAGCTGGCGGCTGAGCCGGGGCTTGACCTGCGAGTGTTGCCGTTTGCGCGGACCGCACCGATTTGGCACGACCATGGATTCGCGATTCTGGCCAGTCGTACAGATGGCCACGGCGATCTGTGAATCTGGAGCTTCTCAGTGGACCGGCCAATATCACCGAGCCGGGTGAGGTGGCCGAGTACAAGCGGGCTTACGAGCGGTTGGCGGAGTTGGCGTTGTCGGGGGCTGAGGCGGTCGGCTGACCCCGGCCCTTCCATGCCGCACACAGCGAGTGGGCGCTGCACACATGTCCGGGCCTCTGTGCCGCGCCGACTCGCTGTGTGCCGTCGGAGGGAGGGGCCTGCGGTCAGCGGGTGCCTCGGCTCTTGCGCAGGCCTAGGCGGCGGCCGCTGCGCCTCGGCAGGTGTTCCTGGCGGGACACTCCTCGGACGGGGAGCACGCTCTGCCCTCTCGGCACCGTTCCGTTGCCCCGCTCGATGTCCGGCCAGCCTCGGCGCAGCGCACCCGCGCCGGCCCGCCTGGCCGCCCCAGCCACCCTGCGACGCAACGGGCGCCGCTGTCCGGGGCTGCGCAGCGCGCGGACGGCGGCCCTTCGCTGCCGCACCGCGACGTACCAGGCCTCCGGGTGCCGTGCCAGCCAGCGGTAGCGGTACACCGCGTAGGGCACCTGGACCAGGTAGATCGCCATGGCGATCATGATGGCCAGGAACGGCACCGTGATCAGCATCGCGGCGGTCAGCCCGACCAGCACCAGCAGCGGGGCGATGAACTGCGGGGGCACCCGGATCGTCTTCATCGAAAGGGTGGGCAGCCGGCTGATCATCAGCGCCGCGACCAGCACCATCCAGACCCCGACCACCACCGGGCTGGACCAGGGGCCCGGACCGAACTGCAGCTCGGCGAGCAGCGGCAGCACCGCGACCAGCGCGGCCGCCGGCGCGGGCACCCCGACGAAGAACTCCTTGGCGTACGGGGGCTGCTCGGTGTCGTCGAGCAGGGTGTTGAACCGGGCCAGCCGCAACGCCGCGCAGACCACGAAGACCAGCGTGACGATCCAGCCCAGCCGGTTGCCCTCCATCCGCCAGACGAACAGCAGCAGCGCGGGGGACACCCCGAACGACACGCAGTCGGCCAGTGAGTCCAGCTCGGCGCCCATCTTGCTGGTGGCGTCGAGCAGCCGGGCGATCCGGCCGTCCAGGCTGTCCAGCACGGCGGCCGCCGTGATCGCCATCACGCTCAGCTCGAAGCGGTCGGCCAGCGCGAACTGCACGGCGGACAGCCCGGAACACAGCGCAAGCACGGTGATGGCGTTCGGCAGCAGCCGGACGCCGCGATTGCCATTGGCCACGACTCAGCCCGCCCGCACGGTGCTCGGCAGCTCGGCGAGCACGGTTTCGCCGCCGATGGTCCGCTGCCCCGGTGCGACCAGCACCCGGGCATTCGCGGGTAGGTAGGTGTCCACCCGAGAGCCGAACCGGATCAGCCCGTAGGTCTCACCGGTGGCCACCTGGGCGCCTTCGCCGACCTGGCAGACGATCCGGCGGGCCAGCAGCCCGGCGATCTGCACCACCGCGACCTGGTGGCCGTCGGTGCTGAGCAGCAGCATCGAGTTGCGCTCGTTGTCCTCGCTGGCCTTGTCCAGGTCGGCGGAAAGGAACGTGCCGGGCCGGTGCACCAGCCGCCGCACCTGGCCGTCGCACGGGATGCGCTGTACGTGCACGTCGAGCACGGACAGGAACACGCTGACCCTGGGCAGCGGTGCATCGGGCAGTTGCAGCTCGGCGGGCGGCGGGGCGTGGTCGACCAGGGCGACGGTGCCGTCGGCCGGCGAGACGAGCAGGCCGGCCCGGCTGGGCGGCACTCGCACCGGCTCGCGGAAGAACGCGGCCACGCCCGCGGTCGCGGCGAGGCCGAGCAGGGTGCCGCGCCCGGTGAGCAGCCGGGTCAGCAGTGCCGCCGCGCCGACGCCGGCCACTATCGGCCGGCCGCCGGGGTGCATCGGGGGCACCGCCTCGCGGACGAGCGTGATCATGTGGCTCAGGTGGCCCTGGTGGTTCGGTCCCCGCTGGTCGGGTTCGTTGCTGGCCATCGGGGTAGGTCGCGCCTCCGAGAAGCGGCTGAGTGCGGCTTGGGTGCTGGTGTCCTTGGCGGTTACCGCCGACATCACCCTAGTGCGAACACCCGCGTCGAATTAAAAGGCCGAGGCCGCCATCCCCCGAGACGGCGACCCCGGCCGTGGAACCGCTCGTCCGCTCCCCAGCGACAAGCGGTTGGTTCGTGGTGGGGTGACACTGCGACACTGTGACACTGCTGTGTGGTAGTACCCAGCGTCGGGCCGGATTATTCCCGACCGCCGGTCAAGCACTCCCACAGATACTGACGTGTGATGCGCTCCGTATGTTGCAGCAACGCGCAGTGAGTTACATCACACTCAATCTAATGAGGGACAACTACTTAGCGTAGAGCGATAGGCCGATCGCACACCGTGGATAACCCACTCAGCGGTCCAACAACCAGACGTTCACCAGGGTCCCTGCTTCGTGCGGCTGGGCGCTCGGAGCCAGCTCGATCAGACAGTCCGCCCTGGCCAGCGCGGAGAGCAGGTGCGAGCCCGGCCCGCCCACCGTGCGCACCGTGCCGGTCCTGGCGTCCAGCTCGCCCCGGCGGAACTGCCGCTTGTCCGAAGGGGAGCGCAGCGACTCGCCCAGCCGAGCCAGTACCACTGCCCGGTCCGGGTGCGGATGGCCCATCGCGGCGCGCAGCGCGGGGCGGACGAACACCTCGAAGGACACCTGGGAGCTGACCGGGTTGCCCGGCAGTGTCACCACAGCCGGTCCGTCACCGGTAGGGCCGAGCCCGGTCAGCCGGCCCGCGCCCTGCGGCCCGCCCGGTTGCATGGCGACCCGGACGAACCGCACCCCCCGGTCCGCCAGCGCGTCCTTCACCACCTCGTAGGCGCCCGCGCTTACCCCGCCGGAGGTCAGCAGCAGGTCCACCTCGCCGGCCGCCGCGACCCGCTCGGCCAGCGCGGCCAGGAACTGGTCCACGTCGTCCGGCACGAACCGCAGCAGCTCGGCCACCCCGCCCGCCTCGGTCACCGCCGCGGCCAGCATCGGGCCGTTGGACTCGTAAATCTGGCCGTGCCGCAGCGGCTGGCCCGGCGCCACCAGTTCGGTGCCGGTGGACAGCACCAGGACCTTCGGCCGGCGCCGGACCGCCACCGTGGCGCTACCCACCGCGGCGGCCAGCCCGAGCTGGGCCGGACCGAGCAACGTGCCGGCCGGCAGGGCGAGCGCGCCGAGCGCCGCGTCCTCTCCGACGCGGCGGATGTGGTTGCCGGCCGGCACCGCGACGTCCACCCGGACCGTCCCGGTGCCGCCGTCGGTGTCCTCGACCCGCACCACCGCGTCCGCACCGGCCGGCAGTGGGGCGCCGGTCATGATCCGGTGCGCGGTACCCGGCCGCAGTGCCACCACGTCGGTGCGCCCGGCCGGGATGTCCTGAGCCACCGGCAGCCGCACCGGGTGGTCTCCGCCGGCCCGCGCCACGTCGTCGGCCCGCACCGCGTAGCCGTCCATCGCGGAGTTGTCGAAGGGCGGCAGCGCAGTGCTGGTCACCAGGTTCTCGGCAAGTATCCGGCCGAGCGCCTCGCCGAGCGGCACCACCTCGACCGGTGTGGGGGGCAGCAGGGCGGCGACGAGCGCGCGGTGTTCGGAGACTGTTCGCACAGTGCGCATCCTGCCTCCCGGTTGCCGGTGAAGAAGCCTCGGCGCCCTCTGCGAACTCAGGGCACGGTCAGTGGTTCAACTCGGAGAAGGACTACGGCTTCATCGCCACCGACGGCGGGCTGTCTTGCACTCGGGGTCCGAGAGTGCTAAACACGGCAGTAGCACTAGCTGGCACTCGCCGGCTAAGAGTGCCAACCGGTCGGATCGATGAGATCGAGCGCAGGGTTGCCGATCGTCCGTCGCGGGCATCGCGTCCGGCCACCGCGTCATCCCTATCGGAGGACCACAAAGCAATGGCGAAGATGATCGCGTTCGACGAGGAGGCACGCCGCGGGCTCGAGCGCGGCATGAACACTCTCGCCGACGCCGTCAAGGTGACGCTCGGCCCGCGTGGCCGCAACGTCGTGCTGGAGAAGAAGTGGGGCGCGCCCACCATCACCAACGATGGTGTGTCGATCGCCAAGGAGATCGAGCTCGAGGACCCGTGGGAGAAGATCGGGGCCGAGCTCGTCAAGGAAGTTGCCAAGAAGACCGACGACATCGCCGGTGACGGCACCACCACGGCAACCGTGTTGGCGCAGGCGCTGGTCCGTGAGGGCCTGCGCAACGTTGCTGCCGGTGCCAACCCGATGTCGCTCAAGCGCGGCATCGAAAAGGCCGTCGAGGCCGTCGCACAGGCGCTGCTGAAGTCCGCCAAGGAGGTCGAGACCAAGGAACAGATCGCTGCTACCGCCTCGATCTCGGCCGGCGACGCCTCGATCGGCGAGCTGATCGCCGAGGCGATGGACAAGGTCGGCAAGGAAGGCGTCATCACGGTCGAGGAGTCGCAGACCTTCGGGCTCGAGCTCGAGCTCACTGAGGGCATGCGCTTCGACAAGGGCTACATCTCGCCCTACTTCGTGACCGATGCCGACCGCATGGAGGCCGAGCTGGAGGACCCCTACATCCTCCTGCTGAGCTCGAAGGTCTCCACGGTCAAGGACCTGCTCCCGCTGTTGGAGAAGGTCATGCAGGGCGGCAAGCCGCTGGCGATCATCGCGGAGGACGTCGAGGGCGAGGCACTGGCCACCCTGGTCGTCAACAAGATTCGCGGCACCTTCAAGTCCGTCGCCGTCAAGGCGCCGGGCTTCGGTGACCGCCGCGAGGCGATGCTGACCGACATGGCCATCCTGACCGGTGGCGAGGTCATCTCGGAGAAGGTCGGCCTGAAGCTGGAGAACACCGACCTGGCACTGCTGGGTCGGGCCCGCAAGGTCGTGGTGACCAAGGACGAGACGACCGTCGTCGACGGTGCGGGTGACGCCGACCAGATCGCGGCGCGGGTCCAGCAGATCCGCAACGAAATCGAGAAGAGCGACTCCGACTACGACCGGGAGAAGCTGCAGGAGCGCCTGGCCAAGCTGGCCGGCGGTGTTGCGGTGATCAAGGCCGGAGCTGCCACCGAGGTGGAGCTCAAGGAGCGCAAGCACCGCATCGAGGACGCGGTGCGCAACGCCAA
The DNA here is from genome assembly GCA_036500625.1 of Pseudonocardia sp. Lineage (GTDB taxonomy): Bacteria > Actinomycetota > Actinomycetes > Mycobacteriales > Pseudonocardiaceae > Pseudonocardia. Next base: position 9,329 of record DASYBQ010000223.1, on the reverse strand, counting down.
GGCTGCCGTGGAGGAGGGCATCGTCGCCGGTGGCGGCGTGGCCCTGCTGCAGGCCGGTGCGTCGGTGTTCGACGGCCTCGGCCTTGACGGCGACGAGGCGACCGGCGCGAACATCGTTCGCGTCGCGCTGGAGGCTCCGCTCAAGCAGATCGCCATCAACGCCGGCCTCGAGGGCGGCGTGGTCGCGGAGAAGGTACGCAACCTTCCCGCGGGCGAAGGCCTGGACGCGGCAACCGGCGAGTACAAGGACCTGATCAAGGCCGGCATCATCGATCCGGCCAAGGTCACCCGGTCCGCGCTGCAGAACGCGGCATCCATCGCGGCGCTGTTCCTCACCACCGAGGCAGTGATCGCGGACAAGCCGGAGAAGCACGCCGCACCGGCGGGCGACCCGACCGGCGGCATGGGCGGGGGCATGGACTTCTGAGTCCAGCCTCTTAGCCAGCTCGTACGACCGTCCAGGGGCGGTACCGGTTCGCCGGTACCGCCCCTGCGGCGTGCCCCTCATCGGTCACGGGGTGAGAGTGGCCGGGTCCTCGGGAATCAGGACCAAGGTTGCGGGCCAGCCCGCCGCACACTCCGGACAGCATCCGGTCCTCGCGGCTGCGCCGAAGCGGGGCGGACAAGCCATCCTTGACCATGGCACCGAGGATGCCGCCGGACCGCGGCCGGGGGCCTCCGGGTCGACACCTGAGTCCACCCTGACCTACACCCTGGTCTCCTCCGGCCCGTTGCCGAGCGTGCCCCCGGCAACGAGACCTGGCCGACCCGTGAAAGCGGTTCGGCGGAACCGCTTTCACGGGGGCGGCGGGCTACAGCTCGCCGACCTCGGGGACTGGCGGGCCGAGCAGGTCGTCGGCGTCCATGATCCGGTAGGCGTAGCCCTGCTCGGCGAGGAAGCGCTGCCGGTGCGCGGCGTACTCGGTGTCCAGGGTGTCCCGGGAGACCACCGAGTAGAAGTGCGCCTGGCGGTGGTCGCCCTTGGGCCGCAGCAGCCGACCGAGCCGCTGCGCCTCCTCCTGCCGCGAGCCGAAGGTGCCGGACACCTGCACCGCGACCGAGGCCTCCGGCAGGTCGATGGAGAAGTTGGCCACCTTCGACACCACCAGCCGGGGCACGTCACCCCGGCGGAACGCGTCGAACAGCTCCTCGCGCTCCCTGTTCTTGGTCGAACCCTCCACCACCGGGCAGTCCAGGCCCTCGGCCAGTTCGTGCAACTGATCCAGGTAGGCGCCGATGACCAGCGCCGGCTCGCCGGGGTGCTGGTTCAGGATGGCCTTCACCACGGGCAGCTTGGTGCGCGCGGTGGCGGCGAGCTTGTAGCGCTCGTCGGGCTCGGCGGTGGCGTAGGACAGCCGTTCCGCTTCGGTGAGGGTGACCCGGACCTCGACGCAGTCGGCCGGCGCGATCCAGCCCTGCTGCTCGATGTCGCGCCACGGCGCGTCGTAGCGCTTCGGCCCGATCAGCGAGAACACGTCACCCTCCCGGCCGTCCTCGCGGACCAGGGTGGCGGTCAGCCCGAGCCGGCGCCGGGACTGCAGGTCGGCGGTCATCCGGAACACCGGCGCGGGCAGCAGGTGCACCTCGTCGTAGATGATCAGGCCCCAGTCCCGGGAGTCGAAGAGGTCCAGGTGCCGGTACTCGCCCCGGGACTTGCGGGTCATCACCTGGTAGGTGGCGATGGTGACGGGGCGGATCTCCTTGCGCTCGCCGGAGTACTCGCCGATCTCCTCCTCGGTCAGCGACGTCCTGGCGATGAGCTCCCGCTTCCACTGCCGCCCGGCGACGGTGTTGGTGACCAGGATCAGCGTGGTGGCCTGCGCCTCGGCCATGGCCGCCGCGCCGACCAGCGTCTTGCCCGCGCCGCAGGGCAGCACCACCACCCCGGAACCGCCGGCCCAGAAGCCGGTGACCGCGTCGCGCTGGTAGTCGCGCAGCGTCCAGTCCTGCTGGTCCAGTGAGATCGCGTGCGCCTCGCCGTCCACGTAGCCGGCGAGGTCCTCGGCCGGCCAGCCGATCTTGAGCAGCGCCTGCTTGAGGTGACCGCGTTCGGACGGGTGCACCACCACGGTGTCGTTGTCCAGTCGGGCGCCGAGCAGCGGGGCGATCTTCTTCTGCCGCAGTACCTCCTCCAGCACCGCCCGGTCGTTGGAGACCATGACCAGCCCGTGCACCGGGGACTTGACGAGCTGCAGCCGCCCGTAGCGGCCCATCGTGTCCACCACGTCGACCAGCAGCGGCTGCGGCACGGCGTAACGGGAGAACCGGACCAGCGCGTCGACCACCTGCTCGGCGTCGTGCCCGGCGGCCCGCGCGTTCCACAGTGCCAGCGGGGTGACCCGGTAGGTGTGCACGTGTTCGGGGGCGCGCTCCAGTTCGGCGAACGGCGCGATGGATGCGCGCGCCTCGGCTGCCTCCGGGTGGTCGACCTCGAGCAGCAAGGTCTTGTCAGATTGAACGATGAGTGGTCCGTCGGTCACGGACAGTCCTCTTCTCCGCGGTTTCGGGTGGCTCTAGGGGCCAGTGTGACGATAGTTGCCTAGGCGGACAGTGCGGGTCCTTAACCTAGAGCTATACTTCGACGCTCAAGGAAAGGTGCACGACAGCCAGCAAGATCCTATTCGAGCGTACAAACGTTCTCCGAATCTTCCGGACGGACGTGCCGGCGCTCCGACCTGGGAGACAAGGGCCCATCTTGAACACAGTCCTGACGCTCCCAGCGCGGTCTTGGTCCAGCCACCTTGACACGCTCGGTCGAGGGGTCTACGCACGCCACGGGACGATGTTTGCCGAAACAAGTATTGAACCATCGACCCCGAGTGACCCGGCGTGCGACAGGGAGGCGTCACCGTGAGCTCTAACACCGAGACCCGCCCCTCCGCGATGACGCGCCTACACCTGGAGAACTGGAGTCTCCCGGTCAAGCTCGGCGCTGTCGTGCTGGTGCCCATTCTGCTCGCGCTGACCCTCGGCGGCCTGCGCATCGCCGACCAGACCCACAGTGCCACGGATCTGGCCGCGCGGGACCGCTACGTCGAGCTGGAGCGCCAGGTCGCGGCGGTGGTGGAGCAACTGCAAACCGAGCGCGACCAGGCTGCGGTGTTCGTCGCCGGCAACCGGACCGGGGACATCAACACGCTGCACGCCACATTTGGCGCGGTGGACGCCGTGGCGGCGCGGATGCAGTCCTCGGTCGGTGACCCGAACAGTCTAGGCGGCAGCTCTCCGAGGGCCTACAACCAGGTCAAGGGAAGCTTGGCTGGCCTGGCTCAGCTGCGCGGCGATGTGTCCAACCAGCTGGACACCATCGGGGTCATCTCGAACTACACCGGCATCATCGGGTCGCTGAACCGGCTCGACGCCTCGCTGGACCGCCAGCTCGACACGCCCGAGCAGGCCGGCCTTGCCTCCGGGCTGGCCGCGCTCGCCGAGGCCCGCGAACAGGTCGCTCTGCAGCACGCGGTCATCGCGGTGGCGATCGCCAAGGATCTCGTGTCGCCGACCGACGCGGACACGGTGCGCGCAGCCGATGCCCAGCTGGGCAGCGCGATCGACCAGTTCCGGGCCAGCCTCACCCTCGACCAGCAGAACCGCTGGGGCGGCTTCATCCTCGACCAGTCGACCAACCGCTTCCAGGCACTCAAGCAGGCCGCGCTCAGCCGGGTCGGCGGCCTAGGCCAGCTGGGCATCTCCGCCGGCGACTGGGACAACGCCTACCGTGCGGTGACCTCGGACATGCACGGCTCGGGCGACGGCATCCGCTCGCAGATCACCTCGTCAAGTGCCCAGCAACAGGCCAAGGCACGCAACGCCGCCGGGTTGAACTCGGTGATCCTGCTGCTGGCGGTCCTGGCCGCCGCCGCCGTGGTGTTCCTGGTCGGCCGCTCGCTGCTGCGCCCGCTGCGGATGCTGCGGCACACCGCGCTCGACGTCGCGGAACGCCGCCTGCCCCGCGCGCTGGAGGAGATGCGCGCCGGTCAGATCCCGGACACCCGAATCGCCCCCGTCCCGGTGACCAGCACCGAGGAGATCGGCCAGGTGGCCAGGGCGTTCGACGAGGTACACGGCCAGGCGGTCAAGCTGGCCGCCGAACAGGCCACCCTGCAGGCAAACGTCAGCAACATGTTCGTCAACCTGTCCCGACGCAGCCAGACGCTGGTGGAGCGCCAACTGCAGCTGATCGAGCGGTTGGAGCGCAACGAACAGGACTCCGACCAGTTGGCGAACCTGTTCCAGCTCGACCACCTGGCCACCCGCATGCGACGCAACAGCGAGAACCTGCTGGTGCTGGCCGGTTCCGACCTGGCAAAGCGGGCCGGTCAGCAGATCGCGGTCGTCGACGTGCTGCGCGCCGCGGTCTCCGAGATCGAGCAGTACCAGCGGGTCGTGGTGCAGCAGCCGCCCACCGTGTCGCTCACCGGGCGCGCCGGAAACGACCTGGTGCACCTGGTCGCCGAGCTGCTGGACAACGCCACCACCTTCTCCGCGCCGGAGACCCAGGTGGTGGTCAGCTCCACCCGCACCTCGGACGGCACGCTGTTGATCGAGATCGCGGACCAGGGCGTCGGCATGGCCGGCCCCGAACTCATCTCGTACAACAACCGGCTGGCCGGGCACGCGGAGGTGGACGTGTCCGCGTCCCGCCGGATGGGCCTGTTCGTGGTCGGCCGGCTGGCCGCGCGGCACGGCGTCGGGGTGCGGCTGGCCAGTCCGCACCTGTCCAGCGGGGGCAGCTCCGGCGTCACCGTCTCGGTGAACGTGCCGAGCGGGCTGATCAACTCCACCGGCGCCCAGCCGGACGACCGGGCCGTGCGTACCGGCGTGGTGGCTCGCGCGGATCTCGACGCCGCCGCCGAGGGCAACGGGAGCAACGGCGTGTCGACCGCGGTGGGCAACGGCGTGCGCAACGGCGCGGTTGCCGGGTTGGCCACCGGTCACGCCTCGGCCGCCGGCCGCAACGGCGGTGAGCTGCCTCATCGCACGCCCGGAGCCCTGAGCCAGGCAGCGCCGAACGAGGCAGCGCCGAACCAGGCAGCGCCGAGCCAGGCGCTGGGTGGCGCCGCGCCGAGCCAGGCAGGGCGTGGCGCCTCGACGGACAAGGCAGCGCCGAACCAGGCGCCGGGTACCGCCGCACCTGACCGGGCCGGGTCGGGCCCCGGCACAGCGGACCGCGTGGTGTCGAACGGCGCGGTGTCGAACGGGAGTGCGTCGGGTCGTGCGAGTTCTGGCCGGCCGGGGCCGGGAAGCGGGGCGGCTGTCAACGGCGGATCCGACACCTCCGCCGCCGAGGGTCCCGGTTCCGCTGAACCGCCTGCGCGGGCGGATTGCGCGACTCCGGCCAGTCGGCCTGGCCGCAACGGCGCGAACGCGCCCCAGCCCGATGCGCCCCAGCCCGACGCGCCGCCCGCGCAGGCGCGGCGGGGCGAGCCAGTCGCTGGGCGCCCCGGTGCCGAGCAGAGGCGCTCCGGCGCCCGGTCCCGGTCCGAGTCTGACGCGCCGCCGAGTGGGCGCTCGGCGCCCACCCGGCGGCCGGGCCAGCAGGATCAGCCCGAGGTGGAGCAACGCCTGGCCTCACCACGCCGTCCGGAGCGCCAGGAAGGACTGACGCCGAGGGAACGCCTCGACCGTCCGGAGGGCGCGCCGCAAACCCCCGCCGCGGACCGCCAGATCCCGAATCGACCCGTCCCGTCCGGGATGCCCAACGGGCGTCGGCCTGGTACAGGCCACCCGGACCAGCGCCGTCCCGAGGACCAGCGCCGTCCCGAGGACCAGCGCGGGCCGGAAGAGGACCGCCGCCCGCATCAGTCACGGGCGGACGACCGCCGCTCCGGGGACCGCCGCGCGGACAACCGTCGGCCCGAGGCGCCGCAGGGGGAAGATCGCCGGCCGGACCAGGGAGCGGACGCGCTCTGGCAGCCGAACACCCCATCCTCGGCCACGCAGGAGCCGGTGCCCAACGGGCACAGTCCCCGGTGGAACGACGTGCCGCCGTCCCGAGGCGGCCGGGCCCAGCCGATGCGGCAGAGCCCTCCGGACCGAGCCGAGGTACCGGAGAACCCGATCTTCGAAGAGACCTCGGCGTGGTTCAGGGAGAACTGGGTCGCGCCGGACTCCACCGACTCCGACCACGTGTGGAACCGCCCGTTGGACCGGATCCCGGCTCGCGGCGACAGCCGGGACAACTGGGACAACTGGGCCGGTCCGGACGACCAGTGGCGCGATGACCGGAACAACCAGGGGGCAGTAGCGTCGGCGCCCGGCGCCGAGCAGAGCACCGGACGACCCGGTGAGCTCACCCCACTGGGTTCTCCCGGTGACCGGGTGCTCCCACTCGTCGACACTGCGTCGGCTTCGGACGGCGCCGACGCCGCGCCGGACCCCTGGGCGGGCGCGGTGCGGGGCGAAGCGGTACGCCAGGAGTCGACGCCCGAGCCACGGCCGGAGGCCTGGGCGGACTCCTCGTTGCTGGATCCGATGCCCGAGGAGCCGACGGAGACCGAGCTGACCGCCGCCGGCCTGCCCAAGCGCAAGCCGAAGGCGCAGCTGATCCCCGGCGGCCCGAACAGCGCCCCGGGCGGCGAGGACGGCGAGTCGGCCGGGGTGCCGCGCAGCGCCGATCAGGTGCGTGGCCGGTTGGCCAGCTATCAGTCCGGAGTGCGCCAGGGCCGGGAGAGCCGGCTGCGCCGACTCGCCGAGGCCAGTAACGCGCGTTCCAGCGGCGGTCACGACAGCGCGACGCACAACGGGAAGGAGAACGGGTGACCCGCACACAGCACCAGCCGAACCGGTTCGGCTGGCTGGTCACGAACTTCGCCGAGCGGGTGCCCGGGGTGGCACACGCGGTGGTCGTGTCCTCGGACGGTCTGCTGCTCACCGCCTCGGCCCGGTTGCCCCGGGACCGCGCGGACCAGTTGGCCGCTGTGGCCAGCGGCATCATCAGCCTCACTCAGGGGGCCGCCCGGTGTTTCGAGGCCGGCGGGGTGGTGCAGACCGTGGTGGAGATGGAGCGGGGGATCGTGTTGCTGATGTCCATCGGAGATGGTTCCTGCCTGGCTGTCCTCGCGTCGCCGACCTGCGATATCGGGCTGATCGGTTACGAGATGACATTGCTGGTCGACCGGGTCGGCCAGCTGCTCACGCCGGAGCTCAGGGCCGAGTTGCAGGGTTCGCTGCGGGGGTAGCAGGGATGACTGGCGTCGGGGTGGTTGGGGGCGGCCGAAGATGACCGCTGGGCGGGACGAGGAGCGGAGGCCGGCTGAGCCGACCTTTGCCGATGTGCTGAACGGCTTCAGCTTCGACAGCGGCCGTCCCGTTAAGCGCCGCCGGTGGGGGCGGCGACGTGGGGAGCAGGCGAGGGGCGACGACACCGTTGACCCGCTGGGGGACGGGTCGGCGGCCGACCGGGATGACCTCCGGGATGACCTGGCCACCGAGACGGACCCTGCTGACGAGCCGAGCCTGTACGCCCGGCCCCCCGGCGCGCACGGCCTCGGCCGAGCGGACACCGCGCGGGCCGCCGAGCCGGCCGCACCCGCGCCGGACCGGACAGCCAAGAAACCCGCGCACGGTTTGACGACCCCGGACGTGGCCGGCGACGTCGAGCTGAGTTCGGCGGCGGTGCGGCCCTACGCATGGACAAGGGGGCGCACCCGTTCCGGGCTGGATCTGCAGATCGAGACGCTGGTGTCCACCAGCTCGCGTGGCCGCGATCAGCTGGCCCTGCTGCAGTTCGAGCACCGCTCGGTCGCCGACCTGTGTGAACGGGCGCACTCGGTTGCCGAGGTCGCCGCGCTGCTGTCTGTCCCGCTCGGCGTGGCGAAGGTGCTGCTCGGCGACATGGCAGGGCTGGGGCTGGTCGTTGTGCACCGGTCGTCCGGCTCGAACGGGGACACCCCGGATCTCGCTTTGATGGAAAGGGTGCTGAGTGGACTCCGTCGGCTCTAGGCAGTCCGAGGATGTGGCCAGCACCGCGGCGACTTCAGCGAAGATCGTTGTGGCCGGTGGTTTCGGCGTCGGCAAAACCACGTTCGTGGGTTCGGTGTCCGAGATCGTGCCGCTGACCACCGAGGCGGTGATCACCGAGGCGAGCAGCGCGGTCGACGACCTTGCCTCGACGCCGAACAAGAACACCACGACCGTGGCGATGGACTTCGGCCGGCTCTCCCTGGACTCGGACCTGATCCTCTACCTGTTCGGAACACCCGGCCAACACCGGTTCTGGTTCATGTGGGACGACCTGGTGCGCGGCGCGATCGGCGCGGTGGTGCTGGTGGACACCCGGCGGCTGGCCGACTCGTTCGCCGCCGTGGACTTCTTCGAGGACCGGGGCCTGCCCTACATCGTGGCGCTCAACCAGTTCGACGGAAAGTTGTCACACCGTGTGCCGGACGTGCAGGAGGCGATGGCGATCGCCGCGAACGTGCCGATCGTGACCTGCGACGCGCGGGATCGGGAGTCGACAAAGGAGACGCTGATCGGCCTGGTCGAGCACGCCATGCAGTTCCGCATGGCCCAGGTGCGCTAGCGATCCTAGCCAGGGTCGGCTCCGGTGTCCCGCCGGTAGGCCGAGGTGGCCTCGGCGAGTTCCGAGGGTGAACGCGCCGTGCTGGTGCTTGCCGATGAACCGATCGTCGCGGCCGTAGCGCCCGGCGACGAACTGGCGGCGCGCTCGACCATCCCGCTCGACGCGCTGCGCGACCGGGCACTGATCAGCCTGCCGCCGGGCACCAGCATCCGGTCCCGCCTTGAGGAGGGCTGCGCCGCCGCCGGGTTCCGCCCCCCGTGTCGCCTTCGAGGCCGGTAGCCCGGCGGTGCTCGCGCAGCTCGCCGCGGGTGGCCTCGGCGTCGCCACCCTGCCGGCATCGGTGGCGCGCTCGCGGCCCGACCCGCATGCACTGGCGATCACCGACCCGGAGCTTCGCGGCCGTCTGGCCTTCGCCTGGCGCGCCGAGGGCCCGAGCAGCCCGGCCGCGCGGGCATTCGTCGACGGTGCTCGCCGCATGCTCGAGCACTGAGCACCGAGCGGGGCGGCTTCGCTGGGCGGCTGTGGTTGGGCGGCTGTGGTTGGGCGGCGCGATTTCCAGGTCCGCTCAGGAGGCCTCGCCCGAGTCGACCACGGCCGCCGAGGTGATCCGGTGCAGCATGAAGCGGCGCAGGTCGCCCTGCTGGCGGTCGTAGCCCTCCAGCACCCCGCCGCCCACGCTGACCGGCTCGACGATCCGCCTGCTGGCCACCCCGAGCGAGTTGATGTAGCCGATCCACACGCTGCGCCGCTGCTGGGCCGCCCCTCGCAGCAGCTCCAGGGTGGCGGCGGAGCCGTTGCGCCCGTT
>DASYBQ010000222.1:0-13905 GCA_036500625.1 Pseudonocardia sp. | reverse complement strand
GCGAGGTAGTGCCATTGGTGCCGAACATCTGCTGGCTCAACCGGTCCAGCTCACGAAACGGGTCAGTACGCATCAGCACCGGACTCACTCCTCCTGCCTGTTCTCCCTGTCAGTGCTGCCCGCGCCCACCTCGGTGGGACGTGACTACTCTAAACATACCGCTGTGTGCCGCGCAAGATATATGCAGTGAAGAATAGAGGTATTCACTAGAACGGGCTATCGGTCGTGGAGACCGCGAGCCACGTTCATACCACCGCCGGGTGCTACACCCGCACCACGAACACCCTCGAACGCGACCACCAACTGCGCCTGGGCGGGCGAGGTCCGGTGAGTGGGGCGTGGCGATAGGATCGGTTTGGCGCGTGGTGCCTCGGGTATGTGGCTTGAGGTCACCCAGGTCGAGGGAGCGGACGGTGGGGATGGGTGTGCGGCAGTGGCTTGAGCTGTGGCCGGTGTACCGGCAGTTCGCGGGGGAGGATGTCACGGGCCGCGGCGCGGCGGTGAAGAGTGGTCACAGCGCGGAGCTGCGCTCGAGGACGGCGACCGCGGATCGGGTGGTCAAGTCCGTCTGCCCGTTCTGCGCGGTGGGCTGCGGACAGAACGTCTACGTGCGCGACGAGCGGGTCGTGCAGATCGAGGGTGATCCCGACTCGCCGGTGAGCCGGGGGCGGCTGTGCCCGCGTGGCTCGTCCAGCCTGCAGCTGACCACCGGCTCGGCCAGGGAGTATCGGGTGCGCTACCGGCGCCCGCACGGTGCCGACTGGGAGGACCTCGACCTCGACACCGCGATGGACATGATCGCCGACCGGGTGATCGAATCCCGCAAGCAGGGCTGGCAGTGGGAGGTCGAGGGCAACCGCACCCGCCGTACTATGGGCTTCGCCAGCATGGGCGGGGCCACGTTGGACAACGAAGAGAACTATCTGATCAAGAAGTTGTTCACCGCGCTGGGTGCCATTCAGATCGAGAACCAGGCCCGTATTTGACACTCCGCCACTGTCCCCAGTTTGGGGACCAGCTTCGGTCGCGGCGGCGCCACGACGTTCCTGCAGGACCTGCAGAACGCTGACTGCATCCTGATCGAGGGCTCCAACATGGCGGAGTGCCACCCGGTCGGCTTCCAGTGGGTGATGGAGGCGAAGGCGCGCGGCGCGAAGGTCATCCACGTGGACCCCCGGTTCACCCGCACCAGCGCGCTGGCCGACATCCACGTGCCGCTGCGCGCCGGCTCGGACATCGCGTTCCTCGGCGGCATCGTCAACTACGTGCTGCGCGAGGAGCGCTACTTCCGTGAGTACGTGCTGGCCTACACCAACGCGGCGAACCTGATCACCGAGGACTTCGCCGACACCGAGGATCTGGACGGTCTCTTCTCCGGGTTCGACGCCGAGCAGCACGCCTACGACTTCCACACCTGGTCCTACGAGGGCACCGAGGTGCAGGCCGCATCCGGTGACCGGGAACAGGTCGGGCACGACAAGCGCGAGACCGCCGCGCGCCACCGGGGCGCGGGTATCCGGTCGGCGGGCCGGGGTGAGCAGCACGGCTCCGGCGGCGCTGACGTGCGCACCGACGCCCCGCGCGACGACACCCTGCAACACCCGCGCTGCGTGTTCCAGATCCTGAAGCGGCACTTCGCCCGCTACACCCCGGAGATGGTGGCGGAGATCTGCGGCACCTCGGTGGCCGACTTCACCCGGGTGTGTGAGCTGCTCACCGAGAACTCCGGGCGAGAGCGGACCACCGCGTTCATCTACTCGGTCGGCTGGACGCAGCACACCACGGGTGTGCAGTACATCCGCACGGCGTCGATCCTGCAGACCCTGCTGGGCAACATCGGGCGGCCCGGTGGCGGCATCCTGGCGCTGCGCGGGCACGCCTCGATCCAGGGCTCCACGGACATCCCGACGCTGTTCGACCTGCTGCCGGGCTACATCCCGATGCGCCACGCGCACCAGGACGACAACCTGGACGCCTTCATCGAGGCCGAGCGCACCGACAAGGGCTACTGGGCCGACATGCGCCCATACCTGGTGAGCCTGCTCAAGGCCTACTGGGGGCCGGTCGCGACCGAGGACAACGAGTTCTGCTTCGACTACCTGCCCAGGCTCACCGGCAGCCACAGCACCTATGACACGGTGCGCGCCCAGATCGCCGGGGACTGCAAGGGCTACTTCGTGCTGGGGGAGAACCCGGCGGTCGGCACCTCCAACGCCGGCATGCAACGGCTCGGCATGGCCAACCTGGACTGGCTGGTGGTGCGGGACTTCTCACTGATCGAGTCGGCCACCTGGTGGCGGGACGGCCCGGAGATCGAGACCGGGCAGATGCGCACCGAGGACATCGGCACCGAGGTGTTCTTCCTGCCGGCCGCGACGCACACCGAGAAGGACGGCAGTTTCACCAACACCCAGCGGATGCTGCAGTGGCACCACACCGCGGTCGAGCCGGCCGGCGACGTGCGCAGCGACCTGTGGTTCACCTACCACCTCGGCCGCCGGATCCGGGAGAAGCTGGCCGCCAGTACCGACGAGATGGACCGCCCGCTGCTGGACCTCACCTGGGACTACCCCACCAAGGGACCGCTCGACGAGCCCTCCGCGGAGGCGGTGCTGGCCGAGATCAACGGCTGGGACGCCGAGGGGAACCCGCTGTCGTCATACCTGCAGCTCAAGGGCGACGGTTCCACCACATGCGGCTGCTGGATCTACAGCGGCGTCTACGCCGACGGGGTCAACCAGGCCGCACGGCGCAAGCCGGGGTCGCAACAGAGCTGGGTGGCCCCGGAGTGGGGCTGGGCCTGGCCGGCCAACCGGCGCACCCTCTACAACCGGGCCTCCGCCGACCCGGCGGGCCGGCCGTGGAGCGAACGCAAGGCCTACGTGTGGTGGGACGCCGAGCAGGGCAGCTGGACCGGGCACGACGTCCCGGACTTCCCGGCGACCACCGCGCCGGACCACATCCCGCCGCCCGGCGCCAAGGGTGGCGAGGCGCTTGCCGGCACCGACGCGTTCATCATGCAGGGCGACGGCAAGGCGTGGCTGTTCGCGCCGGCCGGGTTGACCGACGGCCCGCTGCCCGCGCACTACGAGGCGCAGGAGTCGCCGGTGCCGAACCTGCTCTACGGCCAGCAGCGCAACCCGGCGCGCGAGGTACACCGGCCGGCCGACTCCTACGACCGGTACGCACCCACCGGCACCGAGCCCGGGTCCGGGGTCTTCCCCTATGTGGCCACCACGTACCGCATCGCGGAGCACCACACCGCGGGCGGAATGAGCCGGTGGCAACCCTACCTGGCCGAGCTCGCGCCGGAGTTCTTCTGTGAGGTCTCCCCGGAGCTGGCCGCCGAGCGCGGCCTCACCCACGCCGGCTGGGCCACCATCGTCAGCGCCCGGGCGGTGGTCGAAGCCCGGGTGCTGGTGACCGACCGGGTGCCCAGCCTGCGGGTCGGGGGACGGGTGCTGCACCAGATCGGGCTGCCCTACCACTGGGGGCCGAACGGGCTGGTCACCGGCGACGCGGCCAACGAACTGACCCACGCCACGCTGGACCCGAACAGCCACATCATGGAGACGAAGGCACTGGCCTGCGACATCCAGCCGGGCCGCCGCCCGCGCGGACCCGATGTGGTCGCGCTGCTTGCCGAGTACCACCGGCGGGCCGGTATCACCGACACCACCGGCACGGAAGGGTGAGACGATGAGTAGCAGACGCACGGTGGACCTGCCAGACCCCGCGTTCGACACCGGTTACCGGGACGCGCCGCAGCGGGTCGGGTTCTTCACCGACACGTCGGTCTGCATCGGTTGCAAGGCCTGCGAGGTCGCCTGCAAGACGTGGAACGCGATCCCCGAGGACGGCCTGACCTTCACCGGCATGTCGTTGGACAACACCCAGACCCTCGGCGCGTCGACCTGGCGCCACGTGGCGTTCATCGAGCAGCGCACGCCGCTGGCCAGGCAGGACCCAGGTGATATGCGCGGCACGGACGTGCTCGCCAGGCTGGGGGAACCGGGCGGCACCGAGGTCGGGGACTTCCGCTGGTTGATGGCCTCGGATGTGTGCAAGCACTGCACGCACGCGGCGTGTCTGGATGTCTGCCCGACCGGGTCGTTGTTCCGCACCGAGTTCGGCACCGTGGTGGTGCAGGAGGACATCTGCAACGGTTGCGGCTACTGCATCCCGGCCTGTCCGTACGGGGTGATCGACCAGCGCAAGGAGGACGGGCGGGCCTGGAAGTGCACGCTGTGCTACGACCGGCTGGGTGACGACCTGGAGCCGGCGTGCGCCAAGGCCTGCCCGACCGACTCGATCCAGTTCGGCCCGCTGCAGGAACTGCGCGAGCGCGCCGACACAAGGCTCGCCGCCCTGCACGCCGCCGGGGTGAGCGAGGCCCGCCTCTACGGCCGGGATCCGAGCGACGGGGTCGGCGGGGACGGCGCGTTCTTCCTGCTGCTGGACGAGCCGGAGGTCTACGGCCTGCCGCCGGACCCGGTGGTTACCACCCGCGACCTGGCCAGCATGTGGCGGCACGCCGGCGCGGCCGCGCTGACCCTGGTCGGCGGCGCCGCCGCCGCGTTCCTGGCCACCAGGAGATCGCGGTGAGCCGGCCCGGCGACCGGCCCAACGAGAGCGACGTGACCCGGGAGGGCCTGCGCGGCCCGTTGCGCTCGGCCCGGGATGCCATGACCGGGGTCGCCACCGGCCGCGCCGAGCCGCGCCGAGGCCGGGACCGGCGCGGTGAGCAGGCGATGGTGCCCAGCGCCGAGTTCGGCTCCTACTACGGTCGCCCGGTGCTCAACCCACCTACCTGGCAGGCCCACGACATCGCCGGCTACCTGTTCCTCGGTGGCCTGGCCGGCGCCTCCTCGCTGCTCGGCGCGGGCGCGCAGGAGACAGGACGACCAGGCCTGAGCAAGGTCAGCAAGCTGGGCGCGATCGGCGCCATCACGCTGTCGCTGGTGGCATTGGTGGACGACCTGGGCCGGCCGCTGCGGTTCCTGAACATGCTGCGGGTGGTCAAGCCGACCTCGCCGATGAGCCTCGGGACCTGGCTGCTGTCCGGGTACGCCCCGCTGGCCGGGATCGCCGCGGCCAGCGACGTCACCGGCCGGGCGCCCCGGATCGGCGCGGCGGCCACCGCAGGCGCGGCCATCCTCGGCCCAGCCGTGGCGTCCTACACCGCCGTGCTATTCAGCGACACCGCGGTGCCCGCCTGGCACGAGGGGTACCGTGAGATGCCGTTCGTGTTCGTTGGGTCGGCGGCGGCCGCGGCCGGCGGCCTCGGGCTGCTCGCCGCCCCGACCGGGGAGACCGGCCCGGCCCGGATGTTCGCGCTGCTGGGAGTCGGTATGGAGCTCGGCGCGTTCGAGCTCATGCGGCGGCGCATCGGCATGATTGCGGAGGCGTACTCGACGGGAACCGCCGGCCGCCTCATCCGGGCCAGCAAGATCCTCGCCCTGGTCGGGGCCGGCACCGCGCTGCTGGGGCGGCACCGCCGGTTGGCCGGCGCGCTGTCCGGCGTGGCGCTGCTGGGCGCCTCGGCGGCCACCCGGTTCGGGGTTTTCCATGCCGGCGTGGCCTCCGCCGAGGACCCCAAGTACACCGTGGTGCCACAGCGCGAACGCCTCCGGCGGCGCGAAGGCCAGGTACCGCAGGCCCGCTGACCCGAGCGAACTCATCCGCCGGTGACCGCCCGGTGGCGTTGCCATGGCGAGGTCATCAGCGCCCACACCCAGTACCAGCACGCACTCGTGGCTGTCGCGTCTGATATAGCGTCAGAGCCGACCGGGCACGGTGAGTCTCCGCCCGCGGCTACCTCGCGGTCGGGGGATTTCCACCGGCGCCTGCCCACGAGGATGTGGCCCTGGTCACCGCGCTCAAGACCGGCGGCTGGCGGGTTGTGCACACCGCTGACCCGCCTGTGATCACCAGCGCCCGACGCCAAGCACCGGCCCCGTCCGGCTTCGCCGAATTCCTCATCGGTCTCGCCGCGCAAGACCCGGACCCAGTGAGCTGAACACCGGACTGCTCGTCGGCGTTCCACAGTGTGGCGGCCGAATTTATCCCTGACGCGGTGCGGGGCCCGAGCACGACGATGGTGCCTGAATCCGGTCTGAGCGGTTTCGGGGCAGGTGTGCGGGGAAGGCTGTCGGGGAGCCTTTGTTCCCGACACCGGAGCCCCGCGATGAACCAGAGCCAGTTCGCTCAGCAGGACCCCACCCGGCAACACGCCGCGCCCGGCAGCGGTGACGTCACCGTGGACTGGCCCGGTCGCACCGAGGACATGGATGTGCGGCCTGATCACGGCGAACACAGCTACCGGGGCCTCGGGCGCCTGGCGGGTAAGCGGACAGTGGTCACCGGCGGCGACTCCGGCATCGGCCGTGCGGTGGCACTCGCGTTCGCCCGCGAGGGCGCCGACGTGTTGATCACCTACCTGCCTGAGGAGGAGTCGGACGCCAAGGAAACGGTGCACTGGGTGAGCGAGGCGGGCCGGCGCGCCGTCGCCATGTCGGCCGACCTGCGTGAACAACAGGCCTGCCAGGACGTGGTGGACCGGGCGGTGCGCGAGTTCGGTCAGATCGACGTGCTGGTGAGCAACGCCGCCTACCAGATGAGCCAGGACGGCGGACTGTGCGACATCACCGCGGAACAGTTCGACCGGGTGATGAAGACGAACGTCTACGCGCTGTTTTGGCTGTGCAAGGCGGCGGTCGGTCACATGCCGCCCGGGTCGTCGATCATCACCACCTCCTCGGTGCAGGCCTTCCAACCCTCCACGCACCTGCTGGACTACGCCACGTCCAAGGCGGCCATCGTGAACTTCACCAAGGCGCTGGGCGCCAACCTGATGCAGCGGGGCATCCGGGTCAACTCGGTGGCCCCCGGACCGGTGTGGACGCCGCTGATCCCGGCCACCATGCGGGAGGAGAAGCTCGAGTCGTTCGGCGCCCAGGCACCGCTCGGGCGCGCCGCCCAACCGGGCGAGCTGGCCCCGTTCTACGTGTTCCTGGCCTCCCAGGAGTCCAGCTACATGACCTCCGAGGTACTCGGGGTGACCGGCGGCTCACCCATCACCTAGCCGACTCTCCCGGCGCGCACCCGCGTGACCGGGCTACCAACGCGGCGGAGGCCTCGTGCACACCGATCTGCTGATTATCGGCGGCGGGCCGGCCGCGTTGTCGGCGGCCACCGGGTACCGGGATGCCGGCGGGCCGGGTAGCGTGCTGCTGGTCAGCGAGGAGGACACCGCGCCGTACTTGCGGCCGCCGCTGTCGAAGGAGTACCTGCGCGGCGAGACCGAACAGCACGAGCTGGCACTGCAACACCCGGGCTTGTACACCGAGCTGGCGATCGACAGCCGGCTCGACACACGGGTGAGCGAGCTGGATGCCCAGGGTCGGCGGGCCAAGCTGGGCGGCGGCGAGTGGGTGCACTACGGCAGCTGCGTGCTGGCCACCGGCGCCGTGCCCCGCCCGCTGCCGGTGCCGGGCGCGGACGATCCGGCGGTGGCGTACCTGCGCTCGCTGCACAGCGCCCGGCAGCTGCGGGAGTCGGCCGAGGGCGCGTCGTCGGCGGTGGTGATCGGCTCGGGGTTCATCGGCTGCGAGGCGGCCGTGTCGCTGGCCCGGCGCGGGGTGCGGGTCAACGTGCTCAGCGCCGAACCGCTACCCCAACACGGCCGGCTGGGCGCCGCGCTGGGGCGCCGGATCGCCGGCTGGCTCGCCGAGGAGGACGTGCGGTTCATCGGGGACGCCACCGTCACGGCCATCGAGCGGGGCCACCGGGTGCACCTGGGCGACTCGCTCCAGCAGGGCGAGCAGCCTGTCCTGGAGGCCGACCTGGTGCTGGTCGCGGCCGGCGTGACTCCCCGCTGCGAGTTGGCCGCCCGCGCGGGTGCGCGCATACACCAGCAGCGGGTAGTCGTCGATGAGCGGATGCGCACCGACCAACCCGGCCTGCTCGCCGCCGGTGACGTGGCCTACGCCCACAACGCCGCCGCCGGGCGGCACCTGGTGGTGGAGCACTGGGGCGAGGCCCTGGCCATGGGCACGATCGCCGGCACCACCGCCGCCGGTGGCGACACCCGGTGGGCGCGGGCCCCCGGGTTCTGGTCGATGATCGGGGAGCACACACTCAAGTACGTGGCCTGGGGCGACGGCTACCAGCAGACCCGGCTCGTCGACCACGGCGGCGGCGCGTTCACCGTCTGGTACAGCACCGAGGGGGTCACCGTCGGCGTGGCCACCCACCAGGCCGACAACGACTACGAACGCGGCCGGCACCTCGTCGAACAGGCCAAACCGCCACCCGACCAGGACCGGTCCGCCGGCTAGTTTCGGCAGGCAGCGTAGGGCAGGTAATCGGGTCCGGAAATCTTAGAGCCTGTCGGTGGACTGATCATGCGGCGGTGGGTTGGGTTTGTCGGGGTTGGCCCCAGCGTGGTTGGGGTGGCTGGGCGGCGAGTTCGCGGGTCAGGCGGCGGGTCATGATGGCGACGCTGGCCCACCACACCATGGCTTCGTGGTGGTCTGGTCGTCGCTCGTAGTCTCGGGCCAGTCGCCGGTGGCGGGTCAGCCATCCGAAGGTGCGCTCCACCACTCACCGGCGGGGCAGCACGACGAACCCGGCGACATTGTCGGTGCGTTTGATGATGGTCGCTCAGGCGCAGCGCCGCCGTCGCCCAAGTGATCAGGCGTCCGGCGTAGCCGCCGTCGGCCCAGACCAGGCTGATGGTGGAGAACCGCTCGCGCAACAGGGCAAGCAGCCGGTGCGCGCCGTCGCGGTCTTGCACGCTCGCGGCGGTGACGGTGACGATCAGTAGCAGCCCGAGCGTGTCGGTGGCGATGTTACGTTTCCTGCCCTTGGTTTTCTTGCCCGCGTCATACCCAGAGCTGCTGGAGCCCACGGTGTCGGCGCCGCGCACGGTGTGGGCATCGATGACCGCCGCGGTGGGCAGCTCAGCCCGGCCCACGGCGATGCGGATGCGTCCCCGCAACCGATCCGCCAGCCGGTGCGGCAGCTCCCGCTCGCTCCAGCGTTCGAAGCGATCGGCGCGCGTCTCCTGGCAGCCGAGACAGCAGTAGACGCCGCCGCTGCCTGGCGGAAAGCCCAGAACGCCCGCCAGGCAACCTCGGCCCACCATCGCGCCGCCCACCTGCTCAAACAGTGCGAGGGCGCGGCTACCCCGGCGATCCAATCACTCGGCGCCCGCGCACTGTTGACCCCGGCGGAACGGGAAACCGCGATCCTCGCCGCTGAGGGCCGCGGCAACAAAGAGATCGCCACCGTTCAACACATCGCCGTCCGCACGGTCGAAACTAGGCTGCAAAGCATCTAGGCTGCAAAGCATCTATTCCAAGCTCGGTATCAGCCGGCGCGGCGATCTCCGCGACGGCCTCCACTCCTAGCGAGCACATCTGCCTCTCACCGACGCGTCATATTGCATGGGCACTCCGGCGCGCCGCAAGCGCAGCAGTCGCGCGGTAGCCGCTACCCGGTTCCCGTTGCCGCCGCATTGCTGGCGTCTGCTGCTGTGTCGGAAAGACCGCGCCGGCGCCGGTATTCGTCCAGCGTGAGTGGCCGGCCGCGAACGTCGGTCAGCGGCGGGTCGTGCGTCAGGTAATCCTCCTCGTTGCGACGCCAGGCGGCGACGTAGCGGTGGAACGGGATGCGCGGATGCAGGTGATGCACCAGGTGGTAGTTCTGGTAGAGCATCAGTGGGGAGAGCACGGGTTCCAGTCCCACCCGGTTGCGGGTCGTCTTGAAGTTGTTCTCGCGGGCAGTCGTCGTGAGATCGTGATGCGGCAGGTAGTCGAAGGCGTAGCCGAGCCACATCAGCGATAGCCGGATCGGCAGGAAGACGAACAACAGCAGCTTCCGGAAGCGGCCGGTGACGATCGCCGCCACAGTGGTCCCGACGAGCAGCAGCCAGTTGAAGCCCAGCTCGACTTGCTCGCTCCGGGGACGCGATTTGAGCTTGGGGAGGTAGAACCGCATGTAGTAGAGGTCCACGGTCAGCCACCGCAGCGGACGCTGCCACGCCGGGCCCCGCTCGGTGTAGTGGTCGGGGTCCCGGGCCTCGTCGTTGACGAAGCGGTGGTGCTCGAGGTGGATGAACCGCCAGGAGTGGAACCCTACGTGGGGCGCGAAGCCGAGGGTCCCGACTCGCCCGAGAGCGGTGTTGACCCCGCGGCTGGTGGACAGCGACTGGTGGCTCGCGTCGTGCGCCACCGTGAACAACAGGTAGGCGGCGATCGCGTTCACCAGCGTCGAAATCGGCCAGGGCCAGCGCTTCGCCAGTGCCATGGCGGTGGAACCGATCCACAGTGCGATGCCACCCACCACCAGCCCCACTGCCGGCCGGGACAATGCCGGAACCGGCTCGTCGGGTTTGGGTAGTTTGCGTGAAGCCGTGGTCCGGGTGACCTGGGTGCCCGCCTTGGCCATGACTCGCCTCCCAATCAGCGGATGTACGGCGCACTCCATAGTGCTGCGACCACCGCGAGCTCGCAACCGATGGCAGTTCACCTGGGGCGTGCGTCGGTGATGATCGAGCACGGTCTCGCCGACGAAGTCTTCGCGTTCATCGAGCAACGGCCAAGCGACGCAGTTCGGCGCGAGCGAGGGCACTCCGGTGCACCTCGTCGGGATCGTCGGCGAAGCGCAGAGATCGGATCATCACCCGGCAGTTGGCAAGCGGGAACTCCTGGCCTATTGCCGCTGCACCGTGCGCCTGGATGACTTCGCCGGGTCGAGTCCGTGCTGGGCCGACCGGTGGCCGACCGCGCGGTCGAGATGGAGGTAGCGCTGCGCCTGCATCAGTACTTCTCCAGCCATACCCGGTGAACCGGTGGGCGCGCGCGTTGACCGAGTGCGATGCGCTGTTCGGCGAGCACGGAGATTCCGTACGACTTGACGATCTGGTGCCGTCTGGCTCCACGAACGCGCCTAAACAGACGCGACAGCCCAAATCGGGCCGAAATTGAGACTAGTACGACAGGGCCTGTTCTCGCGCGAGAACTTCCGATCGGGGACCCTTCGGGTCCGCCTCCGCAAGTTCGCCTTCGGCCGAAAGAGCGCGCTTGTGCTCACCCTTGGGTGCCGCCACCAGGGGTTCGGCGCTCTGGTTGCCGACATTCACAGCGCCGGCCTTCGCCGGAACTCCTCCGGAGCCTCGCGGGGGCGACTCGCCTTACCGGCCCCGCAGTACTAGGAGTGAGACTAAGCCGATCGAGCAATGATCGACTCGACCGGCTGTTTGCCCTGGTCAGACTGGCGGTGGCGGTGAGATTTGAACCCACGGAGGCTTTCACCTCGCCGCCGTGCCCGCCCCAACGACACGCCGTCACCGCAGGTCAAACCGTCACCTCACGACTTTGCCGAGGCACTGGGGATGACCCGCAGGCGCCGGGGAGTGTTGGCCTTCTACTCTGACTCGGCGGCCCGTAGTTCCCATTGGATGCCGTCGGGGTCGAACACCGAGACGAACTCGGCGTAGCCCACGACGGTGCATCGGCCCACCCTGCCCGACACGCGATCCGTCAACGCAACGGTGCCTCGGAAGCCCCGGTACGAGGGTGCAACGCCGCCCACGAACTCCGTCCTCTGCCGCCCTGGACATGCCCCATAGATCACGTCAGCAAACTGAGGGCCGCTCCCAGTTGATGATGCGGTGGATAACCATTTCCGGGCAGCCACGTTATCGGTGTAGGCCTGAAATATTGGTGCGGCTCGGGGGAAGGCGGTAGTCCTGTGGTGCCCACGATTCAGTCGGTCAACAGTGTTGTTGAGGTGGGGATAGGCAACGAACGATTGTGGTGGTCGAAGGAAGGAGGGCAGATCTGTGCGGCTCTGGTTGATCACTATGGTCGTGACGTCTCGGGTAGTGCGCTGGGCGAGTCGGCTGATCCTGCTGGTTTGCGGTCTCGGCTGCGTCGGGTCGCGCCGGGTCTGAGCGCATTGTGTGATCGGATACGCGCCGCGTTCGACGACGAGATGGCCGCCGCGGTGCTGGTACCGGCGCTGGGTCTGGCCGGAGTCGAGGTCGACCAGGCACGCAAGGCCGTCTTTGCGCTCGCGGCGCTGCTCGGTGATCCGTCCGCGAACGACCCCTTCGAGCATGTGGTGTGGGATGTGCGAAACCACGGCGAGCAGCGCTCGGGCCACACGAGCTTCTCGGAAAATGATCACAAGGCGGACTACCATACTGACAACGGGGCCTTCGCGGTCCCGGAGCGTTTCTTTCTGCTGTACGCGGTCCAGGCGGCCAGCTGCGGTGGTGGAGTGTCTATACTGCGCGACATCCGCGTTGTCAAACAACAACTGGAGCTAACACCGCAAGGCCGCGCGGTGGTTCGCGTGCTCACCGAGACGAGGCTACCGAAACGTATTCCTCAGGCCCTGCACACACGAGCGTTGGTGGCCGCCGACGGATACCAATACACGCCTGTGTTCGCGGACCTACCGATGGTGCGCTGGCGCACGCACGGGCTCTACAGGGGCCTGGCCGACCGGCCCGATTACGACACCGTCGAGGTGCGGGCGGCGCTTGACACCGTGCGTGACCTACTCGAGAACGGGGGGGAAGAGCTGCGGCGGGTCATCCCCACCGATGGACTGCTGCTGGTCAACAACCACATCGCGCTGCACGGGCGCAGTGCTTTCACCGACCCGGCGCGCCATCTGCTGCGCCTGCGCTTCCACGAACCATCCGCATAACCCGCGATCCCCCCGATCAGAAGACAGTGCGCGGCGACGGACCTCCCGCACGCCAACGTCGCCGATGCGCCTGCCACCCCGGTACCGATGCCTGCACTTCCTCGTCGCGCTCCTCGGTACACCTGGAACGAGATCGTCGGTCTGCCCACCGCCGCCTGACCACACCAGCCACCCGACTCCACCGCGCGGTGAACCGACCCCGCATGATCATCCAGCGCACCAACCTGACAGTGCCCCGGTGAACCCATCGCGGTGATCCGCTCGTGCACCACATCCGCGCGGACCCAGCCATCCGAGCGGGCGACCAACTCCTCGATCTTGTCCAAATACTCGTGGATCGGCCGCACCCGATGCTCCCGGGCCACGAGCGGCTGCCCGGCCTCGCGCAGCGCCTCATAACGGGCCACGGTGTGATGGTCACACCCGGCCAACTCGGCCGCGGCGCGGTAACTCCGTGAGGTCGAACGCCTCCAGGATCTCCATAATCTCCTCGTCTCGATTCACCGGCAGACCCTCTCCACCGGCACCAGATCGTTGATCACCGGGGAGATATCTGGCCGCCAGCGGGGAGAACGCTGGCCATCACCGGGGCGGTAATGGGTGCGAGGGCAGCGCTAACCACGAGTCACGGCCGCGTCACAGCGACGCTCGGTGCGAAACACCGAGGTCTTCTCCTGCGCCCGGCCGATGAATAGCACTCCTTCGTCGCCGGTGAACCAGGCGAGGTGCTCATGCATGACATCGTCCTTATCTTGCCCCTTGATGAAATCGACCCACGGCAGCTGTGATCAGCCAGGACACCAGCGACAGCTACGCGGTAGCGTCATCACCGGCTCGGGTCGGACGGGCGGCCGCAAGGCCACACCAACCGCGCGACATGTGGTTCATACACGGTGACCGGAACGCCGTTCGCCGTCTACCCGCCGACCGGAGCCTTCCTACCCAACCCGACCACGACAGCCTCGTCGGGCTGGGGCGAAGCCCCGTTAGAACTGAATAGTCAGAAGCGATGGGCCGGCAGTCCGCAGAACACCAAGCTGCTTTGGCATGATCAAAATTAGTGCAGAGAACACTTCAACACTCTGCTGTTGCAGACCGTGCTCGAGGTCCCGGCGTTCCACGACCTGATCGGCCCCCATGAACGCCGAGGCCTCAGCCCATTGTTCTGGTCCAACATCAATC